>CAJUPS010000002.1 GCA_910588045.1 uncultured Oscillospiraceae bacterium | reverse complement strand
AAAATCGAGGCCACCAGCACCGAGCGCGTGATACACTGGAAAATCTAAAAATTTTACTTTGCATTATACCATTGTCAAAAACCTTTACCGGTTTTCCGTCACCCAGACCAACCTGGATGAGCTGCAGCAGTACCGGGAGGAGTCCGATTCTGTGCTGGCGTTTGTGAAAGAGTCCTGCGAATTGGACGCAGCCTATTCTACCGGCTCAACGGAGCTGTTCGATGCCTACAAGACATACTGTACGGAATGCGGCATGAAGCCCTGCGCTCAACGGAAATTTGTGCAGCAGATGAGGGCGGCATTTCCCAATGTCAACAGCGGGGTTGACAAATTAGGGAGACGGCGCGTCATCAACGGCGTCAAGCTGGGCGCGGTACTGTCCTGATTCTGACACTTGACACATTTGACACATAGATTCTATTCCTTTTATATTTTGCCATCAAATTTTTTTATTTTTTTCTTTTCCAAAAACTCGGCACAATGGATTTTATGTGTCAAATGCGTAAAAGAGGTGGCAGAGATGACAGGCCGCTGCTGGCAGCTTCCGGCAATCGTGGGAGGGATTTCTTTTCTCATGTATACCAACAGATCGCTATCAAATCTGACGGTCGTTAGATTTGATAGTGGGTTTCATAATGTCCTGGCTGGAGCCTCAGGTAGAAAGCCGGCAGGGATGAATGTCTCTGCGGACATTGAATGAGAGCCATTGCCAGCACTTTTGGCTGCACCCAACGCTCGGCTGCGTTTCATCTTGGATCGGGCAAACAGGGGCTGCCGTCCCCAAAGGTGTCCCCTGATACTTTCTCCAGCTATTTCTTATCATGTAATAAGGCCATACCGGTCAATCCTTCACTTTTACAGGAGAACAATTAAAATGATTCTTCCGAACACTTTTTTCTACAACGGCCAACCGATACGTGTCGTTGTCCGCCAAAATGCAACATGGCTGGTTCTGAACGATATATGTCAGGCGTTCCATCTGGGCGATGCCGCCATGGTTGCATCCACGCTGGCGGATCATGAGCAGCAGTCCCTCAGTTTGGCCCCACACAATTCCCGGCAGCGCGGCGGTACGCAGAAGCTCATTTTGATCAACGGGCTTGGACTCACCCACTTGCTGGGCGGGTTGTATCATCCGGAAGCGGATCCTTTCCTGAACTGGGTACGGACTATGGTAATCCCTTCCATGCAAAAGGGCGGGGACTTGCCGGGGCGGGACCCCATGGATACGGGCGATTTGCCGTTTGCCGAAAATCCGCCCAATCAAAATATCTTCGAGAATCGGGATATGGAACGGCAGCTTCAGGAGCTGCTTTGCCAGAACGCCAGGATGAAGGCTGTGATTCACGACTGGATACCAAAAGTCCAATACTACAATGCGGTCCTCCATAGCCCGGACGCGATCCCCATCAGCGTGATTGCCAAAGACTATGGCCTCACCCCGCAGGCGTTGAATACCTATCTTCACCAACGGGGCATCCAATATCCTTGCCACGGCACCTGGCTGTTGTATCAGTGCTACGCCAATGAGGGCTATATGACCTCCCAGTCACCGCTGGATGATTCCCAAGGCCCCTACTGGACACCAAAAGGGCGTGTGTTTATCTACAATCTGCTAAAAGAGGACGGTATCCTGCCGCTGAGCGCAAGGTCGAATGTCCCTGAAGACATTGAAAATCTTTGGCTGCCGTAATTGCATCGGCGTACCCGCACAAAGAGGCTACTCTTACCGTGCTAGAGCAGCCTCTTTTATATGCGTCAGTTTCCAGTTGTTTCCGAAGCGGTCGCCCCCAGGCGCTCCCACCGGCGGGTATCCTCATCGATCTCAATGCCCAGGAGCAGGAGATCCATTTCGCACTCCTGCCCAAAAGGAAACTCCCGCCGGGCGAGGGCATCCATAATCAGCGTGGGACAACCGCCGCTGCGGCAGACGAATACTATCTCCCCCCACGATTTCCCTTGCGTCCTCACAGAGGAGACCCAGATCATCGGTGAGATATGCCTCCATCTTTCTTGTTCCGTTCAAATCCTCGTAGAAAAAGGGGTTGGCGTATTGCAAGAACTCCTTCTCCGGCAACATCCAGTGCCGGGCCGGAGCCGTGACGCCGACGGGGTTCTGGATTTCTGAAAAGGTACGGGTGACCTCATCTGGGGCAATAGAGGCATGGACGATCAGCTTGTCCTGCGTGTAATAAATCGGATCATCGTTCTTCGCAGATTGGAAGTAGGACGCGATCCGCTCCTTAGAGAGCGTCCCTTCGCCGTAATAGGCATCCAGGATTTTGCAGAAATCGTCGAAGCTGATGATCCCGTACAAGGTAGCGGCGGCTCTAGCATAAAGATCCATTTTTCGACTTTTGGTGGATGGGGAATTGCTTGCGTTAGATTCCATAGAAAACCTCCCTTTGCATGAGATAAAAAAGGCGGATGCCCAGCGGCACCCGCCTAAACTGCAATCCCGGTTCCCTCTTGGAAGCGGGGCCAGCCCATCTGCTGATTCAGATTCCGGCGCGGGGAAAAATAAAAAAGGCAAAACGCAGAAAGGAAAAACATCATGAAGAAAAACAAAAGCTTCAGTTGTCAGGAAGCTGGCTAGTCATCCCTCAACTGACAAGATGATTATACCTCGTTTCGTGTGATTTGTCAAGCATTTTTCGGAAATATTTGCGTGTTTTGCTTGAAAAAGTTCTATGTCTCTACGGACATTGAACTTCCCTCTGCCCTGATCTCCCCCTCTCTCAGTTCCCGCTTGTACTTGTAAAAAGTGTTCCTCGCAAGGCCGCACAACCGCATCACGGAAGCATCGTCCAAAGTTCCGTCAAAATCCTTGGAGTGCTTTTGGATCACCGCTTTGGCGGCAACAGACTTCCTCGTGGTCAGCTTTGCCCCGGGCTTTTGCCCGATCTGCTTGCCGTTCAACTTGGCAGTCACGATCCCCTCCCGTGTGCGTTGGTGGAGGTCTGAAACTTCTTTCTCCGCCTGCTCAAAAGCAAGCCGGATCTGCTCTTTAGCAAGTGCCATCAGGTATTTGTTGACGCCCTCCAGGATGTAATCGACATTTGTTCCGGTCAGCGCGATGTTGCTTTCCAAAGCCTTCTTGAAAGTGTCCGTATTGATGTGCGGCTCTTTTAAAAATACGAGATTAACACCTTGATTGTACAGCGATTCATAGGCCGAAAAGCCCTCCTCCGCATTGCGGCTCATCCGGCTTACGCTATCAAAAATGATGGTATCACCGGAGCATACTGCGGAATGGAGCTTGTTCCATTCTTTGCGGTCTATCTTGGTTCCGGTGTATGCCTCCTGAAGAATGACCGCATCTGGATACTCAGTCTTGATATTTCGCACCTGACGTTCCAAAGACTGTTTTTTTGTGCTGATGCGGCAGTAGCCATATGTCATAATGATGCCTCCGCATTCTATTGTTCCGTGCCGGCCTTTGCCGCTTCGTCCAGGTAGGTAGCTTGGAGATCGGCAACATGTGTCAGCACCGCCAATGGATACTTCTCAAAGGCGTTCCCGACGGAGTACCCGCCCGCCTTGAAGTCGCTATCCGAAAATCCCATATGCCACCGGATCGCCATGGACTCCTCCCTGGTCAGACGCATAAATCCGGAGATGATGTAGACTGACTTTTCCCCGTGACCGTAGGGTAAAGAATCCTCAAATTTGTAGCCCATCACGGTCTCCCAGATGAAGTCGCCCAGCGCATCATGTTTGATCTGCCAGGACTCCGCCGCCGCTACCTTCTCAGGATCGTAGGTTTTTCGGTTTTTAGGTTCCTGCTGGTAAACGTTGACCTTGCAGATATCGTGCAGCAGCCCACAGATGGCGATGCTCTCATTTTGATCCCGCGTAGGCATGAACCCGTTGGTAAATTCCCATTGAAACAGCGCCTGTAGCCGATCGTAGAGATGGGATTGCACTCGGCATAGTAGCAATATTGGAGAATGCGGGGGCGGTCGCTGGAACTGATGTAGACACATGGCTCCATACTGTCGTACTTAGCACGGTTCTCTGCGTATTCCACGATCCGGCGCAGCTCATCCAACGTGATTTGCAGACCCCGTTCGGTGTATTTCATAATGCTGTCTCCTCATTATGCCATTCGAGCCACGCCTTGAGTCCGCACCAGCATAGTATAGCAAACAGGGTCTCCGCCGCATCCTCGTCTGCCGGATTTTTGTCCTCCACCAGATCCGCAATCTGGCTGCCCCGCACGGACAACTCCTCGTCCGTCCAGGGCGGGATAGCCAGCATCGGCTCCCAGCCAATGTAGTCGCAGATTTCGTCCGCCATCTGCTCGTAGCTGAGTTCACCGCACAGGTGATCCATGCTCATGAGATCCCGGATAGCATCAACGCCGACCAACTCGACAACCTCCGTCAGATCGGACTCCGCCATGTCTGCCAAATCAATCAGGCTTCCCGCCAGGAAAGCGACGGCTTCTTTCGTTTCAGTTCTCATTTAGTTGTTCCTCCAATATCATTCTTCAAAATTTGATTTACTCCCCGGAGCAGGACTTCCCGGGCGAACACTGCTGTCTGCCCGTTACCGTGGATGGCAGCGGCTTGGGCGATGTTCTGCTTCTCTTCTGTTGTTAAGGTAATGCGAATGGTTTCTGTTCGCTTGCCTCCACATTGTTTCCAAAATGGTGCAATATTGTACTTTTTCGCCAAAGAATCCAACTGGTGCGGACTGACACCAACGAGTTGAGCCAACTCCTCCTTCTTGCAAGCGAGTCCCTTCTCCTTGTATTCCAGCAGCTTTTTCAGGAGTGGGTCTACTACTGGAATCTCTGTCCCCAACAGCTCCTCAACCGTTAGTCCAGCAAAGGCTATCAAGAGGGCATAGCGCTCCGGAGAGGTCAGCTTCCAGTGACATACCCGGTAAATGATGGCTGGTGACAACTTTGCGAAGTATTGGTCACCAATGCTCTTACCATAGAATTCAGTGCAGCTCACTCTCAACTTTTCAGCATCCAGAGACGCTTTCCCCCGGACAGCGTGGATACCGAAGCCAGCGGAAAGCAAGGTGCTCTCCAGGTTGCTGTATCCCAGCGGGGGTCCAGTCCCGAATGGCAAGCTCAGAATACAGTTCAGTGCGTCAGATAGCAGCGGCTCCCAAGGCAAGCTGGCAGGCGTTACATCATTCCCAGCATTTATAGAGGACAGCGGAAGGAATACTTCTGACAGCTTGGACAGCGGGATCTCAACCAAACGGAGGCGGTAGCCATGCTTCGGACAAAGTGGCATCAGCGGGATCTGGTGTTCCCGGTGCCAGTATGGTTCGCCGTATGTTTCTGTATCCTCAGCGCGGCACATCGGGCAGAACTTCAGTCCTTGTTTTCTTTCTGGTGTTTGGAGCTGAATACTCGTCAGGCCACCGCTCCTGCCAGCCATGAGATTGTTGAATACCAATTTCTTTTTCTCAGGGAGATGGAAACGAAGATAATACGGCATCAAGGTATGCTCCAAAAGCACAGCTTCCAAGGACAGGACATTTGGGAGCTGCTTGATGACGGCAAAACAGTCACTTCCTGGAAAGAGTCGTCCATGAGTCAGAGGATGCGCCCCATAGAGTTCGTGCAGAGTCGTCGCAAATTTCTTCCGTCCGGAGCGGACGTGATAGCGACACAGGACGCTGTACCACCACTCATCTGGGTAGGGCGTTGGAAAATACGTCAACATGTCGCAGGCCACTCCTCCATCAAATCGCGCTCCCGTAGGAACTGGAGCAAATCGCCGCCGGCAGAGAAAGCAGCCACCAGGTCAGCAGCATCCCTCGCCGCAGCTCTGCGCCCCCTCTGATTGGCGTAGAGGCGGGGGACAGACTCCGGGGATTCTTCTAGCGGCTTTTCGGGAACATCCTCAGGGGTATCCGCAGGGACTTGGGCGGGTGAATTGTCCTCGCTTTCAACATTATGTACGTCAAAATCAGACAAATATGTCCCGCCTGAGTATGTTTTTGGAACTTTGATCGCAAGAATGTCGATTGCTCTCTGCATCACCCTTTCATCAATCCGACTCTGTCCATGGAGAAGAGCCTGGGCCTGTGTTTCCTGGAAAATCTTGATGATATACGCTGGAATCCCACCTGAAAAATCAAACAGTTTGTTCGCCAACTTCTCCGTCAGGGGGGCTTGCCGGGGCGTGAGTTGGTAAGGCCAGATTTGCTCCAGAAAACGCCTATATGTCCCATCCGGTTTCAGCGGCAGTAATCGGATACCCCGCGTCCTCCGCCGCAAATGCTCCTGGCAGGTGAATAACTGCTCCGCAACAGGCGTGCCCACAAAGTATACGGCTGTCGCTGTGTCGTTCGTGAGCTCCACCAAAAATTTCAAAAGTGGCTTAATCTGCCTGTTACGCCGGGCTGTCTCCACCGCGTTTTGGATCTCGTCTACCAGAAGCAGGCCGACATGATGGGTCATACAAAGAATCTTAACCTGAGTAGCCACAGCCGAGGCAGCGATAGAGCGGAGAGAAATTAGCTGATGCAGGTAGTCAGAGCCAATCGCCCGATCCAGAGCAGCAACCAGATTGAGCGCTAAGGTTTTGATGGAGCAGTCGGACGGACACTCAATACGTAGGTACAGAACCTGCTTACAATAAAATGGCTGTCCCATGTATTCCGTGTGCTCAATAACCTGCGGCATGGTCTCCAAGGCGCGGCGGATGGTGGAGGTCTTTCCGATTCCCGGGACGCCGAGGACGGAGCCGGAAGCTGCCTGGGTGGCGCATGGGGTACCCTCCTTACCATTGAACAGCACGTTGATCCGCTTGATCTCCTCCATGGCTGTCCTGGTGCTGTACGTTTCCCGGATGGCTCGGTAGAGCTGATCGTAAACCGCATACATATAATGCATGGGAACAAAGAGAGAAGCCAGCAGGGAGAGACTCTGTCTCCGCTCCTCGGGGGACATCTGGGGAAGATCATGGGGGAGGCCGGGGGTGCTGCAGATGGCACTCAGAAATTCCTTTCGGGGCAGCATCTCTGGAAGGGCGGCGAGAAATGGGTTGTCTGCTGGTGCGCTGTCGTATATGGCGCCGCAGACGGATTCGCCGGGTGGGTATTTCCTCATGTTATCAATAGCCCCCTTTCACTGGAACGATTCTCACTGATGGTTGTCCCATCCTGCTTGGGTTTCTCGGAACCGGAAGCGGATGCGACCTTGACGATCTGACGGATACTCTGGATGCTCGTCACACTAGCTGCAACCTCCTGCTTTCTGGCAGCACTGCGTTGTTTTCGCTCGTTTTGCTTCAGCGCATCGGCCTCCGTCTGGGACAGGCCACTATACTGGGCCTGGTGCGGGGAGAGCCGGCAGGGCTTGAAGGAGCAGTCATCCAAGAGGATATAGACACAGCTGAGATCAGAACGGGAGAATGCCACATCATAGGTCTTGTCCAACGTCAAGCCTTCCATGTCCATAGGGACATAGAGCAATCCGTTGAGCCGCAGCCCCTTCCGGGTCAACTTTGCGGCTTCTCTGGGGAGGGACATCAGGAATAATTCTTCAGGCGGGACATCCAAAAGGGACACGTCCGAGTCGAGCCACTTTTGGGCTGGAGTTACTGCATTTGTAAGGATGCGTCCGGAGTTGATATAGAGGACACAATGGATCACGATTTTGGTAAACTCGTCCAGAGTAAGGACGCTTTGGCTCCGATAATCGACCGCCCAACGCTCCTGGGCGTCCGGTTCGATAACGCCCTTTCCGCGCAAAAGCGGCTTGTACCGCTGCTGAATGAGGTCAAAGGATTTCTCAACCAGCCCCTTTCCATCCGGTCGGAATGGTGGCAACGACTGAATTTCAACGCCATATTTCCGACACAACTCCTGCATCCGAGAGCCGAAAAACTCAGTTCCCTTGTCCGTGATGATCTCATGAGGGAGACCCTGTGAGGGCCATTGGGTGGGATCAATCTCAATCCCGTATTTTCGGCAAAATTCGACCTTATCTTGAGCAGCATTGGCAAGGCAGAGCATCACGGCGCTCTCATCACATTCCAGGCCAACATAGACACCAGCGATGAGCTGGGTTGCTGTATCGACTGCCAAATAGATGTAGGGACGCCCAATCACCTTGCTGCGATCATGGCGGGAAACGAGGTAAATATCCGCCTGCGTAGCATCCATCTGATAGCTGCCTGGGGCGTTCCTCCAATCCGTGATTGAACCGAAGACTGGGCGCTCATTCCGCTGATAGTTGGTTAGGCCGGATCGGGCAATCGTCTTTCTCGGCTGCTTGTGGTAGTCACGGCTATAGAAGTAGTTTCTGAAGCTTGACCAAGAGGGGATATTTTCAAGCAGTTTGCCGTCCGAACCAATATATTTTTGGACCAGCATCATGTCATATGTAGCCCGCAGCGAGAGCCTTTTTGCAGAAAAGTAGAGTGCTTTGATGGCCCAATCGTAGGTGTCGTTGGCATTGACTTCCCGCTTTTTGGAGAATGCAACTTGTCCGGTTGCCAGATAGCGGTAGTACAATCTCAAGATGCGCCGAACCGTGGTATTCTGCTTATCTGCAATATCTTTAGCGATGGAAAGCCGCAACCGGTGATCTGTAACAGCAGCCATATCTTGATCCAACAAAGGCTGAATAAGCGCAAGCCGTTTGTGCGCTGCTGAGGACAAATTGCAATCTTCTGACGAAAAATCCTGCGGTGCTGGAACACGCTGAAAGCTGCCCATCTCCGCTGCTGCCGCACGGAAAGGACGCTCTGTGGGATTATCAAAGGAAATCATCCAGCAGCCATCGCCATCCTGATGCAGCACACGGTAAGTTTCACCATTTCGCGTTAAAAATCTTGATGTCATGACCTCTCTTCCCTCCCTTTTTAGAATCTGGAAGCACATCAGAAAAGCACATTTTTTTGAAAAAAGCACAATTTCACGCAAGAGCTTCAAAAAATTAAATCAAATTTATTCCCGATTTCTAGCAATTTGATAATAAAATCGCACAAATCAGCCGCTATAAGTTCCGCAGTTTTGAACGCCTTATCTCTAAGTATATATGGGAGAAATTTTTCCACTGTCCCTGTCATGAGTTTGTAGTACGCTACACCTATGCAGCTGGCAGGGAAGAAGTATTCTGTTTCAGCTGCTGCAACTGCTTTGCCAGCCTCCAAACGGCTGCCTGCGAAGAAATGCGGAAAACCATATGATAGTTGCAAAACCATACATTGTTTGCAACAGGATCGAAAAATTAGTCCGAATTTCTTCTCAGCTTCTCAATATACAGAAAGAAACGGCGTAAATTAGCTGGTAAAAGTTCGGAAATCTCTTGTGTAAAATCGCTAAGTATATATAGAGGGAATTTTTGCGATGTCTCTTATGCAAGTTTGAGAGCGGCGCAAGCGCCAGCAGCCGGCAGGAAAGAGTTGCCCTGGTTTTTATGCCAAATGATTTTTTCCCGGAAAAGTCAGCAGCAGGAAATTGATTCTTGCTTTAGGGTGACCACTCTTCCTTGCCAGCCCGAATGTCTACCTCGAAGGATCCCATCTATATATTATATAGGGGGGAACCAAGCTCTGAAACCATTGCAAAATCAGGCATCTCAGAAGGTGTATCGAATTTTTATCCCCCGCCTGCTTTTGACAAAGCTGACATCATGAAATTGGTTCTCTGTTTTCCGCATGACCAAACTTTGCTGCCGGCCCCGAAATGTCTTCCACGAAGGATCCTAATCTGTATATTTCATAGGACGGAGCGAGCCTTGGAAACCATTGCAAAATCAGGCATTTCAGGAGATGTACCGAATTTTTTATCCCCCACCTGCTTTTATCGAGTGATACTGTCAGACTTCCGGCAACAGCACGACTTTCCAGTTATCAATGTCTGTAGACGCCCAGTATCTTCGTGAGAATTCCAGCTTTTCTACAATATTCTTCCTACGCAGGCCGTCAGCAGTGACCAGTTCACGGACGCCCTTTCTGCCATCTGCGAAGTGAATCAGAAAATCCGATACCCAGGGAACCTGAAAATAGGCGCTCCTGATCCAGACTGGACTGATGTGTGCATATAGCTCCTGCGACAGCGGCGCACCTGCTTCATATCGCTCCACCCAAGGCTGCGCTTCAAGGTACTTGGCATAGTCTCTGGCATGGCGGGAGTGCAGGCATACCATTTTCCCGTTTTTTTCGCTGAAAAAGTTGATGTTCCGCGTCTTCTGACCAAGCTTTTCCATCTTTCACCTCATCATATAGCATCGATATCGGAAGTAGCTTTGTAGTCTACATAAGTTCCTGACACAATGTAAACAATTTTTCCGCGATTCGTTGAAACTGGGGAAAGAACTCTCTGGATGTATCGTAGGACAGATATAGCGAGCCGAAGACTGCGATCCAAAACAGATTCATTGTCTCTTCGGATACATGCTGTTTTTCCAGTTCTGAAATCGCCGCATGGAGCTGGATAGTCAGCCTGCTCCATAACAGAAAGAATTCATCCTGCTCCGGAATCCCAAACCGTGCGAGCCATTCTCGAACTGTATTGACACGCTTTCTTGAGCCACAATCAATGTCGTTGAGCATGTACTTGACCTCGAACTCAATTTCTTGATTGCCATCCTCTCCTCCTTCCAGTGCGGTTTTATTGACGGCCACCCGTCCCAACGGAAACAGAGCGCAGGCCGTTGGTTTACAATCATGAATGGAGCAGAGACCATCCCCCAAGAAGGGACAGACCTCGTTTTGACCACGAGGAACCATGTGGACAAGTGGAATTTTGGATGTGCTGCCGATGTAGGCTTCTGCGTATCTTTTAATAACTTCTCCTGTCGTTGTTTGAAGTTTCCGAGCAATCTGAAAAATGTCTCGGGGGGTGAAAAGGATCGTGTTTTGGTGCTTACAGCACTTGCCGCATTTTCGGCACTTAAAATTGAATTGAGAGTCCAGGTCTAGTAGCTGCTGTTTGAGTTCTTCCGTGCGGCCCTCTTCTGCTAATTTTCTGATATCCATTCAGTTTTCCTCCTTCGTGTCGACATCTTTTTGTGTTCTGAGCGGATGAAAAATCGGAGCCGGAATGAGCCTGAGAAGCCCAAAATAGTAAAAATAGTACGGCTGCAACCCGTCATCAATCTCGATCACTTCCCCAAGGGCCAGGTCCGAATCAGACAGTATATCTTCCAAAGGTTCGCTCTGCGCTGCTTGGAAAAACTGCTTTGCAGTCATGCTGATGGGCATTTCCCGTCGCAGTGTGTAATGGCTGCCTAGTGGATAGATGTACGGCTCATCTGGATTGAACTTGGCAATGGACAGCAACTCCATATATTCAGAGCATTCATCCGCAAAGCACTAGATCCGGCAGACCTTGGGTGATAGTCTCCTGGGACACCATCGGGGAATTTTGAATACGGGATCTGAACTGCGGAATCGCCTTGGTTTTTTGCGTTTGAATCCGCCACAGTAGCGGGTCGAATTGAAGATGGTGCCCACTTCTTGGTGATGCGGACATTCTCGGCAGCTTGGCTCAGGGAATCGGTACTTGTGTTTTTTCATGAGCGACCTCACTTTCGCGCGTTAAAGTTTTTATCTTAATTTTTGCGGCTCCAAGGAATTCCGCTCAATTTTCGTCCCTTCCAGACAAGCAAAATTTAGAGTAAATAAAAAATTGAGATTAAATGCAAGCTATTATTCTCAAATTTTGGCATCCCAATTCTGCAAAATTCGCGGAAAGTTAGAAATTCAAAATAAATACCAGAGGAATTATTCTCAATTTTCGCACTCTCACCCAATAAGCTCCCCGGCTTCGCCCCATCAATTTCCACGAGCATTAGAAGGATCAAAAACTAAGAAAAATTCAAGTGTAATTATTCTCAATTTTGCAGTGCTGGGGAATTATTCTTAAAATTCGGCCCTCCTGACCAGCAAGAATTAAGAGAAATACAAAATTTTGCGTCAAAAATTGAGAAGATATAGACTTAAGCTCAATTACTATGTGAACGTCTTTTTTATAATGAACACTTTGTCCACGATTTTTGTCCATTGTCTGCCGTAAGATGGCACTTTTCTAAAAGCCAAAAATCTTGATTTCTGCAACTTTTTCCCGCATTTCTCCCCTCACGCTCCCCCTCCCGAAACCCCAATTTTTTCTCCTTTTCAGGGGACTACTTCGACTGCGAAATTCCCGCTCATCCTCCCTTGCGAACCCCCAGCATTTTCCCTTTCAGAGGGGGATCGCTCTGCACCAGGCATTCCCACTCATCTTCTCTTGCATTCTCCCCATTAGCGTCCCTTTCAGGGGGATACTTCGGGGAGATTTCTGGGAAAAAGCAAGGAGAACACCTTAAAAATCAGCCAATCCTTGAACTAATTTTCAACATTTTTGAACAACGTCTGGGGCTAGTTTGAGTGGACGTCAGGGGGAGTCTCCGGGGAAAATTTGGGGGTACTGGCAGAGATTTTGAACGCTTTTTTCTCGTAGAATCTCCCTCGCTGGGGAGAATTTTCGGGGGGACACCTGGGTTATTTTGGTGATGATTCTGCGTAGAAATCCCCCCTGAAAGGAAGAAAAACGGGGCGGAGTCAGGGGGATGATGGGGTGGAAAAAGGGCCCGCAGCGAATTGCTACGAGCCCTTCTCAGGGTGTCATTATTCGAGAGACAAATGGTGCGTCTTATTTCAGACGGTTACAACCCGCCTCACTTCACCAGCGAAGCAATCTCCTCTGCAAAGTTTTCCTGCTTCTTCTCGATCCCCTCGCCCTTCTCGAAGCGCACGGCGTCCAGCAGGCGCACGGTGACACCAGCGGACTTGGCCACGGCATTCATATACTGCTCCACCGTCATATCGCCATCCTTGACGAAATCCTGCTGGAGCAGGCAGTTCTCCGCATAGAACTTGTTGAGCTTACCCTCGACGATCTTCTCCTTGACCTGGGCGGGCTTACCGGCCATCTTGGGGTCGTTGTCCATCTGGACCAGCATGATGCGCTTCTCCTCCTCCAGGACGTCGGGCGTCACCTGGCTCTTGTCCCAGAAGCGGGGATTCAGGGCGGCAATCTGCATGGCCAGGTCCTTGCCCATCTCCAGCACCTTGTCGGTGGCCTCGCCGTCCACGTCCAGGTTCACCAGCACGCCGATTTTGCCACCGGCATGGATATAGGGCACGCTCACACCCTCGGGGAAGCGCGCGAAACGGCGGACCTTGATGTTCTCGCCGATGACCAGGACCATCTCCTGCTGCTGCTGGAGCACGGTCAGGTCGGTGCCGTTATACTTGCAGTCCATCAGCGCATCCAGATTGGCAGGCGCCTGGGCGGCCACGGTGGCAGCCACGCCCTTGACGAAGTCCACGAACTTCTCGTTCTTGCCCACAAAGTCGGTCTCAGCGTTGACCTCGACCACCACGCCTACGCCGTCGATGACGGCGGCATACGCCATACCCTCGGCAGCGATCCGGCTGGCCTTCTTGGCGGAAGCGGCCAGGCCCTTCTCCCGCAGGAACTCCACGGCCTTGTCCATGTCGCCGTCGGAGGCGGCCAGAGCCTTCTTGCAGTCCATCATTCCCACGCCGGTCATCTCGCGCAGGGTCTTTACGTCAGCAGCTGTAAAAGCCATAACAATATTCCTCCATATATCGTAAATATAAATAGTATTTCCGTTTCTTCCAAAAAAATGGGGCGGGACACTCCCGCCCCACAGGGTTTTGATGCGATTTACTCGGCGGCAGGAGCTTCCTCGGCGGTCTCCTCGTTCTGCTCGCCCTGGCGGCCCTCGATCATAGCGTTGGCCATAATAGAGGAAATCAGCTTGATGGCACGGATGGCGTCATCGTTGCCAGGGATGGGGTAGTCGATCTCGTCGGGGTCGCAGTTGGTGTCGGCGATGGCTACCACGGGGATGCCCAGCTTGTGGGCCTCGGCGATGGCGTTGCGCTCCTTGCGGGTGTCCACGATGAACAGCGCGCCGGGGAGCTTCTTCATCTCCTTCACGCCGCCCAGATACTTCTCCAGCTTGGCGATCTCGCCCAAGTGCTTCATGACTTCCTTCTTGGGCAGCATGTCGAAGGTGCCGTCCTCCTGCAGCCGCTTGAGCTGGGTGAGGCGGTCCACGCGGGTGCGCATGGTCTTGAAGTTGGTCATCATGCCGCCCAGCCAGCGGGCGTTGACGAAGTACATATTGCAGCGGGCGGCCTCTTCCTTGATGGCCTCCTGGGCCTGCTTCTTGGTGCCCACGAACAGCAGGGACTCCCCGTTCTCGCTGAGCTGACGGACGAAGTTATAGGCCTCCTCCAGCTTCTTGACGGTCTTTTGCAGGTCGATGATATAGATGCCGTTGCGCTCGGTGTAGATATAGGGGGCCATCTTGGGGTTCCACCGGCGGGTCTGGTGACCGAAGTGCACACCGGCTTCCAGGAGCTGCTTCATAGATACGACGCTTGCCATGTTTGTTGTTTCCTCCAATAAATTTAGTTTTACCCTCCAGTTCCCTCCCCCGCCGGACTAACCGCGGTATGCGGCACCGGTCCGACGTCCGGAACTGTGCGGAATCTGGGATATTGTAGCACAACGAAAACCAGAATGCAAGGGGATTTTTCACAAAAATCTCATAAATTTCAGGATTTCACATAAAAAATCCCATCACCACCGGCGTGACATAGCATTCCACGAAGGCGGCGGCCGCCGTCAGCGGCGCAATCACCAGCACGACCACCCGCAGCAGCTCCTCCAGCAGCTCCAGCATGGGGACGCGGTCCGGACTGCTCACGACGAGTCGGCACATATTCCGGCAGAGATACACCCCGCAGGCAATCGAAAAAATCAGCGCCGGGATTTCAAAAATCCCATGGGGCAGGATCCCGGCCAGGTAGGCCGCCAGCGACATCCCGTCCGTCACAAAAATGGCCGCCAGCATCCCCAGCAGGGCCCCGTTCATCACCAGGCTCATGACCGGCAGGAACAGAAACGGGATGAACCCATAGGCGGCGGACATCAGCATGGCCCGCCAGTTGTTGAGCAGCAGGGCAAAGACCGACATCTCCCCCGCCTCATCGACGACGCCGGATTCCGCGATCTGCTCCATAAAGGCGTTGAGGGCCTGGTAGGCCTGCTGCGGGAACAGCAGCCCGATACCCGCGCCCAGGAGCACCGCCAGGAACATCCCCAGCGCACAGTAACCCAGCGTCCGCCGGAAACCGCCCCGCAAGAACTCCGCCAGCAGGGAGGCTTGTTCCTTCAGCCAGCTCATGCCTTCAGCATCTCCGATCCGATCCCCAGCCGCCGCAGGCACTCCTCTCTGCCCAGGATCTGGCAGATCTCCACCGCGCCCCCGGGCGTGACGGCCTGCCCCGCCGCCGCGATGCGCACGGGCCACATGAGGGTGGCGTTCTTGACCTCCAGCTTCGCCGCCAGATCGATCAGGCAGTCGTGGATGGCCTCCTGGGTCCAGTCCGTCAGCTCCTCCATGGCGGGGATGACGCTCTCCAGCATCCGCCTGGACACCTCGTCGTTGGTCTTGGACTTCTTGTTGGTGAACAGGTCCCTCTCATAGGCCGGAAGGGCCTCGAAAAAGGCCACCTTCTCCGGAATCTCCGTCAACTTTTCGCACCGGGCCTGGAGCAGGGCGGCGATGGCCCGGGTATCCAGCGCGGGATTTTTCACCGTCTGCCGGATGTAGGGCTCCGCCACGGCGTGGAATGCCTCCGGCGTCATGGCCCGGAGATACAGGGCGTTGAAGTGGGTCAGCTTCTCGATGTCGAAGATGGCGGGGGACTTGGAAATGCCCCCGATGTCGAACACCTCCGCCAACTCGTTGAGAGAGAACACCTCCCGCTCCGCCTGGTCCCCCCGTGGGCTCCATCCCAGCAGGGCCACGTAATTGAGGATAGCCTCCGTGAGATACCCCTGGGCCTTCAAGTCCTCATAGGAGGGGTCGCCGTGGCGCTTGCTCATTTTATTGTGCTGGTCCCGCATGACCGGGGAGCAGTGGACGTAGGTGGGCACCTCCCAACCGAAGGACTGGTAGAGCAGGTCGTACTTAGGGGCGGAGGACAAATACTCGCTGCCCCGGACCACGTGGGTGATGCCCATGAGGTGGTCGTCGATGACGTTGGCGAAGTTGTAGGTGGGCAGCCCGTCCCGCTTGAGGAGCACCTGGTCGTCCAGGGTGGCGTTCTCCACGGTGATGTCCCCGAAGATGGCGTCGTGGAAGGTGGTGGTCCCGCTCTCGGGGATCCTCTGCCGGATGACGTAGGGCTCCCCGGCGTCCACCCGGGCCTGGGCCTCCTCCGGCGTCAGGGACCGGCAGGGGTCCGCAGCCCGATTGAAGTCCCCGGCGTCCTCCTCGCTCTCGGTCTTCTCGCAGAAGCAGTAGTAGGCGAAGCCCTTCTCCACCAGGAGGCGGGCGTACTTCCCGTAGGTATCCCGGCGCTCCGACTGGATGTAGGGAGCCACGGGCCCGCCCACGTCGGGTCCCTCGTCGTGGTCCAGGCCGCACTCGGCCATGGTGCGGTAGATGACATCCGTCGCGCCCTCCACCAGACGCCCCTGGTCGGTGTCCTCGATGCGCAGGATGAAGGTCCCGCCGCCGTTGCGGGCGATGAGCCAGGTATAGAGCGCGGTGCGCAGGTTGCCCACGTGCATGTAGCCCGTGGGGGACGGTGCAAACCGTGTCCGGATTTTTCCATGGGGGATCTTGGCCTCCATGGCGTCAAAATAGGTCATGTCCATTGCCATGATGGGTTCTCCTTTATTTTAATGTAGTATCATTTTCAAATTCAAATGGAGGCGCGCAGGTAGTACCCGGAGGCCACGCCGTCCTCGGTAAAGGCTTCCTCCAACCGGAAACCGTTCTTCTCCAGCACCCGGATGGACCCGGCATTCTCCATAAATGTAAATGCCCCGATCCGCTCCAGGCCAAAGCGTCCCCGGACCTCCTCCAGAAACAGTCCCAGGGCCTCCGACGCGATGCCCCTTCCCCACAGCGCCTGCTCGAACATGCAGTAGCTCACCATGGCCTGGGGGTCGCCCGCCGGGTCCATGCAGTAGCACCACACGTCCCCCACGTACTGCCCGTCGGCGTACACCGTCCGCCCGAAGCTCTTCGCCCCCGGCTCCTGCGTCTCCCGGAAGTCCGCCAGGGCCTCCTCCAAGGTCGCCGCCCGCTGGGGCAGCATCCGCCGGATGGCGGGGGACTGGGCCCGCCGGAAGTAGACCGCCGCAGTGTCCTCCGTCCGCTCTCCCAGGGTGATCCTCATCAAATCGTCCTCCCCTCCTCCAAATCCTGTTCATTATACAATATCTTTTCGTTTCCCGCAACCGAAAAATAAAAATAACCAGAATACAAAACCGATTCCTCTTTGATGCAAAACCGATACAACCATCCTGCATGATAAAAATTGGGAACATTTCTCTTTCTTCTGCGTCCTATTAAGAGAGAAAATGATTTTACAGAAGCGCGGGGGCTGGTATGAGCGATAAAATATTGGTCGTGGACGACGATGAGGAGATCCGGGACGTTTTGCGCATCCTCCTGACGGGGGAGCGCTTCGAGGTGGCGGAGGCCGGCAGCGGCGAGGAGGCCCTGCGGTATCTGGCGGAGCACGCAGGGGAGGTGGACCTCGTCATCCTGGACGTGATGATGGAGGGCATCTCCGGCTACCACGTGTGCCTGCGGCTGCGGGAGGAGTGGAACGTGCCGGTTCTGTTCCTCACCGCCAAGAGTAAGGAGTCCGACCTGACCATGGGCTACTCCAGCGGCGGGGACGACTACCTGGTCAAGCCCTTCTCCTACCCGGAACTGTTGGCGCGGGTGAAGGGCCTGCTGCGGCGATACCAGGTCTACCGGGGCAAGCCGGAGGCCCACCGGGACGAAGCGGAGTGGTGCGGCCTGCGGGTGGGCCTCACCGGCAACATGGCCTGGCGCAACGACCGGGAGCTGGACCTGACGGATACCGAGTGGCGCATCCTGCGCCTGCTGCTCCAGCACCGGGGCAAGATCTTCTCCATGGAAAACCTCTATGAGAGCGTGTGGGGGGAGACCTACTTTCCCACATCCGCCAACACCGTGATGGTCCACATCCGCCGCCTGCGGGAGAAGATCGAGGACAACCCCCGCCATCCGGAGTACATCAAGACCGTATGGGGAAAGGGGTATCGCCTTGGGTAAGAAGCGCCGTTTTTCCCGTCTGGGGATGAAGCTGGTGGGCGTGTCGGTGCTGGGGCTGGCTCTGGCCTTTGCAGTCTTCTATCTGGTGGACAGCGTGGCCGCACCCTGGCTTTTGTACAGTGACCGCTTCGCCCCCTTCTGGCAGAGGCGGAACGCCGACCTCGTCCAGGCGTATCAGGACTATGTAACGGAGAAGGGCCTCACCGTCCAGCAGGCCATGGAGGACAAGGACAGCCGCCTGAGCGCCATAGGCGGGGTCTACATCGTCCTGACGGGGACCATGCCCTCGGTGGAGGTCTCTGCGGACGAGGACTTCCATTTCCAAGTCAAAACTGACACCTCGAACGACGTCAGCTACGGCGTCACCTGGGCGGCGCCAGCGGAAACCACCGGAACCGTCTCCTTCGGGTCGGTGGAATTTGTGACGGAGCTGTACCATGTCCAGTGCGCCGACGGCACGATCTATGTCTCCACCAGCCCCGCGAGCCAGGGCTACGAGGGGCTGGGCCGGATTGCAGGGTTACTGCTGGCGTTGGTGAGCTTCTGCGTCGTGGTGGTGCCGTACATCGTGAGGACGCTGCGGCGGATCGGGGCGCTGTCCCGGGAGACGGGGGTCCTGATGGCGGGGGATCTGGAGCACGCCGTCCATGTGGCGGGCCGGGACGAGATCAGCGGCCTGGGGGAGGACATCGAGCGGCTGCGCCGCTCGGTGCTGGAGCGCCTGGCGGGCGAGCGGGAGGCCGTGGGGGCCAACAGCCGCCTGATCACCTCCCTGTCCCACGACATCCGCACGCCCCTGACCAAGCTGACGGGCTACCTGGACATCCTGACCTACGCCAAGTACCAGACCCGGGCCGAGCACGACGAATACCTCCGTCTGGCCTCCGAGAAGGCCGCCCAGCTCAAGGCCCTCACGGACCAACTCTTCGCCAGCGCCCAGGTGGACGCCCCCTCGTCCGGCCTGGAGCAGCCCCCGGAGACGGTGGACGGCGCGGCCCTGCTGGGCCAGCTCCTCTCGGAGCAGTGCGACGACCTCCGCCGGGCGGGGTTCGACATCCGGCCGCCGGTGTTTGCGCGGGCGTTTATGCTGCACCTCCGGACGGAAGACACAGTGCGGGTGTTTGACAACCTCTTCTCCAATCTGCGCAAGTACGCCGACCCCTCCTCCCCCGTCCTCGTCCGGCTCTCGGAGGCCCCGGAAGCCGTGACGCTGACCCTGGAAAACCGCGTCCTCCCCGCCCCGGACCGGGCGGACAGCCACGGCCTGGGCGTCCCCACCATGCGGGAGCTGATGGAGCGGTCCGGCGGAACGCTGGAGGTGTCTCTGAAGGATGGGGTGTACCGGAGCACGCTGCTATTCCAAACGTACAAATTGTAAGAATTTGTAAGAACTTCCCCCCTTGCAATGTAAGATTTTCCTGCTATCCTCCTTGCCATACCCAGCCGGTCATAACCGGCGGCAAGGAGGATTCTTTTTATGAAACAGAGAAAACACATCGCGGCGGCGCTGCTGGCCCTGTGCCTCATCCTGACCGCCTGCGGCAAACAGCAGGACGCCGGTCCCGCCAAGCTCTCCGGCGCGGCGGCCTACACCTCGGACGTCTCGCCCCTGGACCTGCCCCTGACGGAGCTGACCGCCTCCGCCTCCGGGGAAGGCGCACTGTACCTGGCGGGCCTGGAGGAGGAGCCGGCGGAAGTTCCGCAGGACGGGGAAGACAGCGAAATTACATCTTCCAGCGGCTTCACCGTCTCCACCTCCGGCTCGGAGGACGGGGACTTCACCTTCTCCTCCGGCGCGGGCCGCGCCGCGCTGTACCGGATGGATACGTCCATCGGAAAACCGGAGAAGCTGGCGGGCTATGCCCCCGGAGAGGAGGGCGCCTCCGTGGCGTCCGTCGTCCCCTGTGAGGACGGGTCCCTCTGGGTGCTGGAGCGGGTCTCCGGAGGCCTGGGCGGCCTTATCTTCGACCCGGGCAACCCGGAGAGCATGGGCAATGCCGCCGCGAGCATGGGAGACATCACCTGGGCAAGCCAGGTCTGGCGGAAGCTGGACGCCACCGGGGCCCAGGAGCTGGAGCGGATCGACATCACGGACCTGGCCGGAAAGCTGGGCGCGGAAACAGTCGCGGATACCCGGATGGACCGGGAGGGCCGTCTGTACGCCGCCTCCGGCAGTACGGTCACGGTGCTGGACAAAAATCTGACCGTCCTCTCCACCTGCAAGGGCCTGGAGACGATAGAGCAGCTGATTTCGGTGGGCAGCGGCGTGGGCGCGGTGGCCGGAGACGAGAACGGGCGCACCGTCTACCCCGTGGACCCAGAAAGTCAGTCCCTGGGTAAGGCCCGTCCCCTCACCGGCAGCGCCAACCGGCTCTACGGCGGCAACGGGAAGTACGACTTCCTCTATACCAGCGGCGACAGCCTCTACGGCTGGCCCACCGGAGGAACTGCACCGGAAAAGCTGCTGGGCTGGAGCGGCGCAGGCGTGGACAAGAGCCAGGTGAAGGCCCTGCTCCTCCAGTCGGATGACAGCGGCCTGGCGGTACTGCGGGAGAGCGATTTCTGGTCCGGGTCCTATGCGACGGCCCGCCTGACCCCTGCCGAAGAGGACGCGGAGCGCACGGTCCTCACCCTGGCCACCATGGGCCTGGACAGCGACACCCGGGCCCGGGTGCTGGAGTTCAACCGCACCAGCGGCACCCACCGCATTGAGGTCCGGGACTACTCCGAGTACAACACCGCCGGGGACATCTCGGCGGGTCTGGGCAAGCTGAATACCGAGATTCTGGCGGGAAACATGCCGGACCTGCTGGACGTGTCCAGCGGCATCCCCCTGCGGCGGTACGCCTCCCGGGGGATGCTGGAGGACCTGTGGCCCTACATCGAGTCCGACGGCGAGCTGGGCCGGGATGGCGTGATGGAGCGCCCGCTGCGGGCCTCGGAGATCGGCGGCAAGCTCTACCAGGTGTTCTCCCGGTTCACCATTGAGACGGCGGCGGGAGCGCCCTCCGCCGTGGGGGACAAGATGGGCTGGACCCTGGAGGAGCTGAAAGCCGCCCTGTCCAAGCAGCCCGCCGGTTGCGGCGTCCTGGGAGCGGGCGAGACCAGAAGCTCCATCCTGGAGACCCTGTTCGCGGACCGCCTGGACCAATTCGTGGACTGGGAGACCGGCAAGGCCCGCTTTGATTCCCCGGAGTTCCAAGCGATCCTGGAGTTCTGCGCCTCCTTCCCCACCCAGGCCCCGGCCTCCGGCGAGGCCGCGGACGACGACTACACCCGGGTGGCCAACGGCGAACAGCTGCTGCTGCCGGTGCATCTCAACGACCTACAGTCCATCCAGCTCTACCGCGCCCTGCTGGGCGGCGGCGTGACCTTCGTGGGCTACCCCGGCGAGGGCGGCGCGGTGACCTTCGGCGTGGAGGGCGGCATGGCCATGTCCGCCTCCTGCGCGGACAAGGAGGCGGCCTGGAACTTCCTGCGGCAGACCCTGCTGCCCGCCGGAGAGAACAGCACCCCCCACTTTGACTTCCCCGTCAACCGCTCCGACTTTGAGCGGGCCGCCGAGAAAAGCATGGCGTTCAGCTATCTGAAGGATGAGACCGGCAATACGGTCACCGGTCCCGACGGCGAGCCCATCCTGGAGGGCACCGCCTACGTCTTCGTGGGCGGACAGGTCATCGAGCTCAAGCCCGCCGCCCAGGACGACTACGACCAGGTGATGGCCCTCTATGAGGCGGCGGACAGCCTGGCGAGCCGGGACGAGAACATCTGGTCCATCGTCCGGGAGTGCGCGGGGGCGTACTTCACCGGGGACCAGAGCGCCCAGAGCGCCGCCCAGACCATTCAAAACCGCGTGGAGCTGTACCTGAACGAGCAGCGGTAGCCCGGAAGGAATAATTTTCCATCTCCGCTTTCTTTCGACAAAAAAATCCCGGCGGGAGAATTTATAATGGCTGTAAGCACAGCGTCAGCACTTGCTTACAGCCATTTTTTATGCGCGAAGGAGACAAGCCATGGAAATGCGGTATAAGACGGAGAACCGGCAGCTGACCATCACCCTCACCGGCGAGCTGGACCACCACGCCGCCAAGGGTCTGATGGAGTCCATCGACCGGTGCATGGAGCAGAACCTGCCCACAAAGACCCTGCTGGACCTGGGCGGGATCACCTTCATGGACAGCTCGGGCATCGCGGTCGTCCTGCGGGCCAAGCGGCGGATGGAGGCCCTGTCCGGGACGCTGCTGGTCATCAACATTCCCCGGCAGGCGTCCCGGGTCCTGGAGACGGCGGGGCTGGGCCGATACGTGGATCTCATATAGGGAGGGAGGTGCGACATGAAAGCGAAATGTGAAAACTACATAACCCTGGAATTTCTCAGCCGCAGCGCCAACGAGGGCTTCGCCCGCGGGGCGGTGGCCTGCTTCGCCGCCCAGCTGGATCCCACGCTGGAGGAGCTGGGGGACATCAAGACCGCCGTCAGCGAGGCGGTGACCAACGCCATCGTCCACGCCTACCCGGACCGCCTGGGCAGGATCGTGGTCAAGGCCCGCATCCTGGAGGACAAGGTTCTGGAGATCTCCATCCGGGACTGGGGCCGGGGCATCCCGGATGTGGAGCGGGCCCGCCAGCCCCTCTACACCACCGGCGGGGAGGAGCGCAGCGGCATGGGCTTCACCATCATGGAGAGCTTCATGGACTGTCTCACCATCCGCTCCGAGGAGAACAAGGGCACCCGGGTCACCATGCGTCGGCGCATCCGGCCCCGGCAGCAGCAGCTATGACGGCGGAGGCGCTGGACCTTCTGGCCCAGGCGAAGCAGGGCGACGAGGCGGCGGTGGCAAAGGTCCTGGAGGACAACAGCGGCCTGATCTGGGCCGTGGTGCGCCGCTACTTCGGGAAGGGCGTGGAGCCGGACGACCTCTATCAGCTGGGGTGCCTGGGATTTCTCAAGGCCGTGCGGGGTTTTGACGCGGAGTACGGCACCCAGTTCTCCACCTATGCCGTGCCCAAGATCGCCGGGGAGATCCGGCGCTACCTCCGGGACAACGGGCTCATCAAGGTGGGCCGGAACCTCCGGGAGCAGAGCATCGCCATCTATACCGCCCGGGAGCGCCTGCGCGCCCAGATGGGCCGGGAACCGGTGCTCTCGGAGCTCAGCGAGGCCACGGGCCTCACGCCGGAGGAGATCGCCGTGGCGGAGCTGGCGGCCGCACCCCCCGACAGCCTCCAGCAGGAGAACGCCGACGGGCTGACCCTGGAGTCCACCCTGGCCTCTCCGTCCACGGAGGGGGACCTGCTGGAGCGCATCGCCCTGCGCGCCGCCATCGACGCCCTGCCGGAGCGGGAGAAGGAGACCATTCTTCTCCGCTTTTACAAGGGGCTGACCCAGCAGCAGTGCGCCCGGATTCTGGGCGTGAGCCAGGTCCAGGTGTCCCGCCTGGAGAAGCGCGCCATCGAGAAGCTGCGGCAGGAGATGGGGTAGGCAAGACAGGCCCCGGAGGCGCTGGCGCCTCCGGGGCCTTGGGCTGCTTTCCCCGGGCTTCGCACCCCGGATTGGGCCGCCAATCGAAAAAATCATGTCCCGAAAAGCCGTGACAAACGCCTCCCTGCCGTGTATAATAGGGAGACATCACGGGGAGGTCGCCTCCCCAAAGAAGGAGCGGTCTGAAATGGAGAACATCAAGCGGGAGGCGCTGGCCCTCGCCCCGGCAATGGAGGAGATCTTTTACGCCCTGCACCGCTGTCCCGAGCTGGGCAGACGCGAGATACATACCGGCAATTTGATCTGCCGCCGCCTGGAGGCGCTGGGCATCCCCTATACCCCCCTGGCGGACACCGGGATCATGGCGGTACTCCGGGGGGCAAATGAGGGAAAGACCATCGGTTTCCGGGCGGACATCGACGCACTCCCCATCACCGAGGACACAGGGCTGCCCTACGCCTCCCGGACGCCAGGCGTGATGCACGCCTGCGGCCACGACTTCCACACGGCGGCCCTGCTGGGCGCGGCGGAGCTGCTGCAAAAGCGCCGGGGGGAGCTGCGGGGGACAGTGAAGCTCTTCTTCCAGCCCGACGAGGAGGGCGACGGCGGCGCATCCCGGATGATCGCGGCGGGCTGCATGGAGGAACCCCACGTGGACGCCATGCTCTGCTGCCATGTGGAGAGCGGCATCCCCACCGGGACCGTCTCCGTGAAGGCGGGGCCCATCTGCGCGGCGTCCAACCCCTTCTCCGTCACCCTACGGGGCCGGGGCACCCACGGGGCGAAGCCCCACCTGGGCACGGACGTCATTGCGGCGGGCGCACAGGTCATCACGGCGCTGCAAACGATTTCCAGCCGCCGGACCTCCCCCACGGAACCGGTGGTGGTGACGGTGGGCAGCTTCCACGCCGGAGCGGCGGGCAACGTCCTGCCGGAGGAGGCGGTCTTCACCGGCATCCTGCGCACCATGGGCGGCGAGGCCCGGGAGCGGGTGAAGGAGGACTTCCGCGCCATCGTCTCCGGCGTCGCCGCCGGGATGGGAGTTGCAGCGGAAATCGAGATCTTCGAGAGCTACCCCGGCTGTCGGAACGACCCGGGAATGACGGACCTCCTGCGCCGGTCCGCCGGGAAGATCCTGGGTCCGGAGAACGTCCTGGAGCTGGCGGAGCCCTCCCTGGGCACGGACGATTTCGGGTATTTCTCCGACGCCGCTCCCGGGTGCTACTACTACGTGGGCGTGGGGAACGAGGAGAAGGGGTTCACCTACCCCAACCACAACCCCCACTTCGCCGCGGACCCGGCGGCGCTGCCCCTGGCCGCGGCCATCGAGGCACAAGCAGCTGTCGATTTTTTGTGTGAATGAGGAGGAGAAAACCATGAGATTTCCCAAGCGTCTGGAAAAGGGGGACACCATTCTGCTGGTATCCCTCTCATCGCCCCTGTCGGAGGACAAACCGGTGGAGAACATCGCCGCAGAAGTGGAGAAGCTGGGCTTCCGGGTGAAAATCGGTGCATCCTGCCGGTCCTCCACGCCCAGCGGCTACGCCGCCGCCCCGGCGGAGGTCCGGGCCGCCGACCTCAACGGCGGCTTTGCGGACCCGGAGATCGACGCCATCTGGTGCACCCGGGGCGGCAGCACCGCGTGGCAGATCCTTCCCCTGCTGGACTACCCCGCCATCGCCGCCCACCCCAAGCCGTTCATCGGCTTCAGCGACGTGACCACCCTCCACCTGGCCATCGGACAGCGGTGCGGCTTTGTGACCTTCCACGGCCCCATGGCCAACGGGTTTTTGGACTGGGAGGAGGATAGCTTCTCCTGGCAGAGCCTGTGGAGCGCCTTGCAGATGGGGGCCTGTCTCGAAATCACCAACCCGCCCGGTGAGGAGATCAAAATCCTGCGCCCCGGCTGCGCCTGCGGGCGGCTCACCGGCGGGAACCTGTCCCTGGTGACCACCTCCGTTGGCACCCCCTGGCAGATCGACGCCCGGGGCTGCATCCTCTACCTGGAGGACGTGGGGGAGGACGTCTACGCCCTGGAGGAGATGCTCTGGCAGCTGAAAGCCGCCGGGATACTGGACAGCGCCGCAGGACTGGTGTTCGGGGCCTTCACGAAATGCGGCAACACCTACCGGGCGGACTACGGGCCGGAGGCGCTGCTGCGGGACTTCTTCGCCGGGTGGCGGAAACCGATTCTGTATAACGTCCGCTCCGCCCACTGCACCCCCATGGTGACGCTGCCCATGGGGACGATGTGTACCATCGACGGCGACGCGGGGCGTATGACGGTGCGCTGCTGACGGCGGCAAGGTCCGGGGGACAGTCCCCCGGACTTTTTTTCTTCTAATCGCTTGACAATGTCATGCAACTATGGTACTCTTTAAGCATTACATTGTCATGCGAAAGGAGCGAGGAGAATGACGGGAGAGAAACAGCTGCTGACCAACACGGAGTGGGAGGTCTGCGAGTGCCTGTGGGAGCGCTCGCCGCTGACCATGACCCAGATCGCCGCCCGGCTCACGGAGCGCACGGGCTGGACCAAGAGCACCGGGGAGACCCTGGTGCGCCGGATGGCGGACAAGGGATTGCTGCGCTGGGAGCAGGGGCGGAAGGCGAAGCTCTACTTCCCCACCGTAGCCCGGGAGGACGCGGTGGTCCGGGAGACCCGGGGTTTTTTGCAGAAGGTCTTCGGCGGCAGCGTGGGGCTGCTGGTGAACACGATGGCGGAGCGGGAGGAACTGAGCCGAGCGGAGATCGACCAGCTCTACGAGGCCCTGCGGAAGCTGGAGGAGAAAAATCATGATTGAATGGATCGTCACCAGCTCGGCGCTGATCGTGCTGGTTCTGCTGCTGCGGGCGCTGGTCAAGGGCCGGGTGAGCCCCCGGCTGCGCTACGCCCTGTGGGGGCTGGTGCTGCTGCGGCTGCTGGTCCCGGTGTCATTGTTGGACAGCCCGGTCAGCGTGATGAACCCTGTGGCCGCTCAAGAGGCGCGGCTGACCGCCCCGCCGGAAGGTACTCCGGTATTTGTTTCCCCCTTCGCGCCGGACAGTAATCCTTATCTGGACAGTGTGCAAGCGGAAATCATCAATCCATCGGCAATGGGACCGTCTCTTCTTGATCCGACATTGTACACTCCGCCGGAGAAGGAAGAACGGTTCGATTGGAAAACCTGTCTGGAGGGCATCTGGCTGGCCGGGACCGCCGTTTTGGGGGTATTCCTGCTGACGGTGAACCTGAAATTCTATCTTGGTCTGAAAAAGAGGCGACAGCCCGCCGGGAAGTACCGGGGCCGGACCGTATACGCGGCGGACGGCCTGTCCACCCCCTGCCTCTTCGGTCTCCTCCGTCCCGCCGTCTACCTGACGCCGGGACTGTCGAAGGCGGAGCGGGAGCACGTCCTGGCCCACGAATACGCCCACTTCCGCCAGGGGGACCACATCTGGGCCACCCTGCGGGGCGTGTGCCTGGCGCTGCACTGGTACAACCCGCTGGTGTGGCTGGCGGCCTACCTGAGCCGCCGGGACTGCGAGCTCTCCTGCGACGAGGGGGCCGTCCGCCTTCTGGGCGAGGCGAGCCGCGCGGACTATGGCCGGACCCTGGTGGGCCTGGTGGCCCGGCGGACCACGCCCGCCGACCTGGCCTGCTGCGCCACCACCATGACCGGGGGCAAGTCCGCCCTGAAAGAGCGGGTCGCCCTGCTGGTGAAGCGCCCCCGGACCACGGCGGTAATGGCGGTGCTGGTGGCGGCGGCGTGCGTGGTATTTGCTGCCTGCACCTTCACAGGGGCAAAGGCGCAGGAGGTGGACGAACCGGTGAATCCTGTCCAGACAGAGCAGGAACCGGCGGATGAACCCCTGCTGGAAACGGACCCCGCCGCTGACAGCTCTCAACCGGCGATACCGGAAAATCTGCCCACGGAGCTGATGGACCTCAGTTGCCCGGCGGAGGAACAGGGGGAGTGGCTGCTGCTAGCTCAGACACCGGATTTCGACATCGCGCTTTACCGCAGCGCACAGGACGACCAGCACGTCTATCTCCGGGTAACCAACCAGAGCTTCCAGCGGTTTGACCGGGACCTGTCCGGGATGGAGCTGCTGCCCACCCTGGAGGTAACGGACGGAGACGCGGACATAACGGTGCAGGTGCTCTACCGGCGGTACGAGGGGACCTACTTCAACGGTACGTCCAACGAGCCCGGCATTGTGGCGGAGCAGATTTTCTATGACTGGGACGAGTCCGCGAAGTCCTGGACAGAGTGGACCATCGGCTCCCAGCCGGTCCGGCGGCTGACGGCGGACCTCCCCGCCCTGGAGGACCTGCCCGATGCGCTCATCGACGTCCCCGGCGCGTCCCAGGCCCCCATCTGGAAGGTGGCGGAGCTACCTGAGGACGACATCGCGGTGTACTACGAGCAGGAGACCGGGCGGGGCTTGCTGCGGTACGGGGACGCGCTGCAAGCGCTGGATCTCGGCGGCAGAGCGATTACAACGCCCCGACTGCTGATGCCTGTGCTGTATTTCGAGGACTTTGACGGTGATGGGGAAAAGGAATTGGCGATGAACTACAATTCCGGCAGCGGCACCGGCGTGTCCGTTTGGAGCCTCACCGTTTTCGAGTGGGACGGCGCACGCTGGACGGAGCACACCGCCCAGCTGGAGGAGGAGATCATCAACGATTTCAACAGCAGCCGCACCCTCGCCCTGCATCCGGACGAAAACTATGCGACCGTCAGCTTCCACGAGAGCAGGGTGGACGTGGACATGGACGCCCGGTTCGGCGGCAGGACCCTTTGGAAGGAGGAACCGCTTGCCTGCGAGATCACCGGGGCGATCTCCGCGTACAGCCGGGAGAGCTACGGCCTCACCCTGACGCTGGCGGGAGAGCTTCGGCCGGAGAGCTATCACCCAACGACCAGCTACGCCTTCTCGTACACCTGCTGCATCTACTACGACGGGGACGGCGCTTTCCACGCCGCCCCGGGCTGGCTGGATGCGGAGTACCGCTGGGTCCCCAAGGCGGACGGGAGCCTCATAACTCCCGTCTTCCGGGACATTCTGCTGCGGTTCATCGACCAGTGCCGCGCGGAGGGCATGGAGGATCTCACCACGGAGCGCTATGCCATATGCGACGTAAACGGCGACGGCGAGAACGAGCTCCTCATCCAGCGGAACAACACCTCCATGGCCGGTCAGGTGGAGCGTGTCTATAACATCTACGGAAACGAGCTGCTGGCGGAGTACCCCGGGGTCACCTACTACGACAACGGCTACGCCCAGGCGTTCTGGAGCCACAACCAGGGCGTGGCGGGCGACAAGCTGTGGCCCTACACCCTCTACCGCACCACCGGAACTGGCCGGGACCGCCGCTATACCACGGTGGCGACGGTGGACGGCTGGGACAGGAGCATCCGGGACACCTACCTCTCCTATGACGAGACGGTCATCCCCTTCCCCGAGGAAGTGGACAAGGACGGGGACGGCTTCGTCTACTATCTCATCACGGAGGCCGGTGGCTACGCTCCCGTGTACGGCACGCCCATGGATTACGCCGAATACGCCAACTGGGCGGCGGTGTTCCTGGGTGCAAACGCGGTGGAAGTGGCGTACATCCCGCTGACGGAGGAAAACATCGCGCTGATCCAATCGAGCTGAAAAATGTATGATTTCCCTCCCTTTCGCGCAGACTACCGGCGAAAGGGAGGGATTCTTTTATGAAACAGGACACCAAGAGCACCGCCGCCAGCGGCGGGAACGACGACAAGAACGAGAGCAGCCAGCGGATCGTGGACTTCGGCTCCGCCGTCAGCCACAACGAGCGGGGCAACATCTACACCCTGACCATCGTGGGCCAGGTGGAGGGCCACCAGGTCCTGCCGGAGACGGCCAAGAGCACCAAGTACGAGCACGTCATGCCCCTGCTGGCCGCCCTGGAGCAGGACGAGGAGGTAGACGGCCTGCTGCTGCTGCTGAACACCGTGGGCGGCGACATCGAGGCGGGCCTGGGCATCGCGGAGCTCATCGCCGGGATGCGCAAGCCCACCGTCAGCCTGGTGCTGGGGGGCGGGCACTCCATCGGCGTTCCCCTGGCCGTGGCTCCCAAGGTGAGCATGATCGTACCGTCGGCCTCCATGACCATCCACCCGGTGCGGATGAACGGCACGGTGATTGCCGCCCCCCAGACCTTCAACTACTTTGAGCGCATCCAGGAGCGGATCGTCAGCTTCGTGGCGAAAAACAGCGGCATCAGCGAGCAGCAGTTTTTACGCCTCATGCTAAAGACCGGGGAGATGGCCGCCGACGTGGGCAGCGTGATTTACGGCGAGGAGGCGGTAAACCTGGGGCTCATCGACCGCATCGGCGGCCTGAGCGACGCCCTGGATTGCCTCTATGAGCAGATCTCCCAGTCCCGGCGGGAACCGGCAACAGTACAATAGCAGTCCAACAGAAGAGCGCAGAGCCCGACAGCCGGAACGTGCTGCCGGGCTCTGTGCGTCAAAGAGCGGTGTATGGGTATAGACATCGTGCAGAGCGCCGCCATCAGATTCCGAGTTCGGACATTTCGGCCAGAAAGGTACGCCACTGCTGCCGCAATTCGTCATACTTATCCCTTCCGCGGCTCGTTATCCGGTAATACTTCCGGGCGGGTCCGTTGGAGGCCGTGCCCACATACTGCTCCGAAGACCCCTCATGACAGAGCCCTCGAAGGATCGCATATACGGCGCTCTCCTGTGTATTCGGAAAAGCGCCCTGGAGACGGCACAGCAGATGATAGCCATATTGGTCCTCCTGAACAAGAAGGTGGAGCAGACACAGCTCAATGAGGTCCTTTTTCAACATAGCGCCGCCCCCGTGCCGATCAAACCCAGAATGGTTATGAACGCATATCTGAGCAGAATCGGAGTTTGCCAGCCGGGTCCTGCGGTCAAAACGGTGCTGCGCAAAAACAGCCAGAAGGACAGCCCCAAAAGGACCCCGCTCAGCCCCAGAATATAGACCGCACACCAGCGGCGACCCTCCAGGCGGGCTCTCACAAGACCATACAAAGCGATCAACGCCATGGCGAGAATCCCCAGGCACAGCAGCACGTGCATTCCCTGCGCCGCGTCTGCGGTAGGGACGATCACGTTCAGCAATTTCCATGATTCCGTCAGCATCAGACCTGCCAAAAACCACACTCCCCCAATTCCCATCAGCAAGAGCGCCAGCGGCAGAAGGAGCCCCCTTGTCGGCGTTCCCTTCCCCACCCTGTCCCGCCGAAAGCTCCCGAGCGACAGACCAACGCCTATGCAAAGGAATATCATGTAAGCAGGGTTCAGCACCGGACCCCAGTAAACACTTTTGTAGGCCATGACGGCGGGAAAGGCCACGCATACCGCCAATGTACCGAAAGCAAAGAGCCACGCGCGGTACTGCCTGGGCTGCGCCACGGCTTTCACCACATTCCTTGGCCTGCCCAAATCCCGGATCAGTTCGTCCTCGGACCGCAGCGGGACGCCCACGATGTCACAATAGTCGGCGATAACGTCCTCCGCTTCCTGCCGCGGGAGCATCCACCGGGCCCAACGGGACAGCTGTGATAGATAATCTTTTTTCATAGGAGCCTCCTTTTTCATTGCTACTGCATAAAATGCTATTGTAAAAATTATAGTAGTGATACATTTACTATACCACCCGGAAACAGGGCTGTCAAGAGGCTAAATACGAAAAACCCCCTTGCAATCCACGCAAAAATCCTATATAATACCACCCGTATGAATTTTCTGCCGGGGTATGCCCGGAAATATACAAAGAGAGTGTGATTTGCTTTGAAGTACGATTTTGCATCCATCGAGCCCAAGTGGCAAAAGCGCTGGGAGGAGGGCAAGGTCTTCGCCGCCTCGGAGAAGAGCGAAAAGCCCAAGTTCTACGGCCTCATCGAGTTCCCCTACCCCTCCGCCCAGGGCCTCCACGTGGGCCATCCCCGTCCCTTCACCGCCATGGACATCGTCACCCGGAAAAAGCGGATGGACGGCTATAACGTCCTCTTCCCCATCGGGTTCGACGCCTTCGGCCTGCCCACGGAGAACTACGCCATCAAGAACCACGTCCACCCCGCCGTTGTGACGAAGCAGAACATCGAGAACTTCACCCGCCAACTGAAGATGCTGGGCTACGGCTTCGATTGGGACCGGGTGGTGGACACCACGGACCCCAGCTATTACAAGTGGACCCAGTGGATCTTCCTCCAGCTCTACAAGAAGGGCCTGGCCTACAAGGCCACCATGCCGGTGAACTGGTGCACCTCCTGCAAGTGCGTCCTGGCCAACGAGGAGGTGGTGGAGGGCGTCTGCGAGCGCTGCGGCGCGCCGGTCATCCGCAAGGAGAAGAGCCAATGGATGCTGCGCATCACCGAGTACGCCCAGCGTCTCATTGACGACCTGGACGAGCTGGACTTCATCGAGCGGGTAAAGATCCAGCAAAAGAACTGGATCGGCCGCTCCACCGGCGCGGAGGTTATCTTCAAGGCCACCACCGGCGATGATATTATTGTCTTCACCACCCGGCCCGACACCCTCTTCGGGGCCACCTACATGGTCCTCTCCCCGGAGCACGAGCTGGTCAGGAAGTGGATGCCCCTGCTGAAAAATGCGAACGATGTGAAGGCGTACCAGCGCTCCGCCGCCTCCAAGAGCGACCTGGAGCGGACGGAGCTGAACAAGGAGAAGACCGGCGTGTGCCTGGACGGCGTGCGCGGCGTAAATCCGGTGAACGGCCGTGAGATCCCCATCTTCATCTCCGATTACGTCCTGGCGACCTACGGCACTGGGGCCATCATGGCCGTGCCCGCCCACGATGACCGGGACTGGGAGTTCGCCAAGAAATTCGGCTGTGAGATCATCGAGGTAGTCTCCGGCGGCGAGGACGTGCAGAAGGCCGCTTTCACCGCCAAGGACGAGACCGGCATCCTGGTCAACTCCGAGTTCCTCAACGGCCTCACGGTCAAGGACGCCATCCCCGCCGTCACCAAGTGGCTGGAGGAGAAGGGCATCGGCGAGGCCAAGGTCAACTATAAGCTCCGGGACTGGGTGTTCTCCCGCCAGCGCTACTGGGGCGAGCCCATCCCCATGGTGTACTGTGAGAAGTGCGGCTGGCAGCCCCTGCCCGAGAGCGAGCTGCCCCTGCTGCTCCCCGAGGTGGAGAACTATGAGCCCACCGACGACGGCGAGAGCCCCATCAGCAAGATGACCGACTGGGTAGCCACCACCTGTCCCTGCTGCGGCGGCCCCGCACGCCGGGAGACCGACACCATGCCCCAGTGGGCCGGGTCCAGCTGGTACTTCCTGCGGTACATGGACCCCCACAACGATACCGCCCTGGCTTCCAAGGAGGCGCTCAACTACTGGTCCCCGGTGGACTGGTACAACGGCGGCATGGAGCACACCACCCTGCACCTGCTCTACTCCCGCTTCTGGCACAAGTTCCTCTATGACATCGGCGTGGTGCCCACCAGGGAGCCCTATCAGAAGCGCACCAGCCACGGCATGATCCTGGGCGAGGGCGGCGAGAAGATGTCCAAGTCCCGGGGCAACGTGGTCAATCCCGACGACGTTGTGAAGGCCTACGGCGCGGACACCCTGCGGCTGTATATCATGTTCATCGGCGACTTCGAGAAGGCCGCCGCCTGGTCCGACAACGCGGTGAAGGGCTGTAAGCGGTTCTTGGACCGGGTGTGGAACCTCTCCGAGAGCTGCACGGACAGCCCGGACCACACCCCCGCCAACGAGTCCGGCATCCACAAGACCATCAAAAAGGTCTCCGACGACATCGAGGCCATGAAGTTCAACACCGCCATAGCGGCCATGATGGCCCTGGTCAACGACTTCTATGCCAACGGCTGCTCCAAGGGCGACATGAAGGTCCTTCTTCTGCTGCTGAATCCCTTTGCGCCCCACATGTGCGAGGAGCTGTGGGAGACCATGGGCTTCGCCGCCGCAGAGGGCAAGATGGTCTGCCAGATGTCCTGGCCCGTGTACGACGAGAGCAAGACGGTCGCCTCCTCCGTGGATATGGCCGTCCAGGTCCAGGGCAAGCTCAAGGGGACCGTCACCGTCCCTGTGGACAGCGAGGAAGCCGCCGTAGTGGAGGCCGCCAAGGCGGTAGACAAGGTCGCCCGGGCCATCGAGGGCATGGACATCGTGAAGGTGATCCACGTGAAGAACAAGCTGGTGAACCTGATCGTGAAACCGGCACGGTAAAACAAATCAAGACGGCGCGGTATGCCAACACATACCGCGCCGTTCATGCGTCATGGGAGGAGATCCTGAATGGATTATACCAAAGAGGAGCTGCTGGAAGCCAAGCGACAGATCGATTCAACCCTGCACAAGCTGGAAGAAACGGTCAAGACCCTTGAAGCGAAGGAAAACGCACAGCGGTACAAATCACAGATCACGCTGGCGAAGCGGCGGGTGGAGGCGTTTACCATTGCGGTGAAACTGATTGAAAAAGAGCTGCTCCATTTATGAGTCTTTCTTTTCCCAGAAGGTCCAGCCGATGCAGGGCTCAAATCCGATTTTTTCGTAGAAGGGGTCTCCCCCGCCGGTCATGTGCGTTGCTCCCAGGGGCTTCATCCGGCGGTACAGCTCCGAGAGAGCGGCGGCGGCCAGCCCCCTGCGGCGGTACTGGGGAACGGTGCAAAGGGGCTCCATATAGGCCAGACGGTTTTCCGGCGTCCACCACATACCGGCGAAGCAGACGTATTCCCGGCGCTCATTTTCAATCGCCACGGGCAGGGACGGCGTGGCGTGCGGGGTGACAAGAAGTCTGAGGGTACTCTCGCAGCTCCCGTCCCAGGGCCCCTCTGACTCCTCGTGGTCAAACCCCCGCCAGCAGCACTCGGCGATCTTCGCCGGGTCCAGCTCTCCCGGCTCCACAAACCGGAACCCCTCCGGCAGGGGATGATCCAGCGGCTTGCTGAAATCAAAAACCCGCTCATTATACCCCCCTGTCCGGGTATAGCCCGCCCGTTTGGCCGCTTCCATCAGCGCGGTTTGTCCTTCAAACAGTACCAGCTTATTTTTCCCGTTCTGTCGTGGCATCTCGTTGGCGGCGTAGGATACGATCTCCTCCGCCAGCTCCTCATAGCCCGGCCGCAGGCTGATGTATGCGTCGCTGATCGGATTTTCATGGAAAACGAAGGCGGCGATTTTCTCGCCCTCCTTCCACATCCGCCACCGGTGGGTGTAATAGGTATCCATCCATGTGCTGGACAGGGCGTACTCCAGAAACGGCGCGGGCACGCCATTCCGCCAGTCCCGCTCATAGATCTCGGTCATGAAGTTCCTTATATCCATGAAGTCACATAGAATCCTGAAATTTTGCCTGGTGATATGGGTCATCATGATTTATCCTCATTCCTTCCTGTTGATAGGCCCATTCTAGCACGAGCAGAATCTGGTGTCAATCCGATGAAAACCCTCTTGACTTTGAGCCCGCTCCAAGTGCTATACTAGGGGTGAGAAGATACCCTTCAGAACATAGAAAAGGAGACAGACCACTATGCAATACCGTACATTAGGCCGCACCGGCATCCAGGTGGGCGAGATCGGCATGGGCTGCGAGGGCTTTTCCGGCAAGACGGCCCAGCAGGTCCGGGAGATGGTGGACCTCATGGAATCCGCCGGGGTCAACTGCATCGACCTCTACACCCCCGAGCCGGAGCTGTTGGACAACCTGGGCCGGGCCCTGGAGGAACGGCGGGAGAAATTCGTCCTCCAGTGCCACATCTGCGCTGTCTGGCAGGACGGGCAGTACAAGCGCACCCGCCATCTGGAGGAGGCCAAGGCCAACTTCGCAGAGCGTCTCCGCCTTCTGCGGACGGACCGCGTTGAGGTGGGCATGATCCACTACGTGGACGCCATGGACGACTGGGAAACCGTGCTCCAGAACGGCATCCTGGACTACGCCCTGGCGCTGAAAGCGGCGGGCACCATCAAAAGCATCGGCCTGAGCAGTCACAGCGCGGAGGTCTCCCTGGCGGCGGTGAACACCGGGAAGATCGATGTGTTGATGTTCAGCGTCAACCCCTGCTATGACCTCCTTCCCGGAGAGAAGAGCATCGAGGAGCTGGGCGACTCGGGGAGCTATAACCAGCCCCTGGTGAACATGGACCCCCGGCGGCAGGAGCTGTACGAGACCTACCAGCGACTGGGCGTGGGCATCACCGTCATGAAGGCTTTCGGCGGCGGGGACCTGCTCAAGGCGGACCTGTCCCCGGCGGGGGTATCCCTGACGGCCGCCCAGTGCATTCACTACGCCCTGGACCGCCCGGCGGTGGCCTCCATTCTGTGCGGGGCCAAGTCCATGGAGGACCTGCGCGAGAGCATCGCCTATGAGGACGCCTCCGAGGAGGAGCGGGACTACGCCGCCGCCTTCGCCGCCATGCCCAAGATCAGCTGGGTGGGCCACTGCATGTACTGCGGCCATTGCGCCCCCTGCCCCCAGGGCATCAGTGTGGCGGACGTGACCAAGTTTCTCAACCTCTGCAAGGCCCAGGGGGAGATCCCCGAGACCGTCCGCGAGCACTACGCCGCCCTCCCCCACAAGGCCAGGGAGTGCATCCAGTGCGGCGCCTGCGAGAAGCGCTGTCCCTTTGGCGTAAAAGCCCCGGAGAACATGCAGCAGGCCGCGGAGCTCTTTGGAGCGTAGAGGGACCGTCGTATGACCATTGCGGAGACGAGCAGAAAGTATGGACTGACCGCCGACACCCTGCGCTACTACGAGCGTATTGGCATCATTCCGCCCGTGCCCCGAACCAGGGGCGGCATCCGGGACTACGACGAGGAGTCCTGCCGGTGGATCGAGCTGATGAAGTGTCTGCGCTCTGCCGGGGTACAGATCGAAGCGCTGATCGAGTATGCGGCTCTCTGCCAGCAGGGGGAGGGCACGGAGGAACGGCGGAAAGCCATCCTGATGGAGCAGCGGCAGCAGCTCTCAGAGCGGATAGAGGAAATCCGGAAATCCCTGGATCGGCTCGACTATAAAATTGCAAACTATGAAAAAATCCTGCGAAAGAAAGAGCAGGAATGTACGAGCATCGCGTCTACCGTCAGCTCATGACAAGAATCGCCCACCGAAAAGGAGGTCCCTTTCGGTGGGCGTTCGCCTTCGTATCTCCCTGTCATGACAACAGCTCTCCAAAGTCCCCGATATAGCGGTCGCACAGCTCCCGCATATCCGCCTCTGCCCCGTGGAAATAGTCGTCCCGGATGCCCACCACGGTCATCCCGGCGGCCTTGGCCCCCTTGCAGGCGGTGAGGGAGTCGTCAAAGAACACGCACTCCCGGGGCTTTACCCCCAGCAGCTCCGCCACATGGCGGAAGATGGCCGGGGACCGCTTGTCCTCCCCCAGCGCCTGGGCGTAGATGATCTGCTCAAAGTAGGCGTCCAGGCCGTGCTTTTTCACCGCCGTCTGGCAGTGGAGCGGCACACAGGCGGTAAAAATCGCCATCCGGTGCCCCGCCTCCCGGCAGCGGTCCAGGTACTCCCGGACATGGGGCTTGAGGGGCACGTGGTCATAGGCGTCCTTCGCCAGCTCCATCCACTCCGCGATGATCTCCTCGCAGGACTCCTCCATGCCAAAAAAATCCTTGGTAAAGATGGCGCAGTTCTGGAGGATGGAGTGGGCTACGCCATCGTGGTATTCCTGGCTGTACTCATAGCCATGGCGGGCCAAAAAGGTCTTGTCCACCTCCAGCCACACGCCATTGGAGTCAATGAGGGTCCCGTCCAGGTCAAACAGCAGCATATTGTGTCTCCTTCCTCAGAGCCTGTTTCGTATCTCGCGGGGAGATACGAAACAGGCTCTCATGTCTCCACCCAGAACCGCCACGGAAAATCCACCGCCTCCTCGGCGTAGTCAATGCCGATCCGCTTCCCGATGCGGCAGGACATCCCCTCCGGCCTCCGCTCCAGTCCGTACTCCGGCAGGTCGTAGGCCAGGCAGAGCGCCGCGCTTCCCAGCGCCAGTCCGTTCAGCCCCCGGTCGATGGACAGCCCTCTGCACAGCTTCCCCGGGCCGTTCATGAAATTTTTTCTCTGATAGGCGCTCAAATTCGCCATTCCCACGCCGAAGCGCCGCCGGGCCACCCCATCGGCGCCAACCACAGGCACGCACCCCCGCACCAGAACCGCAGACGCCTCCCCCTCCGGCCCGGTGACAAAGTTGAGGCAGCTGTACATCCCATAAATCAGGTAGACGTAAGCCGTACCGGGAGCGGCATAGAGGGTCTCCGTGCGCCTGGTGCGCCGCCCGCCGTAGGCGTGGCACGCCTTGTCCACCGCGCCCACATACGCCTCCGTCTCCGTAATCCGGCAGACCATGGTCTCTCCCCCGTCCACCCGGACCAGATAGCACCCCAGCAGCTCCCGGGCGGCGGTCACGGTATCCTGGAGGAAAAATTCCTCCGTGAGCTTTGTCATTTCTCCACCTCTCTGCCCAGAGCCCTCAGCCCAGAAGTCCCAGGTGCTCCAACAGGATTTTCAGCCCGATCAGGCACAGAATGATCCCCCCGGCCAGGGTGGCCTTGTTCTTATAGGCGTTTCCGAACCGCCTTCCGGCGCACACCCCCACCAGGGACAGCAGGAAGGTGGTACAGCCAATCAGCGTGGCCGCCGGGAGGATCTGCACCTGCAAGAAGGCAAAGGTAATGCCCACCGCCATCGCGTCGATGCTGGTGGCCACAGACAGCACCAGCAGTTCCCGGAAGCTGAACTTCTCCCCCAGCCCCTCCTCGTCCTCCTCGTGGAAGGCGTCCCAGATCATTTTCCCGCCGATGAACCCCAGCAGCACGAAGGCGATCCAGTGGTCCACGCTGGTAATATACACCTCGAACCGTCGTCCCAGCAGCCAGCCCAGCACGGGCATCATCGCCTGAAAGAACCCGAAGGACAGCGCGATCCCCGACGCCTGCCGCCAGCGCATTTTCGGCATGGCCAGCCCCTTGCACACGGCCACCGCAAAGGCGTCCATGCTCAGCCCCACGCCAATCAAAAAAAGCTCCGCAACTCCCATACTTCCCTCGCTATGTTATGTCAATCTTTATCTTATGACAGCGCGCTGCCGTCCGGCAGCAAAAACAGGCTCTCCTCCTGGGGCGAGATGACGGGCTCCCCGGCGGTGAGCCGGTAGACCACCTGATCCTGCCACAGCCGCTCCGCCGCCGCCAGCAGTCCGCTGTCCATCCGCACCCAGTAGCGCTCCGTATACGCGCCGTCCCGGCTCTCCACATAGATGCACTCCCCGCCGTAGGCCTCCCGGTAGTCCGCCTGGAGGATGTCCGCCATCCGCAGCTCCCGAACCGTCTCGTAGGTGGGCATCCGCCCCGCCCGGTCGGCGGACGTCTGGCCCTCCTCCGACCGCAGCCGGACCCACTCCGTCTCGTCGTCATACCACACGCCGGTGACGGATGGCGCGCCGCCCTCCACCAGGGTGTGCCGCACGCTGCCGTCCTGCATCGTCTCATCCAGCCGCGTGCGGCTTCCGCTGACGTAGACCTGGATCACCGTCTGGCCGCTGCCGCCGCTCCAGAAGGTTTCCACGGTCTGGGTGCGGCTGTAAGCGGCCGGTCGGGCCAGCGCCCCGACGGCAGGCCCGACCGTCTCCGGCGTGATAGAGATGGTGTCCAGACGGCTGGCCGTGCCGTCCTCCCCCGGACCGGTGCTGTCGGACTGGCTCTCAGGCAGAACGATCTGCCCCGACTGCCGCCGCCCGCCCCAGACCAGCAGGATCATGACCAGCAGCAGCAGGACGCCAAAGCCCATGGTCATGTATGTCATCCGTCTCTTGTCCATGCTGCCTCCTCCTCCTTTTTCTTGAAAGAAAAAGGAGCAAAAAGAACTTTAACGCGCTCTTTTATGCGCAGCGATACCAAGATTTCCGCACGGTAACGGTCGTCCACTCTCAAGGCCGGAAGTCCTCCGGCCTCTCCCCCCTGCCGAAATGCCACAGGATGGCGTCGGCAATCCGGCGGCAGGCGTTTCCGTCGCCGTAGGGATTCACCGCGTGGGCCATCGCGGCGTAGGCGGCGGGGTCGTCGATCAGCTCGTCCGCCATCCGGACGATGTCCTCGTACCGCACACCGCACAGCCTGACGGTCCCGGCCTCCACGGCCTCCGGCCGCTCCGTCTCCCGGCGCATCACCAGCACCGGCTTCCCCAGGGCGGGCGCCTCCTCCTGGAGCCCGCCGGAGTCGGTGAGCACCAGGTAGCACCGGGCCATCAGGTTGTGCATCTCGTCCGCCGCCAGAGGGGGAATGAGGTGCACATTTTCGATCCCCGCCAGGTGCTTTCTCGCGCACTCCTGCACCACCGGGCTCAGGTGCACCGGATAGACCAGTTCCACATCGCCGTGCGTCCGCGCGATATGGGCCAGCGCGGACATGATGTCCTCCATGGGCTGTCCATAGTTCTCCCGCCGGTGGCAGGTGACCAGCAGGATCTTCTTCTCCCCATACGGCAGCCGGTTCAGCTCCTCCGAGGCGAAGACGTAGTCCTCCCTCACCGTGGTTTTCAGCGCGTCGATGACCGTATTTCCGGTGACGAACACGCCCTCCGTCACGGCCTCCCGGCGCAGGTTCTCCCGGTTGTTCTCCGTGGGGCAGAAATAGAGGTCCGCAATCTGGGTGACCAGCTTCCGGTTCATCTCCTCCGGGTAGGGGGAGTATTTGTCGTAGGTCCGCAGTCCCGCCTCCACGTGGCCCACCTTGACCTGGTGGTAGAACGCGGACAGCGCACCCGCAAAGGTGGTGGAGGTATCCCCGTGGACAAGGATCATATCCGGCTTCAGCTTCTCAATCGCCTCGTCCATGCCGGTGAGGCACTTGCTGGTGATGGTACTGAGCGTCTGCCGCGGGGTCATAATATCCAGGTCCCAGTCGGGCTCCAGCCCAAAGACCTCCAGCACGCTGTCCAGCATCTCCCGGTGCTGGGCGGTGACGCAGCAGATGGACTTGATCTCCTCCCGCGCGGCCAGCTCCTTCACCAGCGGGGCCATCTTGATGGCCTCCGGCCGGGTGCCGAACACGCTCATAATGCGCAGCTTTTCCATGCTCACGCCTCCTCCTTCCCGTTCTCCGGTTGCTCCGACGCGGGCGCTTCCGGTTCCTGCCGGTGGTGCTCATGGGGATAGCGGAGGATGCGCGCCACCGTATACGCCGTACCCGCCAGGGCGATTACGGACAGGATCACCTTCACATACCCGGTGGTAACGATCATCACCGCACACAGCCCCAGCACCCCGGCCACCATATACAGGGTGGCCACCGCCTGCTTCTGGTTCATCCCCATGTCGATAAGTTTGTGGTGGGTGTGACTGCGGTCCGCCTTCATTGGGTTCTGCCCCTTGAGGATCCGGCGGGTGAAAGCGGATACCGTATCAAAAATGGGGAAGCCCAGGATGATAAAGGGCACCACAAAGGAGATGACCGCGTACAGCTTGAACAGCCCGGTCACCGACACGGTGGCCAGCATGAACCCCAAAAAGGTGGCCCCCGTGTCCCCCATAAAGATTTTAGCCGGGTTGCGGTTGTACGGGATGAATCCGATGCACCCGCCCACCAGCGCCGCGCAGATGACGGCCATCTCCAGGTCGCCCATGAGCAGCGCGATAATCAGCATCGTCAGCGCGGCAATGGTGCTCACCCCGTCCGCCAGCCCGTCCAGTCCGTCAATGAGGTTGACGGAGTTGGTCACCGCCACGATCCAGATCACCGTGATGGGCACCGCCATGATGCCAAAGTCCCAGTAGTCCCCCCCGATGAAGGGCAGCGGGTTGGCGATCATCTCAATGACTACCCCGTGCCACACGGCGATCAGGGCCGCCACGATCTGCAAAATAAACTTGATCCCCGCCCCCAGCGGGTGGGAGTCGTCCACGATGCCCACGGCCACGATGATGCAGCCGCCCAGCAGGATGCCCCGCAGCTGACGGTCCACGTCGGCGCACAGCAGCACCGCCACCACAAAGCCGATGAAGATCGCCAGCCCGCCCAGCCGGGGGATGGGGTGGTCGTGCATCCTGCGCTTGTCCTTGGGTACGTCCACCGCGCCGATCTTCACCGCCAGCCACTTCACAATGGGCGTCAGGGCGAAGCTCAGCGCCAGGGCCGTCACCAGCGCCACGATTACCGGAAGGACGCTCTCCCGGTCAAACATTCCATTCATGCTCCCGCCGCCTCCGTTATCTGGCAACGAAGCCGAGCTTTTTATAGACCTTGCGCAGAGTCTTCTCCGCCATATGGGACGCCTTCTCCGCTCCCGTGCGGTACACGCTCTCCAGGTACGCCTTGTCCGTCAGGATGCGCCTCGTCTCCTCCTGGATGGGGCGCAGCATCTCCACCACGGCCTCGCCCACGGCGGGCTTGAACTTCCCATAGCCCAGCCCGTCAAACTCCCGCTCGATCTCGTCATAGCTCTTTCCGGTGACGGAGGCGTAGATGGTCATCAGATTGGCCACGCCGGGCTTGTTCTCCGGGTCGTAGCGGACGCAGTGCTCGGTGTCGCTGTCCGTGACCGCCCGCTTGAACTGCTTCATGATGACGTTGGGGTCGTCCATGAGGGTCACCCGGCCGGTGTCGCCGTCATCGCTCTTGCTCATCTTCGCGGCGGGGTTGGTCAGACTCATGATGCGGGCGCCCACCTTGGGGATATAGGGCTCGGGCATCTTGAACACGTCGCCGTACACGCCGTTGAAGCGCTGCACGATGTTCCGGGCCAACTCCACATGCTGCTTCTGGTCCTCCCCCACGGGGACGAAGTCCGGCTGATAGAGCAAAATGTCGGCAGCCATGAGGCTGGGGTAGGTGAAGAGCCCGCCGTTGATGTTGTCGGCGTTCTTGGCGGACTTGTCCTTGAACTGGGTCATCCGGGAGAGCTCACCGAACATGGCATAGCAGTTGAGCACCCAGCCCAATTCCGCGTGCTGATGGACGTGGGACTGGATGAACAGGGTGCACTTCTCCGGGTCCAGCCCGCAGGCGATATATTGGGCCAGCTGTTCCAGGGTGCGCCGCCGGAGATCGGCCGGATTCTGGCGCACGGTGATGGCGTGCAGGTCCGCCATGAAATAGTAGCAGTCGTACTCCTCTATCATCTTCGGCCAGTGGTGCAGGGGCCCCAGGTAGGAACCAAGGGTCAGATCCCCGCTGGGCTTGATGCCGGAAAGCATGGTTTTTTTCTCGTCCATGGTTAAGATTCTCCTTTGTTCTTTTATGTTCATCGCGTGTGCGCAATAAGCCACGTTAAAGTATTATAGCATAGCTTGCGGAAAAGTACAACTGCATTGGAAAAATTTCTGAAATGATACAAAAATGAGCAGGAGGATGGCCCGAGGCCACCCTCCCTGTTTCTGCTATTTGTCCTCTGCCGCAAGCGCCTCCGTCAGGGCCTTGGACAGCTGGTCGGGACAGCTGGTGGGCTTCCACCCGCACTGGATGCCCTGGAGCTTCCCGATGGCCTCCCGGGCGGGCATATCCTTGACCAGACTGCAAATGCCCTTGAGGTTGCCGTTGCACCCTCCGGTGAAGGCCACGGAGCGGATCACGCCGTTCTCCAGCTCCAGATCGATCTGGGAGGAGCAGACGCCCTTGGGCGAATATGTATAGGTCATGCTGTCAATCTCCTTTTCCTGTGATAGTTGTATGATAGTATAGCAGATTTGCCCGTTCCTGGCAAGCCCTATTGCACGAAAAAGCGGGGGAGAAAAACAACTGCTCCCTCGTCGCCGCGCATGGCGAGGGAGCAGTTGTTTCCCTATGGTCGGTCCGTGAACACAGATGATTGTGGACAGGTTTCCGTACCGGTCCCCGATACGGAACGCAGTACATGACCGTGCGGAGATGTCGGAACAGTAGCCGCCCGAGGAGCGCGCTAAAGTTCTCTTCCAATACCTTTCCCTTCAAGAGAAATATCTGAGCGGCGTGTTATGCAGTGGCGTTCTTCAACTGGAGCCGAATGCGGTCGCTGATCATGGCGATGAACTCCGAGTTGGTGGGCTTTCCCTTGGCGTTGCTGACGGTGTATCCAAAGAATTTTTGCAGCGTCTCCAGGTCGCCCCGGTCCCAGGCCACCTCGATGGCGTGACGGATCGCGCGCTCCACGCGGCTAGGCGTGGTATGGAAGCGTTTGGCAACCTCGGGATAGAGGATCTTGGTCACCGAGTTGATTACGTCCATATCCGCCACCGTAATCATAATTGCCTCCCGAACATACTGATAGCCCTTGATGTGCGCAGGAACGCCCACCTCATGGATGATCGAGGTCACCAGCTCCTCCAGGCCCGGGGCATGGAGCTCCTGGTCCACCTTTTCCGACAGACTGAGCAGATTTTCCACGAGGGCCGTCTCGCTGTACGGCTTGCTGACGAACAGGGATGCGCCGAGCTCTCCGGCCCGGATGGCGATCCCCTGCCGGACAAAGGCGGAGGTCATCAGGACCTGGGGCCGGTCCCTCCCTTCCAGACGTCTCAGCACGGACAACCCGTCCAAGCCGGTCACGAGCATATCCAGGACCAGAATGTCCGGATCTGCCTCCTCAACCATCTGTAGCGCCTCATTGCCATCGCCGGTCAGGGCAGCAATTTCAAAGCGCCCTGTTTCCTCCAGCGCGTCCCGCAGCATACCGCGCGCCTCCTCATCGGGGTCAGCCAGTATGATTTTGATTTTGTTGTTCATCTGCGTAAATCCTTTCAAATATTTGCATGTCGACATGAATAGAGGGCTATCCGTCTGTTTAGACGAAATATCGAAGCTTCGTCGTGCCTTGTTTACAAATTACCATAAAGAGACAGAAAACTCAAGTCGAATCTTGCAAATTGTACCGCAGATTCCTCATATTTCGTTCGACAAAAATGGGAAGATTTCCCATTTTTGTCGAAAATCGCAGCCCCATTCAGCAAGCCCTCCGGAGTAAATGTGCTCCAAAGGTTTTCATATTCCCCCACTTTCCTCCATAAAATCAGGAATCCATCCATAAAACCTTCCCTCTTGCCTCCGGAGGTCCTGTCCCGTGCAAAATGGCCGTCCTGCCGCCCCCAACTGCACAAATCCGGCGCCGTCCCCGCAACGCCAAACGGGGAGGGCAGATGCCCTCCCCGTGTCCGGTTTCCGATTCCGGTTCGTTTCCGTTTATCCCTTATACCCGTTGGGATTCTCCGACTGCCACTTCCAGGAGGAGGCGCACATGTCCTCGATCCCGAACTTGGCCTCCCAGCCCAGCTCGTCCCGGGCCTTGGCGGGGTCGGCATAGCAGGCGGCGATGTCCCCCGGACGGCGGGGGTCGATGACGTAGGGCAGCTCGTGGCCGCAGGCTTTCTCATAGGCGTGAACCACGTCCAGCACGCTGTACCCCTTCCCTGTTCCCAGGTTGCACACGAAGAGCCCGCACTTGGTGTCCAGCTTCTTCAGCGCCGCCACGTGCCCCCGGGCCAGGTCCACCACATGGATGTAGTCCCGCACCCCGGTCCCGTCGGGGGTGTTGTAGTCGTTCCCGTACACATGGACCTTCTCCAGCTGTCCCACGGCCACCTTGGCGATGTAGGGCACCAGGTTGTTGGGGATGCCGTTGGGGTCCTCGCCAATGAGGCCGCTCTCATGGGCCCCGATGGGGTTGAAGTACCGCAGCAGGGCCACATTCAGCTCCGGGTCGGCCGCGCAGATGTCCATGAGCATCTTCTCCTGAAAGAGCTTGCTGGTCCCATAGGGATTGGTGGTGCCGCCGGTCCTGGAGTCCTCCCGGATGGGCACGGTCTCAGGGTCGCCGTACACCGTGGCGGAGGAGGAGAACACAAAGTTCTTCACCCCGTGCCGCCGCATGGCCTGGAGCAGATAGAGCGTGCTGATGAGGTTGTTGGAGTAATACTCCAGGGGCTTCGCCACGCTCTCCCCCACCGCCTTGAGCCCGGCGAAGTGGATCACCGCGTGAATGTCGGGGTACTGGGCAAACAGGGCCTCCACCTCGGCCTCATTGCACAGCTCCGTCCTGACAAAGGGGACCTGCTTCCCGGTGATCTTCTCCACCCGCCGCAGGGCCTCCTCGCTGGCATTGCAGAGGTTGTCCGCCACCACAATGTCGTACCCGGCCTCCAGGAGCTCCACGCAGGTATGGCTGCCGATATACCCGGCGCCGCCGCAAACTAAAATAGACATATCGTTCTTCTCCTTCTACATCACAAATCGGGTCTCCGCCCGTTTGGCTTACTGATGCTAGTATAACACTTCCCAGCGGGAACCACCATAGAGGATCTTTCCAATAGCTGGACAAATCGTGCATTTGTGCGCCCAAGTCCCGCGGAAAAATGGGGAGCGCCCCATGTAGGGCGCTCCCCAAACGTTTGCTATCTATCAGCCCTGCTCGCGCATCTTGGCGAAGCAATCGCTGCAATACACAGGACGATCACTCTTGGGCTCGAAAGGCACTCTGGCCTCACCGCCGCAGTTCGCGCAGACAGCGGTGAAATACTCACGGGGACCGCGGGCGGCGTTCTTGCGAGCGTCACGGCAGGCCTTGCAGCGCTGGGGCTCGTTCTGGAAACCGCGCTCGGCGTAGAACTCCTGCTCACCGGCGGTGAAAACGAACTCCTGACCGCACTCCTTGCAAACTAAGGTCTTGTCTTCGTACATGATTTTACCCTCTCTTTGAATAGAAAAAAATATATTGCGCTCAGCCTTTGCTGATACCGCCAGAATCTAGGTGCCGCGCTGCCTTGCGCCGGATGCGCTGCACGGCGTTGTCCACCGACTTGGGGGACCGCGAAACCGCTTTGGCCATTTCCCGGATGGTCATGCCGTCTAAATAGTACCCCAAAATCTTCGCCTCGAACTCGGACAACTGCTTGCGCACGACGCTCAGGGTGTCCTGGGCCCCCTCCCGGCCGATGAGCAGGTCCTGGGGGTCCTCCCCCACCATACCACCGTACAGGGAGCCTTGACTGTCAAAGAAGGGTATCTCAAGAGGAACCGACTGATTCAGCGGTGCGTGCTTATCCCGGGCAGCAGCCCGGACGGCGGAATACAGCCGGTTGCGAATACAAATTTCTGCAAACGTGCGGAAGCTGGCGGACCTCGTCCCATCATACTCCCGGACGGCACTCATAAGGCCGATCATGCCCTCCTGAATCAGGTCGTCGCTGTCCCCTCCCGCCAGATAGAAGGGCCGGGCCAGCTGCCGCACCAAGCGGGTGTACCGCTTGACCAGCGCCTCCTCTGCATCCCGGTCTCCCCCCCTTGCCAGGGCGGAGAGCTCCTCGTCCGGACGGGTCTCATACGTATCAAAATGGGCTTCCTTGATCGACATCTCTATTATACCTATTCTCCTGCGTGTTTGTCAAGTAAATATTAAAATTTTGTGAATTATTTCCCTAAAATTTCAGTGTTTTCACCAAATCTGCCAGGCGACCGGCGCATTCGTCCGCCTGCTGGGCGGTTTTCGCCTCCACCATGACCCGGATGAGGGGCTCCGTGCCGGAGGGACGGACCAACACCCGGCCGTCGCCGCCCAGCGCCTCCTCCTCCCTGGCGATGGCCTCCGAGAGCGCCTGGGATGTCATGATGCCCTCCTTGAGCCCGGGCTGGTTGGGCAGCTCCACGTTCACCAGCGTCTGGGGGTAGCTGGGACAGATGGAGGCCAGCTCCGAGGCGGTCTTCCCGCTGCGCTTGAGGATCTGCAAGAATTGCAGCGCCGTCAGCTGTCCGTCCCCGGTGGTGGCGTAGTCGGTAAAGATGGTGTGCCCCGACTGCTCCCCGCCGATGCGGTAGCCGAACTCCAGCATCTTCTCCAGCACGTTCCGGTCCCCCACCGGCGTACAGATCAGCCGGATATTATTCTTATTGCAAAATTCATGCAGCCCCAGGTTGCTCATGACGGTTCCCACGATGGCCCGCCCGGTGAGCAGCCCCTGGTCCCGCATATACTTCCCGCACACGGCCATGGTCTTGTCGCCGTCCACCACGTTTCCGCGCTCGTCGATCATCAGGCACCGGTCCGCGTCGCCGTCAAAGGCGATGCCCAGGTCATACTCCCCCGCCGTAACCATGGCGGCCAGGCTCTTGAGGTGGGTGGACCCGCATTTCAGGTTGATGTTCACCCCGTTGGGCTTGCGGTGGATAAAATCGGCCTCCATTGCGAAGTCCGCGAACAGGTCGGGCGCTGTGGCCGCCGCCGCGCCGTTGGCGCAGTCGATGAGGACCCGCAGCCCTCCCAGGTCGTCCTGTACCGTGCCCCGCAGGTGCTTGATGTACTCATATTTCAGGTTCTTCATCCCGTGAATCCGGTGTCCGATTTCCCCGCCCTTCCTGATGGGCATGGGCTCATGGGACAGGATCTTTTCCTCCACCCGGTCCTCCAGGGCGTCGGGGAGCTTATAGCCCTGACCGTTGAAGACCTTGATCCCATTGTGCTCAAAGGGGTTGTGACTGGCGGAGATCACCACGCCCGCGTCGGCCTCCACCTTAATGGTCAGGTAGGCCACCGCCGGGGTGGGGATGGTGCCCAGGGGCATGACATCCCCTCCCACGGAGGTGATGCCCGCAATCAGGGCCCCCTCCAACATATCGGAGGAGATTCTCGTATCCATCCCGATGGTAATGAGGGGCGCACTCCCCTTCTCCTCCGCCAGTGTCACGGCAACCGCCTGGCCCACCCGGTAGGCCAGCTCCGCCGTCAGGTTTTCACCCACGATGCCTCTGATTCCATCTGTACCAAATAATTTGCCCATTCTATCACTCCTTCTCTGCTGATACCCCGGGGCCTACGCGGCCCCGGACGCCCTGCGGTTACTTTTGCCGCGCGGCAAAAGTAACCAAAAACGCGCCAGAACCATATGGTTCTGGACTCCTTATGATGACGGGGGTTATTGTTTACGCTACGACCTTTAGTCTGTCCGGTCTATCTCCAGTGCCGTGGGCCGATGCCGGTGCTTACTTCTGCGCACAGTTCTAACGATACTGCTGGTTGCCTCGCGGCACTCGGCACGGGGTCCCTGCGGGGCACTTCCGTTAGACACTCCCCCTTGCAGGGAGTACCCCTTTGAAAGGGCGTCAGCCGGAGTTCTACAAGTACCAGGCCACTAGATCAGATGCCCGTAGGATCTGAAATTCGGTGGCTTCGCCTTACAAAACCTACTCCGCACTCCGCAAATCCCCCGCATAGGGAGCGGCGCTCCGAGCCGCTCCCGCAAGGGATTCTTAAACCGTAGGTTTAAGCGAGCTTTTGGTTACTTTTCCCTCGCGGGAAAAGTAACCGCGGAGTCCGGGGCCGCGTAGGTCCCGGGCTATCGGCAAGAAACAAGTCGGGCTAACAAAAGGCTGTCGCAAGCGCACCTTGTCAACCGAATAAATTTACGCATTCTCCACCCATTCCACCAAATCCCCCGGCTGACAGCGGAGAATATTGCAGATTACACCTAAACTCTCCAGCTCAATCGAAGTATTCCCTTCCCGGATTCTTTGCAACGTACTTTCTGCCAAAACCTTCTCCTGCCGCATCCGATAACTGGAATACCCCGCCTTTTTTAGCTCCTCTAATATATTGATCTTATATCGCAACATATTCTCTCCTCCAAAAATTTTCTTATAATCACGGCCAAAGGTGTTGACATTCTCTTGAAATGGTATATAATAATATTAACCTTGAAAGGAGTATATTGCAATGGATGACCTGATGCAAGCCCTGTTCAACGACATACTGGACCGCCTCCTGGAAAAATACTACGGCCAGACCGCCTATGCCCAGCGCCGCATGAGGCGGGATGAAATCGGCTGCACCCTCTGGAACCAGCTTTCACAAGACCAAAAAGAGCAGTTGGAAGAACTCCAACGCGCCTACGACGACGTACAAATGGCGGAGCTGGAGGCCATGTTCCTGGCCTCCTTCGACCAGTGCAAATCCCTGGCCCTCTCCCACAGCGCCTAAAACGTGAGCTGGTCCATCACCGGCGGCATCCCCCCGGGGATGGCAATCCCCAAGTGTTGGTACGCCTTCGGCGTGACGCACCGTCCCCGGGGCGTCCTGGTCAAAAACCCGATCTGCATCAGGTAGGGCTCGTAGACGTCCTCCAGCGTGACGGCCTCCTCGTTGATGGTCGCCGCCAGCGTCTCCAGTCCCACCGGGCCGCCGCCGTAGTATTCGATAATCGCCTGGAGCATCCGCCGGTCGATGTTGTCCAGCCCCAGGTAGTCCACCTCCAGGGCGGTCAGCGCCTTGTCGGCCAGCGCCTTGTTGATGACGCCGTCCCCCACCACCTGCGCAAAGTCCCTGACCCGCCGGAGCATCCGGTTGGCGATCCGGGGCGTGCCCCGGCTTCTCCGGGCGATCTCCATGGCCCCGTCCTGTTCGATGGGCGCGTCCAGAATCCCGGCGGACCGGGTGACGATGAGGGCCAGCTCCTCCGGCGTGTAGAGCTCCAGCCGCAGCGTCACCCCGAACCGGTCCCGCAGCGGCGCGGACAGCTGCCCCGCCCGGGTCGTAGCCCCAATCAGGGTAAACTTGGGAAGGTCCAGCCGGATGGAGTTGGCCGACGGCCCCTTGCCGATGATGATGTCGATGGCGAAGTCCTCCATCGCGGGGTACAGCACCTCCTCCACCGACCGGTTGAGCCGGTGGATCTCATCGACAAAAAGAATATCGTTCTCGTTGAGGTTGGTCAGCAGCGCCGCCAGGTCCCCCGCCTTCTCGATGGCGGGCCCGGAGGTGATGCGCACGTTGACCCCCATCTCGTTGGCGATGATGCCGGAAAGCGTTGTTTTCCCCAGCCCCGGGGGCCCGTGGAGCAGCACATGGTCCAGCGGCTCGGAGCGCATCTTTGCCGCCTGGATGAAGACCTCCAGATTGGCCTTGGCCTTCTCCTGGCCGATGTACTCCTTGAGCAGCTGGGGCCGAAGGGAATACTCGTTTTCATCCTCCCGGGTCAGGGAGGTCGTGATCAGCGGCTCCTCCTCGACGAAGGGCTCGTTGTTGGAAAAGTCAATGGCCATAGCTTACCCCTTCATCATATTTTTCAGCGCCATCCGGATGATCTGCTCCAGCGGCAGCGCGTCGGTGTCGATCCCCTTGAGGGCCAGGTTGATCTCCGCCTGGGAGTACCCCAGCACCGCCAGCGCGGCGGACGCCTCACTGAGCTTGTTCTGCGGAATGACGGTGACGGCGGGGCCGGAAATGCTCTCCCCGGAACCGGAGATGGTCTGCCCCTTGGCCAGCTTGTCCTTCAATTCCAGGATCACGCGCTGCGCAATCTTCTTCCCCACCCCCTGTGCGGCGGTGAGGGATTTTTCATCTCCGGTGATAATGCTCATAGCCAGATTGGTCGGCGTCGTGGAGGATAAAATCGCCAGCGCCGCCTTGGGTCCCACGCCGGAGACGGAGATGAGCTGCTGGAACAGCTTCAACTCCTCCTGACTGTAAAATCCATATAGATCCATGGCGTCCTCCCGGACGCTGAGGTAGGTGAAGAGCTTCGCCCTGTCCCCCTTTTTGATCTGGGAGAGGGTATAGCTGGTGGTGCGGCAGGCGTACCCCACCCCGCCGCAGTCGATAACCGCCAGATAGGGCTCCACGTGGGCCACCTGACCGGAAACATAGTAATACATAGGCGCTCCTACAAATGAAACAGAGTTTTCACGGCAGAATTTCCAAACACAGATTCAGTATAGCACACCCGGAAAGAAAAGGAAAGAAATTTCTCAGCGGCATTACGGCAGGATACGCAGCCCGGAGAGCACCGCATACATTCCTGCGGCGGCCTCCTCCCGCAGGACAGACGCAGAGGGCGCAAGCTGCTCCAGCGGAGCAAAAAGCAGGCTCTCCCCCCTGCCGCTCACCAGCGCGGCGATGCTGTCCCGGGCCCACCCGGCGTAGGGCTCCAGCGCCTCCCGCACCTCAGAAGGAAGCGCGGAAGCGCCGCCGGCATCGGTCCCATAACTAAGAAACCGGGCCGCCCGCCCCAGGATCGTCAGAAACGCCTCCTGCGTCAGCGCGCCGTCCGGGTCGAACCTCCCCTCCCCCACGCCGTCCACCAGCCCCAGCGCCGCCATCGCGTTCACCTCTCCGGCATACCAGGCGTCCTCAGGAACGTCAGAGAACCGCCCGGGACCGACATACGTCACATTGAGCGTCCGGGCCAGCAGTGCGCACAGCTGGGCGCGGGTAAGCCGCTCCCCGGGGCGGAACAGACCGTCCCCAGTACCGCCGAGCAGCCGGTAGGTCCCCATGGCGTTGATGGCCTCCGCGTAGGAGCTGTCCGCCACATCGGAGAACCAGCGGCTGTCATAGTCCACCCCCAGTCCGTCCGCCGCCTGCCTGGGCGTGCAGGGGACGTAGGAACCGTCCTCCTCCAGGAGCACCGGAATCTGCGGCGGCAGGGCGGAGAGCAGCTCGGATACCACCTCCTCCGGCGCATTCGGGTCCACGTAAAAGGAGTATCCCCGATACCCGACGCACAGCCGGGAGGTTCCGGCGCCGCCTCCGGCCAGCGCCTCTCCCACCGCCTGGGCCAGACGGTCGTCCACCAGCAGGGACGGGATGACGCCCACCCGGTCGGTGGTACTGCCCCCGGCGGTATAGAACCGGTCGGTGGTGATCTTCAGGCAGTCGCCGTCAAAGTATGCGGGAGCGTTGGCGCCGTCCAGCACGATCTGGGCCACGCCCTTTCCATACGTCCGGCTCCCAACCAGCAATCCCCGGGACGCGTCCCGGACGTTGGCGGACAAAATCTCCGAAGCGCTCGCGCTCCCGGCGTCCACCAGAACAATAAGGGGCTTATCGGTAACGGCGGCAGCGTAGCCCCGCTGAATGGCGGCGTTCCCGCCGTGGTCCTCCATGCAGAGGTATTCCCCGGGACCCATCAGCGCCGCGGTCATCTCCAGGGCGGCGCTCGTAAAACCGCCGCCGTTGCCCCGCAGGTCCACCAGCCAGCACACCGCCTGGCCGTCGTACTGCCGCAGCGCATCGGAAAAGGTCCCGGCGGTATCTTCCGCAAAGCTGCTGCACACGATGCAGCCCGCACCGCTATCCAACAGAGAGACCTGGATGTTCGGGACATACACCGGCCGACGGGTCATGGTATAGTCCTCCCTCCGGCCGTCCCGCAGAACGGTGACGGTGACGTCCGTCCCCTCCGGTCCGGCAATGAGCTGTCTGTGTTCCTCCCCGGCGGGGACGCAGGAGGTCCCATCCACGGCGATGATGAGATCGCCCGCCCGGAGACCCGCCTCCAGCGCCGGGCTGTCGGAGAACACCCGCCGAAGGAGGAACCCCTCCTCGGTGAAAGCGCACTCCACGCCGATCCCCACCAGGTCCACCACGCCCTCCAGCTTTTCCAGGAAGGCGGCGTACTGTTCCTCGTCCATGTACACGGTGTAGGGGTCCCCCAGCAGGCCGAAAAGCTCCTCCAGGGTCCGGGCCCCGTAGACCTCCTCGGGGATGTCGTAGTAGTAGTTCTCCTCCAGCAGCTCCAGGGCCTGCTCCACCGTGAGGGCGAAGGCGTGGGTGACCAGCAGCGCCAGGGTCAGACAGACGGCGGCAAGACGGGAGAGATGCTTTTTCATAGCAGCTCTCCCTCTTGTGTTTTTCCCCCTCTGCGCAGAAACCGAAAGTGGGTCTCCGAGCAGACCACCGCCAGGAAAATCAGGAGGAAGCCCAGGTACATCAGCGGGGTGGGGCTCTCCGCGCCGAACAGGACCGAGAAGGCCACCCCAAAGGGGGCCTCCAGACTCAGCAGCAGGGCGGCGGAGGAGGGCTCGGTGTACTTCTGTCCCACATTCTGGAGCAGCAGCGCCAGGGAGGTAGCGGCGATTGCCAGGTACATCAGTACCCACCAGGCCCGGGGCGGCAGCCCGTCCGCCGGGAACCCCCGCGTAAACAGGGCCCCCACCCAGCAGCACAGCGCGGTCACGGCAAACTGGAGCACGGTGAGGATAAAGATGTCCCGCTCCCGGGAAAATTTGGACACCGCCACAATGTGGCAGGCGTAGAGGAACCCGGAGCACAGCGTCAGCAAATCGCCGCCGGACAGGGACAGCCCGCCATCCCAGGACACAAATCCGATCCCCGCCACGCACAGCAGCGCGGCCAGCACGTTCCAGCGGCTGGGCCGCAGTCGGTCCACCGCCCAGTACAGGAAGGGGACTATGACGCAGTACACCGCGGTGAAGAAGGCGTTCTTCCCCGGGGTGGTGTCCATCAGGCCGTAGTTCTGTATAGCGTAGGCGGCGAAGAGCAGAGTGCCCATCACGCCGCCCCGCCACAGATACCCCAGGTCCATGACGTTCCAGCGCCTCCAAAAGACCGCCGCCAGGATGACCGCCGCCAGGGTAAACCGGAAGGCCAGCAGGAACATCAGGTCCACGTCGTCCAACGTGTCCTTCAGAATAAAAAAGGTGGACCCCCAGATCAGGGTGGCCAGGACAATCATGGGCTTTGCCAATTTTTTCAAGGTATTCTCATGCATATGCTTCCCACTCCGGATCGTAATACGCGGCGCCGCCCTGTGACGGTTCACGGCACGGCGCAGCTTCCACATCATATCAGAAAACGTCGTTTATTGCAAGATTCAGGACTCATAAGTTCCGAGCGGCAAACGGGAATAATCTTATCGGTATTGCCCTTGACAGTCCTGTGGACAACATGCTAATATGCGATTATGAGAACAAAAGAGGATCGGAGCGCAGCACCGGATATGAAGCATGAATCCCAGCGCGGTATGACCGTGCAGACGGAGGGGAGCCCGTGGAGGCTGCTGCTCCTGTTTTCCCTGCCGCTGATGGCGGGCAATATTTTCCAGCAAATGTACACCGTGGTGGACACCGCCGTGGTGGGAAAGGTGCTGGGCGTGGAGGCGCTGGCGGCACTGGGTACGGTGGACTGGCTCAACTGGCTGACCCTGGGGACCATTCAGGGGTTCACCCAGGGCTTTTCCATTTTGCTGGCCCAGCGCTTCGGCGCGGGAGAGGGCGGCAAGCTGCGGCAGGCGATGGTCAACGCCGTCCTCCTCTCGGCGCTCTGCGCCGCGGCGGTGACGGCGGGCGCAGAGCTCGCCGCAGAGCCGGTGGTGGTCCTCCTGCGGACCCCGGAGGAGGTGCGGCACATCTCCATGGCGTACCTGCGGGTGCTGTTCGCGGGACTGCCGGTGGTGACGGCCTACAACTTCGCTGCCGCCGCCCTGCGGGCCCTGGGGGACGGCCGGACGCCCCTGCTGGCCATGGTGGCGGCGTCCCTGACCAATATCGGCCTGGATCTTCTGTTCGTCCTGGGGTTCCGGTGGGGCGTGCAGGGCGCGGCCGCGGCCACCATCATCGCCCAGTGCCTGGCGGCGGCGTGCTGCATCTGGCGGCTGTGCCGGGTCGAGGTCCTCCGCCTGTCCCGGGAGGACTGGCGCCTTGACGGGGCGCTGTGCGGCCACCTTATGACCCTGGGCCTGCCCATGGCGCTGCAAAATGGCATTATCGCCGTGGGCGGCATGATCATCCAGACCATCGTCAACGGCTTCGGCGTGGCCTTCATCGCCGGGTATACCGCCACCAACAAGCTCTACGGCGTGCTGGAGGTGGCGGCCACCTCCTACGGCTACGCGATGACCACCTACGCCGGGCAGAACCTGGGCGCGGGGAAACTGGACCGGATCTCCCGGGGCGTGCGGGCCGGACTGGTCATCGCCCTGCTGACCTCGGCGGTCATCGCGGCGGTGATGCTGGCGGGAGGACGGTGGATCCTCTCCTGCTTCATCTCCGGGGACGCCGCCCAGAGCGGAGAGGCGCTGGCGGCGGCGGTCAGGTATCTGAACCTGATGTCGGTGTGCCTGCCGGTGCTGTACGTGCTGCACGTGACGAGGAGCTGCGTCCAGGGGCTGGGCAACACGCTGCTGCCCATGGCCTCCGGCGGAGCGGAGTTCGTCATGCGCACCGGCGGGGCGCTGCTGCTGCCGACGGTAATGGGTGAGACCGGCGTGATGCTGGCGGAAGTCCTGGCCTGGTTCGGGGCGGACCTGATCCTGATACCCAGCTATTTCTATGTGATGGGCCGGTTGCACCGGCAGAAAGGAAGTGCGCAATGACGGAAAAAGTGCGGTTTGAGCGGCGGGACGACCTGGTGATGCCGCTGCACATGCTGGCCTCGGCGGAGGACCTGGGGGAGTGGTATGCCAGCGGGCTGCTGTGGAGCCTGGAGCACGGGGAGCGGGATCTGTCCATCGCCTGCTTTGACGCGAAGCGGACCTACGGCTTCAACGGGAACCGGACGGCCCAGGTGGTGCTTCGGATGGTGACGGACGTGCTCTACGCCCACCCGGAGGCGGAGAGCCTGACCATCCTCTGCGGAGATGACAAGAGCTGGGAGGACTACAACTTCTGGTGGAACGCGCTGTATGCGGAGTTCAAGCCGGGCAACCCGTTTTTTTGAGGTGAAAAACTTGACAGGACCAGCCGGGAGAAGTATAGTTAGGGCAGGGCAGTCCCGGAGTGGAAATCCCCCGGCTGTACCGGCAGTCCCGCTACTCTAACGAAGGAATTTGGAGGAACTACATAATGGAAAAACAGGTAAAGCGGATCGGCGTACTCACCAGCGGCGGCGACGCGCCGGGCATGAATGCGGCCCTGCGGGCCGTGGTGCGCTCCGCCATGAGCTGGGGCATCGACTGCGTGGGCATCCGCAGAGGCTGGAACGGCCTCATTTCCAGCGACTTTGTCCGCATGGATACCACCAGCGTCAGCCATATCATCAACAAGGGCGGCACCCTGCTCTATACCGCCCGCAGCGAGGAGTTCCGGGAGACCGCCGGGCAGGACAAGGCCCTGGCCACCTGCCGCCTGCTGGGGCTGGACGCCATCGTGGCCATCGGCGGCGACGGCACCTTCCGGGGTGCGCTGGCCCTCTCCCGCCGGGCGGCGGAGAAGGGGTACGCCCTCCAGGTGGCGGGCATCCCCGCCACCATCGACAACGACATCGGCTGCTCCCACTACACCATCGGCTTTGACACCGCCTGCAACACCGCCATCGAGTGCATCGACCGCCTGCGGGACACCATGCAATCCCACGAGCGCTGCTCCGTGGTGGAGGTCATGGGCCGTCACGCCGGTTATCTGGCGCTGTACGTGGGCATCTCCGTGGGCGCCACCGCCGTACTGATCCCCGAGCGGGAGCTGGATTTCGAGCGGGACGTGGTGGAGAAGATCCGCCGGGCCCGCCTGGCGGGCACCACCCACTACATGGTGGTCGTGGCCGAGGGCGCGGGCAATACCATGGAGATCAGCAAGCAAATCAAGGAGGAGATCGGCCTGGATCCCCGGGTGACTGTGCTGGGCCACATTCAGCGGGGCGGCGCCCCCTCCGCCCGGGACCGGGAGACCGCCAGCCGGATGGGCTACATGGCCGTGCAGGCCATCGCCGGAAACCGCGGCAACTGCGTCGTCGCCACCCAGGAGGGCCGCATGGTGACCATGGACATGGAGGAGGCCCTGGCCATGAAGAAGGAGTTCAACATGGACCGCTACGATATACTGGAGGCCCTGACCAACAACTACGGGGGAAGATAATCCAAAAAGATGCTTTGCATCAGATAACAAGGAGGTCCTGTTGTGTTTGAAATCATCGACCGGGTGAAGCCCGGTCTGCAAAAATTGGTCGCCGCGCTGCGGGAGACGTACCCCTACGCCTCGGTGCTGGCGGTGGCGGACGACGCGCGCTCCTGGAGCACCAGCCGGGGCGGCATCAGCATCAGCTCCCCTCGGATGTTCGGGGGCACGGGCTATGTGGTCCGGGTGTTCGATGGCGAGGGCTGCGCGGAGTATTCCTTCAACGAGTTTTCGGAGGAGAAGATCCCCGCCATCCGGGAGACCCTGGCCCGGCGGCTGGCGGAACAGACGGAGGCGCTGGAGGGCTTTGCGCCCCTGCCCACGCCCCTTCCGGCGGACGATCCGGCGGTGCTGAAAAAAGAGAGCCCGTACCGCGTTCACCCCCGGGAGCTGGGGGACGAGGCCATCGTGAAGAAGCTCAACGCCCTGCGGGAGCGGGCGCTGGGCATGGATGAGCGCGTCTTGGACGTCCAGGCGGCGGTGAGCTACCGCTCCTTCCGGAAGCTGTTCCTCTCGGAACACCGGGATCTGGACCAGACGCTCATGTGGACCACCGCCTCGCTGATCGCGATGGCCAGCCGGGGCCAGGAGATCAAGGACGCATACCTCCCCTGTTCCGCCCTGGGCGGCGCGGAGGTGCTCGACGAGATGGACGCGGGCGTGGAGAAGGTGGTCCGCGACGCGCTGGAGCTGTTGGACAGCCGGCCCATCGTTCCCGGCGAGTACGAGTGCGTCTGCGACCCGTCGGTCACCGGGATGATCGTCCACGAGGCCTTCGGCCACGGCGTGGAGATGGACATGTTCGTCAAGGACCGGGCCCTGGCCCGGGAGTGCGTGGGCGAGTACGTGGCCAGCCCCCTGGTGACCATGCACGACGGCAGCGCCGTGGACCAGACCGCCACCATGTTCTTTGACGACGAGGGCACCCTCACCGGGGACACCGTCATCATCGACCGGGGCGTGCTGAAGACGGGGATGTGCGACGCGCTCTCCGCCGCCCGGCTGGGGATCGCCCCCACCGGCAACGGTCGGCGGGAGAGCTATGAGCGCAAGGTCTACACCCGCATGACCAACACCTACTTCCAGGGCGGAGAGGCCACCCGGGAGGAGATGGTCGCCTCCGTGAAGAACGGGTTTTTGCTGGAAGCGCCCTCCAGCGGCATGGAGGACCCCAAGAACTGGGGCATCCAGTGCATGGTCACCACCGCCCGGGAAATCAAGGACGGGAAGCTGACGGGGAAGCTCTTCTCCCCCATCGTGCTCACCGGCTATGTGCCCGACCTGCTCAAGAGCGTGACCATGATGAGCAGGACGCCGGAGCTCTCCGGCAGCGGATTCTGCGGCAAGGGCTACAAGGAGTGGGTGAAGGTGTCCGACGGAGGACCCTATATGAAAGCCCGCATCCGGTTGGGCTGACGGGGAGGTGCTGAGATGATAGAAAAAATTCGGGCCGCACTGAAAACCTGCGGCATTTCCCTCTGGCGGATCAACGAGACCGTGGAGGAGACGGCGGAGCTGTTCTTCGTCCGGCGGCAGCTGGACACCCGGCGGAGCAAGGACGTACACAAGTACGAGGTCACGGTATTCCGGGACGTGGAGGGGGTCGGACGGGGGTTCACCTCCGTGCTGCTGACCGCCTCCATGGAGGATGGACAAATCGAAAAGGAGCTGGCGGACGCCTATTACGCCGCCCAGTTTGCCGCCAATCCGCCCTATGCGCTGACCGACCCGGTGCAGGCGCCGCGGAAGGAAAAAATCGGGGCGCTGGCCCAGGACCCCCTGGCCCGGAGCGCCGGGAGGATGGTTCGCGCCCTCTTCGCCCCGGATACCAGCGAGGACGCCTTCGTCAATTCCGCCGAGCTGTTCGTCAGCAGGAAGCTGGTCCATATCCTGTCCTCCGAGGGGACGGACGTGTCCTACACCGACGCAGGCGTCAACGGGGAGTTCGTGGTCCAGTGCAGGGAGCCGGAGGACGTGGAAATCCACAACACCTTCGAGTATGACGAGTTGGAGACCGGGGCCCTCTCCGCCAAGGTGGAGGAGGCGCTGACCTTCGTCCGGGACCGGGCGCGGGCCCAGCGGATCCTCAGGAGCGGGAAGTACGACCTGGTGCTCAGCGGGAACGCCGTGGGGACGGTGCTGTCCTACTATATGCAGCGCTCCTCCGCGATGGCGGTATACGCCAAATACTCCACCTGGCAGCGGGGGGAGGACGTGCAGGGGGCGGACGTCCGTGGAGAGCGGCTGGACCTGTCCCTCCACGCCACGGTCCCCTACAGCGTGGAGGGCATCCCCATGGAGGATCTGTCCCTGCTGCGGGAGGGGAAGCTGGAGGCGTACCACGGGCCCAACCGGTTCTCCCGATACCTGGGCGTGAAGCCCACCGGCAGCTACCGGAAGCTCTCCTGCGGAAATGGGACCGTTCCCTTCGAGACGCTGAAGAAGGGGCCCTGTCTGTGGGCGGTGACCTTCTCCGACTTCCAGATGGACGCCATGAGCGGACACTTCGGCGGGGAGATCCGGCTGGCGTACCTTATTGCGGAGGACGGGTCGGTGACGCCGGTCACCGGCGGGTCCGTCAACGGCAGCATTTTGGAGGCCCAGAGGGATATGACCTTCTCGGAGCGGCGGTACGTCACCTCGGAATATGACGGGCCCTATGCCGTCCGGCTGCCCGGCGTCAGTATCGCGGGTACGGAGGCTGAGTAGCAAAAGCCCTGCAATCGTAGGATTGCAGGGCTTTTTGATGCGGTCTGGCTCTGGGGTTCGGAAACAGTTCTTTCCTTTTCTTTGTGCGGGCGGTATACTGGGCCCGTCGGTGAGGGACATTATTTATAGTCGAAACAAAAGTTTACGGGAACTCCCGGCGCTGAAAGCCGCGCATGTCTGGCTTTGGGGACCGCCCTCGGCGGATCCTTTGGTTTGCAGCAACCGGCCGGGATGTTCGGAGGTGCGATCATGGAAATCACGAGAAGCGTATTGCTGGAGCTGCTCCTCCCCTTCCTGGGGACTTCACTGGGCGCGGGGTGCGTATTCTTTCTGAGACAGGGAATGCATCCGCTGGTGCAGCGGGCCCTGACCGGGTTTGCCGCCGGGGTCATGGTGGCGGCGTCGGTCTGGAGCCTGCTGGTGCCCGCAATGGAGCAGGCGGCGGGGATGGGACCGTGGGCCTTCCTCCCGGCGGTGGCCGGATTCTGGCTGGGCGTCCTATTCCTGCTGGCCCTGGACAGGACGATCCCCCATCTGCACCAGAACAGTGACAAGCCGGAGGGCACCCACGCCCGGCTGAAGCGGACGACTATGCTGGTGCTGGCCGTTACCCTCCACAACATCCCGGAGGGGATGGCGGTGGGTGTGGTCCTGGCGGGCTGGCTGACCGGGAACGGCGGCATCACCGCAGCGGGGACGCTGGCCCTGTCCATCGGCATCGCCATGCAGAACTTCCCGGAGGGCGCCATCATCTCCATGCCCCTCCGGTCGGAGGGCGTGGGGCGGGGACGGGCGTTCGCATACGGCGTCCTCTCCGGCATCGTGGAACCCATCGCCGCCGGGCTGACCCTGCTGGCGGCGGGGCTGCTCCTGCCCGCGCTGCCCTATCTGCTCAGTTTCGCGGCGGGCGCTATGGTCTATGTGGTGGTGGAGGAGCTGATCCCGGAGGCGTCCGCCGGGGAACACTCCAACCTGGGGACCCTGTTCTTCGCGGCGGGGTTCACCATTATGCTGGCGCTGGATGTGGCGCTGGGATAGGAGCGTTTTTCGCCCGGCAAGCGAAAAAAACGGGAATTTCATAAAATCTTAAAGAAACGGGAAAATTTTCCTGGTATAATGGGGTGCAGAGCTTTCATGTCCAAGAACCATAGAAACGGAGTATATATTATGAATAACAGACCTGTTTTGGAGCGGAATTTAGATAGCAAAACATTTCGTGATTGCTATTATCTGAAAGAGGAATTGGTGAAATTTTGCAGAGAAAATGGTATTCCTGTTTCAGGCGGAAAAATAGAAATAACCGAGAGAATTGCATATTTTCTTGATACAGGAAAAGTATTAGCTGCGCCAACAGAGAGAAAAAAAGCAGCGTCCACCTCTGTCATTAGGGAAGATACAAAAATTGAAGCGGACCTTGTGTGTTCGGAAAAGCACAGGGCTTTTTTCAGAGAGCATATCGGAAATCATTTTTCATTAGGCCTCTTGCGAAATTAAGCAAAGCGGTCAAAGTTGCAGATGCCAGCAACCAAGGAAAAACGGAGGGCAAAGCGCTTTCTTCGGTTACGGTAACGTTCCGAGAGGATACGAAACCTTTTGAGAAAACGGATGGCGTGTTCAACAAAGATACGTTTTCTTGAAATCTCACGGTTCTCTTTGCGCTCCTGCTTGGTCAAGGGATGATGCTTGGAACGCTTTACCGGCAGGAGGGAATTGGCATGTATCTGAGCAAGCCCCTGATAGCCGGTGTCCGCCTCCAACACCGTTTCTGCCTTGACATGGATACCGGAATCCTTGAATAGCTGGAAATCGTGCTTCTTTCCGTTGGAAAATGCAAGCGCAATAATCTCTCCGGTCAGAAGGCTGACGAGCAGTTGTGTCTTCAGTGTGTGCCGCTTTTTCTTTCCCGAACAGGGCTTGTTTGATAAATGGCGGAATGCCCAACGGCGAGAGATTTTTTCGCTGGGCAAGGCAAAAATTCGCAGGAATCCTGACGGATTTCAAGAATTTTTAACGCGGCACAGCGGAAAAAGATCCGCTGGTTGGGCGTTTTGACATTTTTCAAACAAGCCCTAAAAAGCAATGCAGGAAAAACTTATGGTGAAGCGATCGAAGCGTATTATCAAATCCTTGAGGATAAGAAAAAGGGGAAAACCAAAATTGATAAGCAGTTTGAGTACAATACTTATATCCGAGACTTTTTTGCAGACAATCAAGGGAAATCTTTGGAGGACGCAATCAAGTGTTGGAAATATAAAAAACAGTTGCAGGGGCATCATCGCTATGCAAGAACGGACCTTATCGCAATAAAATGACAGCGTTCCGTTTATCAGACGGTTCTCCATTAGGAACGACCGCCTAAAAGGGATAAAAAAGCCCCCGGTGGACAAGCGGGAAAAATTGTGCTATACTGTGCTATACTGTAAAAAACAGGAAAGGAGACCTCCCTGATGCGAGTGGATGTATTGGGCGTAGGCTTTGACAATATCACCATGGACCAGGCGGTGGCCGAGGGCGTGCGCCTGATGGATACGGCGGGGGCCCACTATGCGGTGACCCCTAACCCGGAGATCGTGGAGGTCTGCCGGGAGGACGAGGAGGCCCGGCAGGCCGTGTGCGGCGCGGACCTGGTGCTGGCCGACGGCATCGGGATCATCTACGGGGCAAAGATGCTGGGCACGCCCCTCAAGGGCCGGGTCACCGGCATTGGCTTCGCCCAGGGGCTCATGGGGCGGATGGCGGAGAACGGGAAGTCCCTCTACCTGCTGGGGGCCAAGCCCGGCGTAGCGGAGAGGGCGGCGGAAAAGCTCCGGGGGCAGTACCCCGGGCTGCGCATCGCCGGAACCCATGACGGCTACTTCCAGGAGGACGGCCCGGTCATCGAGGCCATCCGGGAGAGCGGCGCGGACGTGGTCTTCGTGTGCCTCGGCGCACCCAAGCAGGAAAAGTGGATGCAGAAAAACGGCGGGGCCACGGGGGCCCGTCTGCTGGTCGGGCTGGGGGGCTGCCTGGACGTGTTCTCCGGCGAGGTCAAGCGCGCGCCGGAGGTCTTTCAGAAGCTGGGCCTGGAGTGGCTCCACCGGCTGGCCACGAACCCCAGCCGCATCGGACGGATGGCGAAGCTGCCCCTGTTTCTGGTCCACGTGGCGGGGGAGAAGAGGAAATGAAGGGAAAACTCATCGTATTGGAGGGCACCGACGGCGCGGGCAAGGCCACCCAGGCCCGCCTCATGGCGCAGCACCTGGAGCGGGCGGGCGTCTCCTTCCGGCAGGTGAACTTCCCCCGGTACGGCAGTCCCTTTGCCGCGCCGGTGGAACGGTATTTGCAGGGGGACCTTGGGAAAAAGCCCGGGGATGTGAGCGCCTACGCCGCCTCCACCCTGTACGCCGTGGACCGCTACGCCTCCTACCGGCAGGACTGGCAGGGGGACTATGAGGGCGGGAAGCTCATTCTGGCCGACCGCTACACCACCTCCAACGCCGTCCATCAGGCCCCCAAGCTGCCGGAGGGGGAGCGGCGGGCCTACCTGGAGTGGCTGTTTGATTTGGAATACCGACGGTTGGCGCTGCCGGAACCGGATCTGGTGATTTACCTGGACCTGCCCGCAGAGCTCTCCGAGCAGATGCTCCGCCGCCGGCAGGAGGCCACCCACACCCAGGCAGACATCCATGAGATGGACGGGGACTACCTCCGCGCCTGCCGGGAGAGCACGCGGGAAATCGCGGACAAGCTGGGCTGGCGGCGGGTGGACTGCTCCCGGGACGGGACCGTCCGCAGTCCGGAGGACATCCACGGGGAGCTGTGGGAGCTTGTCCGGCCGCTGGTCGTATGAGGGAACGCGGCATGGATGGGCGAATCATTGACGACGCTATTGCGTATGCAAGAGGGATTTTTGCCGACGATTATAGCGGGCACGACTTTTTTCACACCCTGAGAGTTTATAAAATGGCTACGGTCCTCGCAGAGCGGGAGGGGGCGGAGGTGCTGACCATCCAGCTGGCCGCGCTGCTCCACGACGTGGACGACGTGAAGCTGTCGCCGGAAACCCACGCGGGTAAGGACAGGGCCGTCCGGTTTCTCAGCGGCCACGGGGTCCCGGGGGAGACCATTGCGGAAATCTGCGGCATCATTGAGGGCGTGTCCTTTGTGGGGACGGATTCCGTCGCGCCGGAGTCCCTGGAGGGCAAGTGCGTACAGGATGCGGACAGGCTGGACGCCATGGGCGCGGTGGGCATCGCCAGGGCGTTCGCCTACGGCGGGAGCCGGGGCAGGGCGATGTACGATCCCGACATCCCCTTCCGGGAGGCGATGAATGCGGAAGAGTACCGCAGCAGTCGCTCCACCACCGTCAACCACTTTTACGAGAAGCTGCTCCGACTCCGCGCCCTGATGAACACGGACGCGGCGCGGGCCATCGCAGAGGCGCGGGACGCCTACATGCGCTCCTATCTCGAGGAGTTTTTCGCGGAGTGGGAGGGCCTCCGGTAGCATCCATGCCGCCGTTGCTTTTGCCCCGGCTGTGCCTGCGAAAAAGAGACTGGGCGCTCCCGCGCCCAGCCTCCCCCGGGTATGTAGCCTCAGCAGCAGCAGCACCCGTTGTTGCAGCCGCAGTTTCCACCGCACCCGCAGTTGCCGTTGTTGCAGCAGCAGCAACAGCAGCCATTGTTGCTCCCATTGCCGTTGCCACACCCGCAGCAGCACAGCAGGATGATAATCAGGATGATCCACAGGCAGCCGCAGTCATTGCCGTTGTTCCACATGTTTTGTTTCACCTCACTTATCAAGCTGAAACATCCTATGCCGGAACGGGGCAAAAGGCAGCTTGACCGGGAAAAATTTTTGGGGAGGACAAGGAAAATCTTTTGCACCCCTCCCCTTTTCAGGCGCTGCATGGCAAGCACCCGGCCGGACACATCCGGTCGGGAGGAATACATCGAGCTCTTACTGCACCGGTACTGCACCGGCGCTTCAATAACTGCAAGGAAGGATAAAACCTCATGAACCAGGACGACCGCTACAAAACTGCCAGCTGGGACGGCGACGAGGTATCCCGCCAGACCGGAGGAACCGGCGCTCCCCACCCCGCGGGCGAGGACCGTCACGCCGAGGAACGCCCCCGTCCCGCCGGGACCGGTAAGAAAAAGAAGAAACGGAAGAAAAAACGCACCAATCCCCTGCTGGCGATCCTGCTCTGGGTGGTGATCGTAGCCGCCTCCTCCTCCATCTGCGCGGCGGTGGGCTGGATGCTGGCCAACGACTTCGCCGCGCTCAACAAGCCCCCCCTGGAGGCCAGCATCCAAATCACCGAGGCGTATGTCAGCAGCGTGGACCGGGAGAAGCAGGAGGACGGCTCGGTCAAGGAGGTCACCCACTACGACATGGAGAAGGTGGCCGGCGAGCTGAAGGAGAAGGGCCTCATCGAGTACGACTGGTTCTTCCGCCTGTTCGCCTGGTTCAGCCACGCGGACCACAAGCTGACCCAGGGCACCTTTGTGCTCAACACGGACATGGACTATATGGCCCTCATTCGCGGTATGCGCACCACCGGCGGCAAGACCGAGACGGTGGAGGTCACCATCCCCGAGGGCTTCACGGTGAAGCAGATCATCGACCTGCTGGCGGAGAACGGCGTGGGCACCGTGGAGAAGCTCACGGACACCGCCGCCAACTACCAGTTCGACAGCGACAGCTACCCCTTCCTGGACAGCGAGAGCCTGGGCGACGTCAGCCGCCTGGAGGGCTATCTGTTCCCCGACACCTACGAGTTCTACGTGGGTGCCCGGACGGAGCTGGCCTTCGGTTCCATGCTCTCCAACTTCAAGAACAAGGTCTACGGCGAGGAGGATTTCCAGGAGCTGCTGGACGAGTCGGACTACGACCTGCGGCAGATCCTCACCATCGCCTCCCTCATCGAGCGGGAGACCGACGGCTCTGACCGGAGCAACATCTCCTCCGTCATCCACAACCGCCTGGAGCGGGGCGGGGAGACGGGGCGGCTGCTCCAGATCGACGCAGCCCTGGTCTACGCCGCCGGGCGGCCCATCACCCAGGAGGACTACACCGGGCTGGACAGCCCCTACAACCTCTACCTCCACGAGGGTCTGCCCCCCACGCCCATCGCCAATCCGGGCATGGCCTCCATCCGGGCGGCGCTCTCCCCGGCGGACACCGACTACTATTTCTACGTCCTGGTGGGCGACAAGCACGTATTCAGCGAGACCCTGGCCGAGCACAACAAGAACGTGGCCAAGGCGGCTGAGGCCGCCGCCCAGGCCGGAGAGTAATACTTTTTCTTGAAAGAAAAAGTACCAAAAAGAACTTTAGCACGAGCCTAAAGCCGCTGCTATTCCTGCATTTTTGCCCGGTAACGATACTACACTTTTAATCGGAGAACAGTATAAATGATGGGTGACAGAAAAAAACCGGAGCTCCTTGCCCCCGCCGGGGACATGGAGCGGCTGAGGATGGCGGTACTGTACGGCGCGGACGCGGTATACCTGGCGGGCGAGAGCTTCGGGATGCGCTCCTTCGCGGGGAATTTTTCCCCGGAGGAGCTGCCCCGGGCGGTGAAGTTTGCCCATGACCACGGGGTGCGGGTCCACGTGACCGTGAATACCATGCCCCGGTGCGGGGAGATCGAGAAGCTGCCGGAGTGGCTGGAAGCGCTGGACGACGCGGGCGTGGACGCGCTGATCGCGGCGGACCTGGGGACCTTCACCCTGGCGGGGAAGTACGCCCCCCGGTGCGAGAGGCACGTGTCCACCCAGGTGAGCGTGGCCAACCACGTCGCCGCCCGGGCCTGGTACGAGCTGGGCGCCAGGCGGGTCATTCTGGCCCGGGAGCTGAGTTTGGAAGAAATCCGGGAAATTCGGACAAAGACGCCGAAGGAGCTGGAGCTGGAGGCCTTCGTCCACGGGGCTATGTGCGTCAGCTACAGCGGGCGGTGCCTGCTCTCGAACTATATGACCGGGCGGGACTCCAACCGGGGGGCCTGCGCCCAGCCCTGCCGGTATCAATACTACCTCATGGAGGAGAAGCGGCCCGGGGAGTATTTCCCCGTCTTTGAGGACAAAATGGGCACCTACATCATGAACTCCCGGGATATGTGCATGATCGACCACGTGGATGACCTCATGGAGGCGGGCCTGAGCAGCCTGAAGATCGAGGGCCGGGCCAAGAGCGCCTACTACGCCGCCATCGTGACGGGGGCCTACCGGCACGTCATCGATGACGTGTGGGCCGGGCGGCGCGTGGACCCCGTGTGGCGGGACGAGGTGGAGAAGGTCAGCCACCGGCACTACGCAACGGGGTTCTATTACGGCCCGCCGGGACAGTATTATGAGAATGCCCGGTATATCCGGGAGTGGCAGGTGGTGGCCCTGGTGACGGAGTGCGGGGAGGACGGCACGGCCACGCTGACCCTGCGCAACAAGTTCGCCGTGGGCGATACCCTGGAGGCCGTGGGGCCGGATATGAAGCCCTTCGCCTTCCGGGTTTCCGGAATAGAGGACATGGAGGGCCTGCCCGTGACGGAACCCAGGACGCCGCAAATGCTGCTGCGGGTCCGGCTCCCACGGCCGGTGCCCCCGTGGACCATCCTGCGAATCGAGAGGGATCTGTCGGCCAAGTCGTGATCCTTTTTCTTGAAAGAAAAAGGATCCAAAAAGAACTTTCATGCGCTCTTTGGTGCAGCGCTGCCCCGGCATTTCCGCACGGTAACGATACTGCACTGCTAATAACTCCCCCCTCTTCATCACGCTGAAAAGGAGAGACAGACCGATGAAAAAGAAACGTCTGCCCCTGAAAATCGCCCTGGGCGTGCTGGCGCTGGCGCTGGCCGTCGTGGTAGGATACCTGATTTACGTCTTTGCCGCCTACTACCGGCTGGAGGACAACCTGGATCTGCCCGTGGAGACCGTGGGAAGCGGCGTCAATGCAGAGCTCGCCGTCAACGAGCTCTACCGCGCCGTCTCCTACAACATCGGCTTCGGGGCCTACAGCAATGACTACAGCTTCTTCATGGACGGCGGCAAGGAGAGCCGCGCCCGCTCCCCGGAGGCCGTCAGCGAGAATGTCTCCGGGGCTATGGAGACGGTGAAGGCGATCGATCCTCAGTTCCTCTTGCTCCAGGAGGTGGACGTGGACGGCACCCGCAGCTATCACATCGACGAGCTGGCGCTGGTGGACCGTGCGCTGGAGGGGCGGTTCACCAGCCGGACCTTCTCCCAGAACTACGACAGCCCCTACCTCTTCTGGCCCCTCACCGAGCCCCACGGGGCCAACCGGGCCGGGCAGGCCACCTACTCCGTCTTCCCTATCGCCTCCGGACTGCGGCGCAGCTTGCCCATCGAGGAGGGGTTCATGAAGCTGGTGGACTGCGACCGCTGCTACTCCGTACAGCGGATTCCCCTGGCGGAGGAGGGCAAGGAGCTGGTCCTGTATAACCTCCACCTCTCCGCCTACACCTCCGATGGGGCCATCGCCGAGGAGCAGCTGGAGTTGCTGTTCGGCGACATGCTCTCGGAGTATGAAAAGGGCAACTACACCATTGCTGGGGGCGACTTCAACAAGGATCTGCTGGGGAACTCCGACGAGATCTTCGGCATCTCCGGTCCCGCCTACACCTGGGCACAGGCGATCCCCTCCTCTCTCGTGCCGGAGGGGCTGTCCATCGTGGCCCCCTTTGACGAGGAGAAGCCCGTGGCCTCCTGCCGCAACGCGGACCGCCCCTACGGCCCCGACAACTACCGGGTCACCGTGGACGGCTTTGTCGTCTCCTCCAACGTGGAGGTCCGCGCCGCAAAGGTCTGGGAGACCGGGTTCCGGTGGAGCGACCACAATCCGGTGTATATGGACTTTGTGCTGCGATAAGCTGCCGCATTTCAAAAAATTTCCCCTTTTGTGTTGGGTCTAAGCCTCACACAAAAGGGGGATCATTTTTATGGAAGATCAGGATTCCTTCTTGCCGTACAGCTCCGCCAAAATCCCGGCGTACAGCTCCTCCGCGCTCTCCCGGAACCGCTTCTGGAGCTCCAGGGCCATGTCCTGCCGGGTCACCAGCAGCTTCAGATTCATCAGCTCATCCAGCTCGTCGCTGAGGGACAGGGAAACCTCATATCCCCCCCTGTCCCGGGGGACCACCGATGCCTTTACCAGGGCGCGGCGCTTGAGCTGCTCGTTGCACAGGGCCAGCTTCTGCTCCGCCGCGATCCGCACGGAGTAGGGCAAGCTGCTCTCACAGACGGCGCTGTTGCGCCGTCCCTTGTCGGTGATGGCGTACAGCCCGTCCCGCAGCGTCAGGTGCTCCGTCCGCACCAGGTCCGCCAGGCACTCGGAAAAAGCGAAATAGTCCACCCCGTTGTCGCACATGCTCAGCTCCTGCATGGTCTCGAAGGGAACGGGTTCCACCACCCGGGCGGCGATGTAGAGGATCAGGAACTTGATTTCCAGCTTACTGCTGATAAAGCCGTATGAGGACATAGCGCGCCTCCTAAGTCGTGTTGTCTCCATTATACCTGTTCCGGAGAAATTTGTATAGCCCAAATTTTCACCACCAGGGTCCAGGTGCATAGACTGGAATGAAGGCCGACGCCTTCCCAACAACAGAGACGTTACTATTTAGGAGGTTCAATTATGCCTGAACGTATTGCTCCCGGTCCCGTTTCCGGTATGAAGGAAAACTGCGAGGCCGTTTGTATCCATACCAAGAAGATTTTTGACAGCTGCAGAGATAAGGACTGTATCGAGGACCTGCGCTTCTATCCGACGCTGGCCGGGCAGGATGTACTCAGCCGGGCCCAGACGGTCAAGGGCGGTAAGGCCGAGCTGCTCTATACCTACATCGACGTGGAGCCCGTGGTGTTCAACCGCGGCTTCTACACGGTGGATATGCGCTTTTTCTATCGTGTAACCCTCAACGCCTACTGCTCCTGCCCCCGTCCGGTAGAGGTGGAGGGCCTGTGCGTCTTTGACAAGCGGGTCATCCTCTTCGGCAGCGAGGGCAACGCCAAGATCTTCTCCTCCGAGCTGCGCGTGGACGCTCTGGACCGCCAGCTGCTGGAGCGGAGCAATCTGCCTACCGCCGTGGTGGAGACCGTCGATCCCATCGTCCTGGATGCCAAGCTGGTGGAGTGCTGCGAGAACCGCTGCTGCGACTGCGACATCTGCGAGATTCCCTCCTGCGTATGCCAGTGCTTCGGCTGCGAGCTGACGATGGGCGACGAGTACCGCCGCGCCTTCGTCACCCTGGGCCAGTTCTCCATCATCCGCCTGGAGCGGGATACCCAGCTGCTGATCCCGGTGTTCGACTACTGTATGCCCGACAAGGACTGCTCCTGCGGCGGCGGCTGCGCCACCGAGGACCCCTGCGAGCTGTTCCAGAACATCTGCTTCCCTGTAGACGAGTTCTTCCCCCCCAACAGTCTGACCAGCAACCGCGACTACGAGTGCACAAAACAGTGCAGCTGCTGCCGCTGAACGGCCCGCTGCCAGCTTTCCAGGCCCCCGCGAAGGTTTCTCCGCGGGGGCCGCGGTCTGTAAAATTGCGGTGGACATTTTCCGGGATATGGAGTATACTGGAGCTTGAATATTCGGGAGCAGGGGATGACGCAATATGGTGCAGTGGATCGAGACGCCCGGGCAGCGCAGGGCGATTGCCCGGCAAATCCTGGAGGCTCTGCCGGAGTGGTTCGGCATACAGGAGAGCCGCGAGAGCTATATTCAGGAGAGCGGCGGCCAGCCCTTCTGGGCAGACCTGGAGGACGGCGCCGCCCGGGGGTTCCTGGCCCTGCGGGAGACCAGCCCGTACACAGCCGAGGTGGCCGTGATGGGCGTGCTGCCGGAGTGCCACCGGCTGGGGATCGGACGGGCCCTGTTTGACGCGGCCCGGCAGTACGCGCGGGGGGAGGGATATGAGTTCCTCCAGGTGAAAACCGTGCGGGAGGGGTGCTATGCCTCCTACGACGGAACCAACGCCTTTTATCACAACCTGGGATTCCGGGAGCTGGAGTGTTTTCCCACGCTGTGGGATGAGAAAAATCCCTGCCAGATCTTCATCATGTGGCTGGGATAAAATGGAAGGAGAAACTGTATGAGAGACAAGGACACCGCTTCCCTGCGGGAATTTCTGAAGGGCTACCGCGCATCAGACGATGCGGAGGCGTACCCCACCGACCAGCAGGAGCGCCTGCCCATGCCCCCCATGGCCGTCCACCGGGGCGGTGAAGTGATGGAACTGCCGGAGCGGGATGTGACCCCCTTCGGCGTGCTGCTGGAGAACCGGTGCAGCCGGAGAAAATACGACGGCGGGCCGCTGACGCTGGAGGAGCTGTCCTTCCTGCTGTGGGCGGCCCAGGGCGTGAAGCGGGTCGCGGAACACTACACCATGCGTACCGCGCCCTCCGGTGGGGCGAGACATCCGCTGGAGCTGTACGCTTTTGTCAACGGCGTGGTGGGATTGCAGCCGGGGCTGTACCACTACCTGGCGCTGGAGGACAAGCTGGAGCGGCTGGGATGCCGGGCCAATCAGGCGGACCAGCTGACCTACGCCCTGGCGGGCCAGGAATTTGCGGGGAACGCGCCGGTGTGTCTGGTGTGGACGGCGGTGCCCTACCGCAGCGAGTGTCGGTATGACTCGCACGGCCTGAAGGACGTGCTGCTGGACACGGGGCACTCCTGTCAGAACGTGTACCTGGCCTGTGAGGAGCTGAAGCTGGGGTGCTGCGCCCTGGCGGCCTACGACCAGGAGGCCCTGGACGAGCTTCTGGGCCTGTCCTCCGCGCCCACGGACGCCCAGGATGCGGAGTTTGCCGTCTACGCCTGCTGCGTGGGGCGGCCTCAATAAGAACGATCCCGGAGGTATGTATGCGGGAATTTACCATCGGAAAAAACGACGCCGACCAGCGGCTGGACCGCTTCCTATCCAAGGCCATGCCCCTGCTGCCTCCGGCTCTGCTACAGAAGTATATCCGCATCAAGCGGGTGAAGTGCAACGGCGGACGCTGCCAGCGGGACCAGCGCCTCCGGGAGGGGGACGTGCTCCAGCTGTACATCAACGACGAGTTCTTTGAGCAGCCTCGGGAGGACAACCTGTTTTTGACCCTCTTTCAGCCAAAGCTGAACATCCTCTACGAGGATGAAAATATCCTCCTGGCGGACAAGCGTCCCGGACTGGTGGTCCACGCCGACGAGACGGAGAAGGTGAACACCCTCATCAACCACATTCAAGCCTATCTCTACCAGAAGCGGGAGTGGAACCCCAGGTGGGAGAACGCCTTCGCTCCTGCGCTGTGCAACCGGATCGACCGCAACACCGGGGGCATCGTCATTGCGGCCAAAAACGCGGAGGCTCTGCGTATTCTCACGGCCAAGATCCGGGACAGGGAAATCACGAAGAAATACCTCTGCGTTATCCTGGGCAGAATGGACCCGCCCCAGGGAAGGCTCGACTGCTTCCTCCTGAAGGACGAAGGCCGGAAGCAGGTCTCTGTTTACCACCGCCCCGTCCCCAACGGGAAGTCCGCCGCCACCCTCTACCGCACCCTGCAAACGCGCGGGGAGCTGTCCCTGGTGGAAGCGGAGCTTCTCACGGGCCGCACCCACCAGATCCGGGCGTCCTTCGCCGACGCGGGCCACCCCCTCCTGGGGGACGGCAAGTACGGCAGAGGGGAGGTCAACCGGCGCTATGGGGAGACCCGGCAGGCGCTGTACAGCTACTCCCTGCGCTTCGACTTTCCCACGGACGCCGGGATCCTGGAGTATCTTCGGGGCAGGACGTTTACGGTCCCGCAGGTGCCATTTGTTAAGAAATACTTTGCATGAATATAGGAGAGCACCGGCGCAAATTTGCGCCGGTGCTCTCCTCATGTCGTATAGCGCTCAAAAAAGCGGAAGGTCATCGGCCAGAGGCATCCGGCAACCAGCACCATGAGAAAATAGCGGATGGCGTGGGCCACCTCGTGTCCTCCGCAGAGGGCCAGCAGCGGCGCTTTCAGCAGGCTCTTGACCAGCACAACCAGGACCAGTCCGCCCACCAGCTTGATCGCCTGGCCCCACCAGGGGGCACGGTTGGGGAACTGGAGCAGCCGGTTGTCGAATACGCTCACCACCAGCATCCCGCCCACGGCTCCCATCATGGAGTAGGCGTTCTTCACCGCGTGGGCCAGATTCTCCGGGTCAACCCCGGCGGGAAAGGGAAAGAACTCCATGAACGCCACAAAGGCCAGGCTGAACGCCAGCAGGCCGCCCAGAATGCCATAGAGCCGGTTGGGGAACCACAGCGTACTCTCCATGAGCGGATAGAGGACCAGCACCAGCACGGCCGCTACCAGGAAGGACACCCCTACATCCGCCGGGGTGTGAACCCCCAGGTACATCCGGGACAGGGAGACCAGCAGCAAAATCACGATGGAGACGACGCGCACCAGAGGCAGCCCCGTGAACCGGGCCACGCCGCCGAAGAACCCCACGGCGGTCTGCGTATGGCCGCTGGGGAAGCTGTAGCCGGTGGCCTCCGCGCGGGCGGACTCCACAATGGTAAAGTTGGCATCCTTCACCCAGGGGCGGGGCACCCGGCAGACAATTTTCAGCCACTGGTTCACCAGCGTCCCCACAAAGCCCACGCTCAGCAGGTAGTACCCCTTCCGCTTGTCCAGACACCAGAAAACAAACAGGGCTCCCACCATAAAAAAGGTCTCTTCCCCGAGATGGGTCACCAGGGACATGAAGACATCCAGCACCGGATTCCGGATGGACTCAAACCAATACAGCAGCTCCATATAACCGCGCCTCCTTGGAAAAGTTTTCCTGCCCCTATTATAATACGGCGGCGGAGGAGAAGCAAGAGGAAAGGGCGGCCGCTCCCCTCCCCTTTTTTCGCAGCGGAATTGCCTGCATATGGACGACTTGGCCGGGACCGGCGGATCGTTTGAACTCCGTCGGCCCCGGCCGGAAATTAGGATATATTCAAAAATTCTACGTAGCGGACCAGCATGGCCGCGGCCTGGGCGCGGGTGGTCTTGCCCTGGGGGGCGGCGCTGCCATCCTCATAGCCGCTGAGAATGCCCTTTTCCGCAGCCCAGCAGATGGCCTCCCGGGCATAGGGGCTGACTTCCTCCGCATCGCTGAAATGCAGTTCCCGGTCCGTGGCGGCGGGACTGCCCGCATAGCGGTACAGCATGGTCACAAACTGTTCTCGGGTCACCTGGCCGTCCGGATCCCGGCCGTCGCTGATCCCCTGCGCCACGGCCCAGGACAGTCCCTGCCGATAGGCGTCCCCTCCTGCGGCGTCCACGCCGTCCAGCCGGGCCAGCACCGTCGCCAGCATGGCGCGGGACATGGAGGCGTCGGGGGCGAAGGCATCCGCGGTCTTGCCGGAGAACAGTTCCCGCGCGGCAACAAAGTCGATGGCGCTCTTTGCCCAGTGGTCATGGACATCCTGAAAATCCTTCCCATTGTCCCGGATGCGCACCGTGGCCCCGTCGGGGACGCTGACGGCGATCTGTCCCTCGGTGAGAAGCGCGGTTTTGAGAATGGTTTCCGTTCCATCGCTATTGACAAGGCAGGCCACGGTCGTGGCGTCATCCCCGTAAACGGGAATCTCTACGCGGATCGGCTTGGCTGTGCCCGTGCGGACGGTAACGGAAGCGTTCGCACCGGACAGCGGCGGAATGGGGAGGGCTACGCCGTCCGGATTCGCCTCTGCCACCTTGGCGGGGATTCGGACTGTGGCCTTGGCGCTGTCCTTGCCCTCCTGAACGGTGGCGGTGAGGCCGTCGGCCTGCTTCACGGTGGTTTCGGTCGTGCCGTCGGGCCGCGCCACGGTCTTTACGGTGGAGCCGTCCTTTGCGGTGTCGGTGGTGGTAACGGTGCCATCTTTTTTGGTCTCCACGACCGTCTTGGATCCGTCGGGCCGCTTCGTGGTCTCCGTCACCGTGCCGGTGGTTTTGTTATTGGTGGTGGAGGTGGTGGAACCGTCAGGATTCTTATCGGTGGTGGCGGTGGTGGCGGTATTGCCGGAAGAGCCGCCGGAAGGGGCCCCTCCGCCGATGGGTGGGCTGACGCCGATAGAGGGACCACCGCCGATGGAAGAATCGCCGCCAGTGGAGGAATCGCCGCCGGTGGAAGTGTCGCCGCCAGTGGAAGAATCGCCGCCGGTGGCGGGGATGGGCTCACGAGCCATCTCATAGCCGCAGACCGAGCAGGACTTATGGCGGGTGCCGCTCTGGGTGGCGGTGGCAGGCTGGTCTACCACCCAGTCCCCGGCAGTATGGGCGGCGTAGTCACCCTTTTCAGTGCAGTCGGAGGCGGTGCAGTCATGCCAATGGTGGGTCGTATCGCTTTTCCAGGCCGTGGTCCAGGTATGGGTATGCTCGGCGGGCTGCTGGCGGTCGATGATTTTGACGGTATATGTGGCGGTTTTGCCCTCATAGCTGACAGCGAGGGTCTGGCTTTCTGTCGCGCTGGAGGAGTTAAAGCCGGTGACCATGTCTGCCGTGACCGGGACCGTCTGCTTTTTCCCGTCTGAATATGCGGCCTCAATGGTCAGGTTTGTCACGTCCAGAGCGTCGCCTACGCGGTATTCGGTTCTGTGGGTGGTGCTGTTGATGGAGATGGACACAAGAGCCGGTGCGCTATCGCCAACCGTTAATGTGCAGAGGGCGGTGATGGGACTGCCGGATGCGGTATATTCACCGGGAACTGTAATTTCAATCCGATAGGTGCCGTCAGAAATCGGAGTGGTGGTAGTGCCATCCGCGTGGTAGACTGCGAGGGATTCTCCCTCATCATAATTGCCTATGAATATCCGCAGGTCGGCGGTTTTGTAATAGCTCCCATCCAAACCCTCGTCCTGAGTAAAGATGGCATCTTTGTCATTCACGCGAATGGTTAATGGGAGTGTCTCCAACCACAGTGGTGTTTCGGTGGTGTAGGTCGGGTTTAGAGGGATGATGACTTCTGTCTCTTCGCTGGTGGCCTGAGTATCTTTTGGATTAAGGCTTTTCAGTTTTGAGACTTCCCCTGTTGGTTGCACAGTAATCCAATTGCCGTTGCTATCCTTCTCCAGCGTCATATTAGATTGGGTGGAGTAAGGAAGAAGCTGGAAAATAGCGGTGCTGTCTCCTTGCGTTTTAATATAAGTATGTCCCGGCGTTACCGGAGAGGAGGAGCCAGCGCCATCGGCGGTCGTACCGCCAATGGCGACTCTGGCAGTGCCGTCTGCCTGATTGAATTGGCAAATCTGGTTCTGTGCCAGAATCAGAATACCTCCCTTACTGTGAAAGACTGGAATAGAATCGGGAAATTGGGAGAGGTCTAATTTCGCATCTGCGCTGAGGGTAAGCGTTCCCCCGTTCCGGAGGTAGCTTTCGCCCTTCATGACGAGTTTACCCGAGTCCACGGTCAGGCTGGAAATGTTCTGAAAGATTTTCTCAGCCTGATTGCCGCTGCCCTGGTACACTACATTTGTCTCGGTGGAGCCCGAGCCGTCTACATCGGGGAGGGCATCCTTTCCGGTGATGGTGACGGTGCCCCCTACCGTATATTTGTCCGGATTCGGGCTTGTCACTTTCCCGGTAGTCTGGCCTGGGGCTGTTCGACTTTGACCACCACCAGCATAAATTGTTCCTAAAGAACCAGGCCCGCCGCTTCCTTCAATATTGATAGCGACATCGCCGGAAAACTTGGTTTCTGGACCATCCCCCTCTGACCCGGCATTTTCTCCAATGACACCTATACTCAGACTTCCCGCATAAATATTTGCGGAACCCAAGGTGCTGTTTGATCCTTGAAGCTGGGTTTTTCCCGTAATTGTGACTTCCCCCGCACTGCCGGGATTGGGCACTGAAAACGTGTCTTTGGAGCCAGGCTTAAAAGTACCACAGAAGACATTGATGGAAAAGTCGCCAGCCGTTACACTGTCCAATGTCAAATGATGCCCATTGGCGATAATTGCGTTGCGACCGTCGGCAGCTTCAAGGGACAATTTCATATTTTGGAATGTCACATCTGCATCCAGTAAAATGCCCACCGCACGGACTAAAACTGCGTGGCCATTTCCATCAATCGTTACATTTTTAGATATAATCCAGGGCGGAGCCCCTACCTCAACGTTGACTGCGGCATCGCCCGGTAATGTAATCGTTGCACCCGGCTGAGCCGCCGCAACGGCGGCTCTCAGGTCAAAATAACCGCTTTCCGCTCCCGCTGCCAACCCTGTTGGAGGGAATGTTGCGGCAAGCACACAGATCGCCAATAAGGCTGCTATCAGTCTTAAAGGTTTTTTCATAAATAATTTTCTCCTCTTTCCATTCGTCCCGAGGCGGCCTGCGCCGTTTCGGGGGCAGGCTTTGCCCGCCTATTTGTTAAAACCCCAGTGTAATATACCATATTCTCCGACCGATGACAAGATTTGCCGCTCAGAAAAGACAGAGAAAAATAAACACTGCATGGATGGTTTTTTCGGGTAAAATGATAGGGCGCACGGGTTTCGGATGCAGGGTGAAAAAGGGAGCAGCCGTCAGCTGCTCCCCTGTCGCAAATCGCGGTATTGCTCCCCGTCTGCGCTTTTCTTATCGCTCGCCATGCCGCTGTAACTGCTCCAGCAATCCACTGCATCCGGCCAGCACATCCCGCCAGGTGGCCTCAAAGTCGCCCGTATACCACGGGTCGGTTACATCGCCGGGATGGTCGGTATACTCCATCAGCAGATGCACCTTGCCCACAGGGTCGCCGTCGCAGATGCGGCGCATATTCCGCAGGTTGGCACTGTCCATTCCGATCAGAAAATCGTATTGGTCGTAGTCGGCCCTGGTGAGTTGGCGGGAAGTCTTGCCCGCACAGCCAATACCGTGCTCCGCCAGCTTCCGGCGGGCGGGCGGATAGACCGGATTGCCAATCTCCTCGGTACTGGTGGCGGCGGAGGCGATGTGGAATCGGCTCTCCAGCCCCGCTCTCTTTACCAAATCCTTCATCACAAATTCGGCCATCGGGCTGCGGCAGATGTTGCCGTGGCAGACGAACAGTATCTTAATCATTCCCTATACGCTCCCTACTCGCAGTTTTTGCCTAGTATAGCACACTTTATCTGCAAAGTCGAGCGTGATTTTGCATCGCGGACGTCTCCGAAAGAAAGCCGGGGACCGACGATTGGTTCCATAATGACATCCGCCCTGTTATTAGTGACTTCTGCCCTCTGCGCTCCGCCGCCAGCCCAGCCAGCATAGGGACAGCAGAAGAATCGTCAGCAATCCGTACAGGAGAAAGCCAAACTGGAGCTTATTGAGGGTCACCCCGAAGAGTCTGAGCAGGCGGACGTCGCTCAAGGTGGACATAGAATCAAACAACTGATTCGGCATGTATTCCCCCATCCACGCGGGAAAAGGGATTCGCATCATCTGCATGAGCACCAACAGGGCAGGCGCAGTCAGTGCGGCAACGCTGCTCCTCGTCCATGCGGAAATCAACAGGGTGATTCCGCCGCACAGCAGACCGTAGAGCAGCAGCAGGCTCCACATAAGCGCGACCGCCTGCCCCATGGTCATGGGGAAACTGCTCCTCAGGCACCGCAGCTGGACCGCCGCGTCAAGACCTGGCACCTCCCTCGTGAGAAAAATTGCGGCGGCGGTACTTCCCAGGATCACGCCGCTCCCTGCAAGCACGGCGGTACACCCCGCCAGCGCCTTGGCAAGGCACAACGGAAGCCAACCATGCCTGCTGCTGAAAACCAGCACATCGGTCCGGGCACGTTTATCCTCCGAAAACACACCGCACAGGAACACGGCGGCCGTCAGCGGGATGACCTCGGAGAGGAAGACGGGCTGCGTGTCCAGCAAATCACGGCTCCCCCAGATGTTTTGGTAGACGAAAGGTTTTGTCACCCTTGTCTCCATTGCCCGCCAGTAAGCGGCTTCCTGTTCCGACAGCCCCTGTGTTCGCCATGTCTGCTCCAAAAGCTGCTCACGAGCGGTATAAAACTGCTCTTCGGTCACTGTCGCAGCATTCAGGTTCGGAATGCTCTCTATCATACTGTACGCCCAGGAAAACCGGGGGTCTTCTGCCATGAAGTAGCTGCTTACTTCAGCGCGGTCCGTCAGGAGATATTCGCCGCTGAACAACGGAAGCGCTCGGATCTGACGGAAAAATTCTTCGTCCATTGGCAGTCCGCGAATCGACCGGTCACCCTCCCGCTTGATCTTGTCCTGCTCCGCCATGGAAAGATATTGGCTGGTGGTATGGCCCTCCCTGTCCGTCCGCGTGAAGGTCGAGCCGTAAGCGGCGGAGGGCGGTGAACAGGCCGTATAAACCATCAGCGCCGACAGCAGGAGGGTCGTCACCCACGCCATCCTTTTCGTCAGCAGCTTCCTCAGCTCGTAGGAATAAAGCGTACCCAGATTTTTCATTCCGCTTCCCCTCCAAACTCCTCCATGTAGAGTTGCTCCAGGTCCGTCCGGGCCTTGTCCCACGGCTCGTCCAAAATCACCCTGCCCTCGGACATCATCAGCATGTGGTCGGCTATCTTCTCTACATCGGACACGATATGGGTGGACAGCAGTACGATGGCGTCCTGCCCCAACTCGGCAATCAGGCTGCGAAAGTGCACTCTTTCCTTGGGGTCCAGCCCCGCCGTAGGCTCGTCCACGATCAGCAGACGCGGGTCGTTGAGCAGGGCCTGGGCGATCCCCAGCCGCTGCTTCATGCCGCCGGAATAGGTCTTGATCTTCTTTTTCCCCACATCCTGGAGGGATACCAGTTCCAGCAGTTCCTTGGCCCGGCGCTTCGCGTGAGGGCGGGACAGCCCTTTCAGCGCCGCAAGATAGAGCAGAAAATCCAGGCCGGTAAAGTCTGGGTAGTAGCCGAAGTCCTGGGGCAGATACCCCAATACGGCACGGTAGTCCTCGCTGGACACGTCCACCCCATCCAGTGAAATGCTGCCCGCTGAGGGCTTCAAAATACCGCACAGCATCCGCATGAGGGTGGTTTTGCCCGCGCCGTTGGCCCCCAGCAGACCGTTGATGCCCTCCGTGAGCCGCAGTGACACGCCATCCACGGCGCACTTGTCTTTATACCGCTTTGTCAGGTCCCGCACGATCAATTCCATTGTAGCTCCTCCATATTCTTCACATTTAGCGCAAATTCCACAGCCGCAGCTATCATTGCCGCCGCCAGTGCCGCTCCCCACCAGAGCAAATTCTCCGGCTGGTACAGGGTTGGTCGGATATTCACCGCAAGCGGCCCCGAAACACTGACTGCCGCCGCCACGGCGCCGCAGGCCAGCAAGCCCTCCCGGCCACGGATCCGGCGGGTCAGCTCCATCCCCAGCGCCGCCGTGAGCAGGTAGGGCGTCAGCAGATACACGCTGGCCTGGGCCGCCTCTACGGTACTCCAGAGGGCCAGCAAGGGCGTCAACAGGCCGAACAATACCAGGTGGAATAGTCCCAGCGTCACCATGCGGGCCAGGATGACGCTCTGCCGGGACATCCGGCAGGCCAGCTCCAGCTCCTCCATCTGGTATAGTTGCGCCCGCCCGTTCTCCGTTATCACCAGCAGCGCCAGAAACGGGGTCAGCGCGGCAATATACCAGGGGGTGGACTCCGCTGGCAAGGTGACCGTCATCAGAATAAAGCCGGACATAGCCAGCGACAACAGCCACACCCACCAGCGAATATACCTGACTTGCAGCGCGATCAGCTCCCAGCGGCCCAGCTCCCGGCGGCGGTGCTGCTTCAAAAAAGCCGCTTTTCGGGCAGGAGGCGGAGCGTAGAACGCACTTGACAGGGCCTGTTTGTACTTTTTATTCATCGTCTCACCCCTCTATTTGTTCCAATGCGTCTCGGAGAGCTTTCAAAATGCGCTTCATTCTTCGATGTAGAGAAAATCGGGACTGCTGATACAGCCCGCACAGCACCTTGACCGGCACCTCATTGACATACCGCAGCAATATCAATTCCCGATCCTCCGCATCCAGCTTGTCCAGCTCTGCTCTGAGCGCGATGGAGAGCAGCGGATCGGCTTCCTGGCAGGGCGGTCCTGCCGGGTACGGTTCGGGGACAGACCGGCGGTATTCGTCCGTACAGAGGTTGCGGGCGATGGTATAGAGGTACTGGAGCACCTGGTTGGTATCCCGATAGGTGTCACTGGCGAACCAGCGCAGGAAGGTCTCCTGGGTGATGTCCTCCGCCTGCTCCCGGCTGCCGAGGCGGTAGAAGCAATAGCGGTAAATTTTTTCGTACTGCTCTTCTATGTCCAACGCCACAGTCCCCCCTCCTTTCGTGTCCTCTACTATGTATAACGTCTGAAACGGCAAAATGTGCGGCTTGAGAATTATTTTTGATAAAAAAACACCCGGAGAGCATCGACCATATGGGCGGTGCTCTCCGGGTGCCTATATGAGATAAATGTTTACTGGATCTCCAGCCTCCGGCTGGCGGGGACTTCCTTGGTCTGCTTGGGCAGGGTCAGCTTCAGCACTCCGTCCTCGTATGCGGCGGAAATCTTCTCCGCCTGGATACCGGAGATGTCAAAACTCCGGGAGAAGGAGCCGTAGGAGCGCTCACAGCGGATATATCCGCTGTTTTCGTCCCTCTCCTCCTTGTTGGCGCTGCGCTCGGCACTGATGGTCAGGCGCTCGCCGTCGATGTCGATGTGGATGTCCTCCTTCTTCATCCCGGGCAGGTCGGCCTCCAGCAGATAGGCGTCTCCGATTTCCCGGATGTCGGTACGGAAGGCATTCACGCCGTTGCTGGCAAACAGACTGCGTTCCAGCTCCTCCAAGTCGCGAAAGGGGTGATAGAGGTCCACACCGCGGTTGCGGACAAAAGGCATCATTTCAAACATGGTTCAAAACCTCCGATTTCTTTTTTGATTGTGACTATAGTATGCTCTGCAAGTGTGAACAAATCTTGCGGAAAATATGTCCTGATCGTGAACTTTAGCACTCTCGATGTGAGAGCGCTAAAACAAGTTATGCGGCAGACCTGGCAACAGACACGCTCATGGGGTATACACTGTAAACAGGAGGGAGAGACCCTGCCGCTGGCAGGGCACAAAGCAAGCAACGTGATCACAGGAGATAAGGAGGGATCATGATGCGTGAAAGCAAGGAGTGGAGGACAGAAGGTCAGATGGAGAGTAATCCCTTGAAAATCGCTCAGAGCGAGATTGGAAATACCGAGAGCCCGGCTGGAAGCAACCGGACCCCATATGGGGATTGGTACGGTCTGGACGGCCAGCCCTGGTGCATGATGTTCGTGCAGTGGTGCTTTTCCCAGGCGGGGCACCCGCTGCCCTATAAAACGGCCAGCTGCTCTCAGCTCCTCCAGTGGTATCAGAAGTACCAGCCGGAGAGAGTCTCTAAGGAGCCCAGGGCCAATGACATTGTCATTTATAACTTCGGCCACACGGGAATCGTGGAGAGCGCCACCGCTGAAACGATCACCGCCATTGAGGGCAACACATCCCCCAGCAACAAGGGCAGTCAGGACAACGGCGGAGGCGTGTACCGCAGGGTGAGGAAAAAGGTCCTTGCGGATGCCTATATCAGACCATTTGACAACTATGAGGAGGAAACTATGACCGGAGAAGAGATTTTTAACGCGCTGAACAGCTACCTGAAAACCCAGCCTGTACCTGCATGGGCCAAGGAGGAATGGGAGGAGGCCGTAAAGCTGGGCATTACCGACGGAAAAGAGCCCATGGCACTGATTCCCAGATACCAGGCGGCAATCATGTCCAAGAGGACGCGGGAGGACGCGAAATAACGGGTCCCGCCAGCGAACACTATACGGCGGAATCTTTTTGGGCCCGGAGGCGCTTGCCTCCGGGCCGGATTTTTCCTTGACTTTTCCCTCCGCCGTATGTAAAATAGCACTCGAAATAAGCACCTGCTTCGTATCTCAACGTGCACAGGGAGATACGAAACAGGTGCTGACAGGACGGAGAGTGGAATCCCTATGTTTGCATCCAATTATCAATGGCTCCTGGTCTGCCTGGGCAACCCAGGAAAGGAGTATGAGACCACCCGGCACAACATCGGTTTCATGGCCGCCGACGAGCTGGCCCGACGGGAGGGCGTCAAAATCAACAAGCTCCGCTACCGGGCCCTGACCGGGGAGGTCAGGATACAGAATCAGCGGGTGCTGGTCCTCAAGCCCCAGACCTATATGAACCTCAGCGGCGAGTCCGTGAAGCTGGCGGGCGGGTTCTACAAGATCCCCCCGGACCGCGTACTGGTGATCTCCGATGACGTGGCCCTGCCCCTGGGGAAGCTGCGCATCCGCGCCGGGGGCAGCGCCGGGGGCCACAACGGGCTGAAAAATATCATCGCCCACCTGGGGACGGACCAATTTCCTCGGGTCCGCGTGGGCGTGGGCGCGCCGGAACACCCGGACCACGAGATGATTGACTGGGTCATCGGGCACTTTACGGCCAAGGAGAAAAAAATCGTGGACGAGGCCGTGGGCCGGGCCGTAGACGCCGCGCTATGCGTCATGGAGAAGGGGGTCCAGGAGGCGCAGAATCGGTTTAATTGAAAGTCCCGGGGGAACAGATGCGGGAAACGGCATAACAAAATTGGCCCTGACTTTCGTAAGTCAGGGCCTGATTCGTAAGAGTCAGCTTTTTCAGGTCAAGCGTTTTTCTTCCTCCTATTGCGCTGGGCTACGGAACATTGAAACGCCTTGAACATTGCCGGAGACAGTTCGGGAGCATCTTCATCAAATTGCACTTCCCGGTTTGCCGCCGCCTTCACTTCTTCTAACTGCTTTTTTGTAGGCGCTTGCCCGTCTTTAATTGTAAAGGTTCTGGTCATAATACAGCCTCCTTTCCCTCTCTGTCGCTAGCCGTGCAGATATTAGCCGAATGGTTTCCCCGCGCTCCGTAAACACGACGAACAGAAGGTCGCCCACCATCCCGATTGCAATATAGCGGTCTTCATCAATACTATGCTCAAAATCGTACATCTCTATATAGGATTCATCCCGGAAGACATATGCTGCCGTTTCAAAGGATATACCATGCTTTTCCTGGTTGATCCGGTCTTTTTCCTCGTCCCATTCAAACTTCATGAGCATATATTTATCTCCCTCCGAAGTAAAACTGCGAGAAATGTTCGTTTAACGTTCCACCAAAAATGCTGCAATGCCCCGGCAAACCGGAATCCATCAAGCCGCACCTGTAAAAAGTATAGCACATCGCCGCAATAAAATCAACCAATTGGGGGACTTTTTCGGCCCGCGGTGCCTTCCCCGTTCAACGCACACGAGGCCGTTTCCGCTCCCAAGACCATCGATAATGACCTCTGGAACACGGACATGAGAAAAACCTCCGGGACACCGCTTCCCGGAGGTTTTTATTTATCAGTGGTGACGCCCTTCCGCTCCATAGTCCGCCATAATGGCGCATATGAAATCACGGCCCTACCTCCAGTATTTCTACTTGTCAGGTACATACTCGATAATATCCTCCACCCGACAGTTCAAGAGCTTGCAGAGCTGATGGATCGTATTTGTTGAAACACTGTTTCCGCTTTTAATGGAGTAGTAGGTAGCCCGATTGAATCCCATCTTCTGTAGCCGATAGGAAGTGATACCCTTTTTCTTCATTGTCTTGAACAGAGGGGCATAGCTCATCATACTGGAAATCTCCACCATCATCTGTCAAATCATGCAAATATTATAAAGTTGTATGATATGCTTGCATATGTCTAAATATCCGAGTATAATAGCAAGATAGGAGGTATACAGTATGAGCTTTTTTGACGGTATTATTCCAAAAGTCTGTGAGGACTGCTTTATCTGGGACGGACAGAGGTGGATACAGACAGAGCCCGGCCTGTGCGATGAATGTGATTATAGTCGATGCGGTTGAGAATCGGTAAAAAGGAGGCGAGGAAAAACAGGGCGTGGCGAGGCGGAGGATGCAGGCGGGCTGACGCCCGCCAAAGACGACAACGAAGTCCACACCCTGTTTTGACCGCCGAACTTTGCCGATTTTCAACTGCTTCGACTATATATGCTGGCTATGTTTCCACTCCTTGAGGGAGACCAGGAGTCGTGGAGGAAAAAATGGGAGCTGCTGTTTGAACTGGACGACGCACCGGAGTGGCATTTGCCATGAAAAACACGGCGGCAGTATGCCGTCGCGTTTTTTCCCGCTTTTGTATTTTCCGCTTGTACTTCTCCCAAAACCGCTATATAATAGGCATAGTAGATATTGCCCCTACGGGGGCGGAAAATAACAGAGGAGGGCTTTGTTATGAAACGAATCGGTATGCTGACCAGCGGCGGGGACTGTCAGGCCCTGAACGCGGCCATGCGCGGCGTCGCCAAGACGCTGTTCAACTCCGGCGAGCAGGTGGAGATCTACGGCTTCCAGGATGGCTATCAGGGCCTCATCTACGGGCGCTTCAAGCTCCTCACCTACGCCGACTTCACCGGCATCCTCACCAAGGGCGGCACCTTCCTGGGCACCAGCCGCACCCCCTTCAAAACCATCCAGATCCCCGGCGAGGACGGCGTGGACAAGGTGGCCGCCATGAAGCAGACCTACTACAAGCTCCAGCTGGATTGCCTGGTCATCCTCGGCGGCAACGGCACCCACAAGACCGCCAACCTCCTGCGCACCGAGGGCCTGAACGTCATCACCCTGCCCAAGACCATCGACAACGACCTCTGGGGCACAGACATGACCTTCGGCTTCCAGAGCGCGGTGAACGTGGCCACCGAGGCCATCGACTGCATCCACACCACCGCCGCCTCCCACGGGCGCATCTTCGTGGTGGAGGTCATGGGCCACAAGGTGGGCTGGCTGACCCTGAACGCGGGCATCGCCGGAGGCGCGGACATCATCCTCATTCCGGAGATCCCCTACGACATCGACAAGCTGGCGAAAAAAATCAAGGCCCGCCACGAGGGCGGCAGCCGCTTCACCATCCTGGCGGTGGCCGAGGGGGCCATCTCCAAGGAGGACGCCAAGCTGAGTAAGAAGGAGTACAAGAAGAAGCTGTCCAAGCGGACCCACCCCTCCGTGTCCTATGAGATCGCTGAGGAGCTGGGCAAGCGCTGCGGCCTGGAGGTCCGGGTGACGGTGCCCGGCCACACCCAGCGGGGCGGCAGCCCCTGCCCCTACGACCGGGTATTCGCCTCCCGGCTGGGCAGTGAGGCGGGCAAGCTCATCCTCCAGAGCGAGTACGGCTTCATGGTGGGCTACAAGAACCGGGAAATCGTAAAGGTGCCCCTGGAGGAGGTGGCCGGGAAACTGAAGATGGTGGACCCGGATTCCTCCATCGTCAAGGAGGCCAAGCTGCTGGGCATCAGCTTCGGGGACTGAGAATCGCAATAGACAAGAGCGGCGAGGCTTCACGCCTCGCCGCTCTCATTCTGCTCTCTACTGGATGCTCACAACGGTATATCCCGCGTCGGTCACCGCCTTGGTCAGCACCTCGTCGGCGGCGTCGCCATTGACCGTGGCGGTGCCCGCCTCCAGGTCCACCGTGGCGGTGACGCCAGGCAGGTCGTTGAGGGCCTTCTCCACCCTCCCGGAACAGTGGGCACACATCATGCCCTCGATTTTCATGGTCTTTGCCATAGCTGTGTTTCCTCCTTGCATTTGTTGCGTTTCTATTGTTTGGAGTGCAACGGGACAGCCTGCTGCACAGGCCGTCCCGGTCTCACCGGGGAGCGGGGCGGCATCGGAGTGGAATTTGCTCTTGAAAAACCGCAGCCGCAGGGCGTTGGACACCACCGTCACGCTGCTCAGACTCATGGCGGCGGCGGCAAACATGGGGTTGAGCTGCCACTGGAGCAGCGGGAAGAATACTCCCGCCGCCAGGGGAATGCCCAGGGAGTTATAGAAAAATGCCCAGAACAGGTTCTCTTTTATATTTCGGATGGTGGCCCGGCTGAGTTCCACGGCAGTGGCGGCATCCATGAGGTCGGACTTCATCAGCACGATGTCCGCGCTCTCGATGGCCACGTCGGTGCCCGCGCCGATGGCCAGGCCCACGTCCGCCCGGGCCAGGGCGGGGGCGTCGTTGATACCGTCGCCCACCATGGCCACCTTTTTGCCCCGGCTCTGGAGCTCGGAGATCTTGCTCTCCTTGTCCTGGGGCAGAACCTCGGCGATCACCTCGGTGACGCCCAGCTCCCGGCCGATGGCGTCCGCCGTGCGGCGGTTGTCCCCGGTGAGCATGATGACGTCGATCCCCAGACTGCGGAAGGCGTCCACCGCGTCCCTGCTGGTGGGCTTCGGCGTGTCGGCCACGGCGACAATGCCCAGCATGGTGGTATCCTTGGCGAAATAGAGGGGCGTCTTGCCCTGGTTTGCCAGCGCCTCTCCCTGGGAAAGCCAGGGGGACAGCTCCACTCCGGCCTCCTCCATCATGGCGCGGTTCCCTGCCAGACAGGCATGGCCGCCCAATACGGCCCGGACGCCCCGCCCGTGGACCGCCTCGAAGCCCTCCACCGGCTGGCGGGGCAGCTGCCGTGCAGCGGCCTCCTCCACGATGGCCGCGCCCAGGGGGTGCTCCGACGGGGCCTCCAGACAGGCGGCCAGGCCCAGCAGGGCGTTCTCCGTCAGCCCCTCGGCGGGCAGGACGTCCGTCACCTTGGGCTTGCCCTGGGTGAGCGTTCCGGTCTTATCCATGACCACGGTGTCGATGGCATGAAGGGTCTCCAGGGCCTCGGCGGACTTCACCAGGATGCCGTTTTCTGCCCCCTTGCCGGTGCCCACCATAATGGCCACCGGCGTCGCCAGCCCCAGGGCACAGGGGCAGGAGATCACCAGCACGGCCACGCCGCCCGTGAGGGCCTGCGTGATGTTCCCGGTGGCAATCAGCCACACCACGGCGGTCACGGCGGCAATCACCATCACTACCGGTACAAACACCCCCGCCACCTTGTCCGCCAGCTTGGCAATGGGCGCCTTGGAGCCCGACGCCTCCTCCACCAGCCGGATCATCTGGGCCAGGGTGGTGTCCTCCCCTACCCGCAGGGCCTCGAAGGTAAACGCGCCGGAGCGGTTGATGGATGCGGCGGCCACCTTGTCCCCCACGCCCTTGTCCACGGGCAGGCTCTCGCCGGTCAGAGCGCTCTCATCCACGGCAGAGGCCCCCTCGATAATCACGCCGTCCACCGGCACGGATTGTCCCGGCCGGACCATAATCCTGTCCCCTACCCGGACCTCCTCCACGGGGACCTCCACCTCCACGCCGTCCCGCAGGACGCTGGCGGTCTTGGGAGCCAGGTCCATGAGCCGCGTAATGGCCTCGCCCGTCTTGCCCTTGGAGCGGGTCTCCAGAAATTTTCCCAGGGTAATGAGGGCCAGGATCATCCCCGCGGACTCAAAATACAGATCCATGTGGTAGCGCCCCACCAGCTCCATGTCCCCGTGGCCCAGGCCCCACCCAATCTGGTAGATGGCGAATACGCCGTAGACCACGGCGGCCATTGACCCTACGGCAATCAGGGAATCCATATTCGGTGCGCCCCGGAAAAGGGTCTTGAACCCCACCTTATAGTATTTGTCGTTGAGGTACATGATCGGCAGCGTCAGCAGCAGCTGGGTGAACGCAAAAGCCAGGGCATTCTCCATCCCCACCAGGAACCCGGGCAGAGGCGCGCCCAGCATGTGGCCCATGGAGATGTAGAACAGAGGGATCAGGAAGACAAAGGACCACACCAGGCGGTGCTTCATCCCCTGGATCTCCCCCGCCATGGCGTCCTCGCGCTTTGGCGGGGCGGCCTTGCTGCCCGCCTTCTGCGGCAGGGAGGCCCCGTAGCCGGAGGCGGTGACAGCGGCGATGATGCCCTCCGCGGTGACGACCGTCTCGTCGTAGGTCACCTGCATACTGTTGGAGAGCAGGTTTACACTGGCGGAGGACACACCCTCCACCTTACTCACGGCCTTCTCCACGTGGGCGGAGCAGGCAGAACAGGTCATCCCCGTTACATGAAAGGTCTGTTTCATACCGATCCCCTCCTATTTCATCAACTTCTGCAAAACGCCCACCAGCTCGTCAACCACCTCGTCCTCCCCGCGGCGGAGGCCATCCGCTACGCAGGTATGGATGTGCTCGCTGAGCAGCTCCCGACTGAAGCTGTTGAGAGCCGCGTTGACGGCGGAGACCTGGACCAGGATGTCCGGGCAGTACACGTCCTTGTTCAGCATCTCCCGCAGGCCCCGGACCTGACCCTCGATGCGGCAGAGCCGGTTGGAGAGACGTTTCAGCTCCTCGTCACTCCGGATGCGCTTTTTTTCACAGCACGCGCTCATACTATATACCTCCCCGGGGTATTTTGACTGCTGTCAGTATATACCCTCCAGGGGTATTTGTCAAGTAAAATTTTTCCTCTTTGGAAGCGCAATCCCGGCAACGTATCCTCCCAGGTAGTGTTTGACCCCCGCAAGAACATTATACCAGCGGCTGCCTGCGGTAGAAGCGCAGTATCGTCACCGGGCGAAAATTTCGGAATAGCACCAACCAGCGAAGCGCGTTAAAGTTCTTTTTGCCTACTTTTTCTTTCAAGAAAAAGTAGGAGGGGGGTTGACCAAAATGGTCAACGGCGGTATGGTGGAGGTGGAAGGGGGGAAACGCCGTGAATCCGAAATTCTTCAATCTGCCCCCGGAGCGGCAGGATCTGATCCGCAGCAGCGCCATGATCGAGTTCGGGGAGAGTACCTTCAAGAAGACCTCCGCCGACTCCATCGCCAAGCGCGCCGGGGTATCCAAGGGGCTGCTGTTTCACTACTTCAAGGACAAGCGGGAGCTGTATCTGTACCTGTTCCAGTACGCCTTGGACGTATGTATCAAGCAATACATGCTGAAAACCTACGACTTCGGGGAGACCGACTTTTTCCTGGCGCTGGAGATGGGGCAAAAGGTCAAGATGGACATGGTGCGCCGGTATCCGGGCCTGTTCCGTTTCGTCATGCGGGCGTACTACGAGCGGGACAGCCTCCTCTCCCCCAGGCTGCGGAAGGGCCTGAACGACCTGCTGGAGACCACCTCCAGGGACTTTCTTGCCCGGATGGACCTGTACAAATTCAAGCCCGGTGTGGACCCCTGGGAGGTCATCCGGCTGCTCACGCTGGCCGCCGAGGGCATGATGGCCCGGACCGGGGCCTACACGGCGGAGGAAATCGAAACGCTGTTCGTGGAGTACAAAAAATATGCGGACATGCTCCGCACCTATCTTTACAAGGAGGAGTACCTATGATCCATATTCACCATCTCACAAAGACCTATGGCAAGGCCCGGGGCGTGACGGATTTGACGCTGCACGTCCCGGCGGGGAGCTGCTTCGGCTTCATCGGGCCCAACGGGGCGGGGAAGTCCACCACCATCCGCACCCTGCTGGGTCTCATCTCCCCCACCGCCGGGTCGGCGGAGATCCTGGGGCTGGACTGCGTCAGGGACCGCACCGCCCTTCTCGCCCAGGTGGGCTATATGCCCTCTGAGGCCATGTTCTACCCGGAGTGGCGGGTGTCGGAGGTCATCCGCCTGTCGGCGGACCTGCGGAAGCGGAACTGCCGGGCCGAGGCCGCTGCCCTGTGCGAAGCCCTGGAGCTGGATACCCGGAAGAAGATCCGGGAGCTGAGTCTGGGCAACCGAAAGAAGGTCTCCATCGTCTGCGCCATGCAGCACCGGCCGATGCTCTACATCCTGGACGAACCCACCAGCGGCCTGGACCCCCTGGTGCAGCGGGCGTTCTGGTCCCTGCTGGAGCAGAGGCGGCAGGAGGGAGCCGGGGTGTTCCTCTCCTCCCATGTGCTCTACGAGGTCCAGCGGTACTGCGACCGGGCGGCCATCATCCGGGAGGGCCGTCTGGTCGTGGAGGGCACCACGGCAGAGCTGGACATTGAGAACAAATTCTTCGACTACTACGAGGGGAGGACGGTACAATGACGGTTTTTGCAAAGGAGCTGCGCTCCGGATGGGTGAGCCTGCTGGTGTGGAGCGCGGTGATCGGGGGCTTTATGGCGGTGTGCGTGGGGCTGTACCCCTCTATGGAGGGAGGAATGGGGGATATGAGCGTGCTGTTCGCCAGCATGGGACAGTTCTCCGCCGCTTTCGGCCTGGACAAGCTGCAATTCGGCACCATTATGGGCTTCTACGGCACGGAATGCGGCAATGTCCTGGGGCTGGGGGGCGCCTTCTTCGCGGCTCTGACGGCCATGGGACTGCTGGCGGGTGAGGAGGGCGGCCACACGGCGGAGTTCCTCCTGAGCCATCCGGTGAGCCGGTCCCGGATCGCGCTGGAGAAGCTGGCCTCCCTTGCGGTGATGATCCTGGCGCTGAACCTGGTCTGCCTCGCCTGCGGGGCGGGGGGTATCCTGGCCATCGGGAAGGAGGCGGAGTGGGGAGACCTGCTGCGCTACCACGGCGCCCTGCTGCTGATGCAGCTGGAGATCGGGGGAATCTGTTTCGGGCTCTCGTCCTTCCTGCGGCGGAGCAGCTACGGCCTGGCCATGGGCCTGGCGGCCGCGCTATACTTCCTGGGACTGCTTATCAACCTGGACGAGCGCATGGAAGCTCTGAAGTTCGTCACGCCCTATTATTACGCCGACGCCGCCCGGGTGTTCGCCGATGAGCCCCTGGCGGGCGCTCTCATCACAGGCTGTATACTGGGTACGCTGGGGGCCGGGCTGGGAATCCGGCGGTTTGCGCGAAAGGATATGGCCGCTTAACCATAAAGTATCCGTTGGAATCGCAGTAAACGGAGAAAAAGAGGTTGAAAACCATCTCCAAGTCCGCTATACTATATGGGAAACGGTTTTTCGCCCAACCCTTCCTCTCTCCGCATTGCCGCTGGGCGAAACAACCCGGTCATTCTGTCAGAAGGTGGTGGGAGCTGATGCGCGCCCTGTTTTCCCCGGATTCCCGGCTGATGCGCGTTATGAGCCGCGTGGGGGATCTGATGGTCCTGAACCTGCTCTTCCTGCTCACCTGCGTCCCCGTTGTGACCATCGGCGCGGCCTCCTCCTCCCTCTACACGGTCTGCTTCCGGTTTGGTACGGACCGGGAGGGGAGCCTGATCCGCACGTATTTTGCCGCCTTCCGGGAGGACTTCAGAAGGAGCACGCTCCTGTGGCTGGCCGCTCTGGTGTGCGGCGCTGCGGCGTGCGTGAATACATATGTGCTTTACCTCCTGCCAGGGGCGCTCCGGTGGGGCTCTGTCCTGTTCGCCATACTCTTTGTGCTGGCGCTGCTGATTTCGAGCTACCTCTTTCCGCTGTGCAGTCAGTTTGGCGGCAGCGTGTGGGAGACGGCGCGAAATGCGCTGATCCTCAGTCTGGGGTATCTCCCCAGGTCCGTGCTGATGGTGGCGCTCAACGTTCTGCCCTTCGCCCTGATGCTGTTCGATTTTTATCGGTTTCTCCAACTGGGATTTGTCTGGGCGGCGCTGTATTTTTCTGCGGCCGCCTATGCAAACACCTTCCTGCTGAAAAAAATATTTGCTCCCTATTTACAGGAGACATCGGAAAAGGAGGTACACCCCTGATGATTCGCAAACTGACCCCGGAGGAAACGCCTCGCGCCAACGAGCTGTTCGCCATCGCCTTTGAGCAGCCCATGGACCGCGCCGCCGCACAGCCGGACGAAGAAGGGTTCACCCGCTGGGCGGCCTTGGACGGTGAGGAGATGATGAGCACCCTCTCCGTCACGGATTTCATGGTTCATTTTGACGGCCATGCCTGCAAAATGGGTGGCATTGGCGGGGTGGCTACCCTGCCCCAGTACCGGCGGCGGGGCGGCATCCGGGGGTGCTTCCAGGCCATGCTTCCGGATCTGTACGCCAACGGCTATGATTTTTCCTATCTCTACCCCTTCTCCACCGCCTACTACCGCAAATTCGGCTACGAGTGCTGCGTGCAAAAATACCATGCGGCGGTGGATCTGGCCCTGCTGACGCCGCCGGAGGGGAAGGGAACCCTCCATTTGATTGAGCAGGGGGACCTACAGAAGGAGGCCGTCCGCGCCATTGATGCCGCCTGGGAAAACCGGTACAATATGATGGTCCGGCACCGGGCCGAGGACTACAAGTGGCTGGAGAAGCAGGACCCGGCGGTAAAGCAGGAATTTACCTACGTCTACTGGGCCGAAGACGGGACGCCAAAAGCTTACACCTTCTTCCGGAAAGAGGCGCGGGACGACGGACAGGATCTGGTTTGCAGCCGGTTCTTCTTTATCGACAGAGAGGGCTTTTTCGGCCTGATGGGCCTCTTCAAGAGCCTCTCCGCCGACCACAGGCTGGTGAAATTTTCGATTCCAACTGCAACCGCTATGCAGTACCTGGCGCCGGAGTGGTCCATGGGCGCGGCAACCTGGTCCCTCCGCGGGGCAGGCATGGTGCGGGTGGTCAACGTGGAGCGCGTGCTGAGAAAGGCTCGGTACATGGGCGGCGGCTCCGCCGTCCTGCGGATCAGGGACCCGCAGATCCAGGAGAACGACCGCGCCTTTGCCATCCGTTTCTCGGAGGGCCGGGCCGTCTCCGTGGAGGAGACCCAGGAGGCGCCGGACGCGGTGCTCTCCATTCCCGCCTTCTCCGCCCTGATCTCCGGCGTCTGCGATTTCCCGGATGCGGCGGAGTGGATGGACGGCATCGAGATTTGCCGCCGGACGGATGCGCTCTCGCAGGTGTTCTACCGCAAACCGATGATGATCGTGGACTACTTCTAGTCCGCAGTAAGAGAGGTCCCGCGCCGAAACTGGCGGGGGACCTCTCTTATGTTCTTGCCGCTTTGCGGTCGGCGCTTAGCCGGCTATGTAGGCGGCCAGCTGCTCGTTGGCTGTGTCAAGCATCTTCTGCATACCGGCCTCCTCCAGCTTGGAGAGGAACTCGGGCAGAACCGTCTCGGGGTTGGTGGCTCCGGCCATCAGCTGGAAACCATACTGGCCGTACACGTTGGCCAGGGCGGTGGCCTCATTGGACAGCCCGGAGACGTCCACGATGAAGGAACCGTAGGGCAGGGCCTCGGCCTGGTCATAGTAGGCGGAGAAGCGATCCCAGTAATCCGCGCCCTCGTCGGAGGTGGCGGGCAGGATCCGGATGTTGCCCATGCCGTTGCGCCAGGGGCTGTAGGTGGTGCGGACCTCGTCCACGAAGGTGATGGTGCCGTCGGAGTTCTTGTTATAGGTGTACCCCTCGGTGCCATAGTTCAGCAGGGTCATGAGCTCGGGGTCGGTGTTCAGCAGGTTCAGGAACATCAGGGCCCGCTCCGGGTTCTTGGAGGTGGCGGAGATGGCCATCATGGCGCCCTGGCCGGAGGTGGCGTCCATATAGGGCGCGTCGGTGGGGATCATGCGCACGTCAATGCCGCGGTCCCGGGCGTAATCCAGCTCACAGCCGAAGGCGTAGGACTGGGTGCAGAACAGGTAGCTGGCGGACTTGCGGCAGGCCTCCATGTAGGCGTTGGCGGTGTCCACGTTCTGGGTCTGGGGGGAGATGAAGCCCTTCTGGGAGAGGTAGTAGGTGCGCTCGGCAAACTTCTTGAACTCGGGGGTGGCGTACTTGCACACCAGCTTGCTGCCGATGTCCTTGGCGGGGTGCTCCAGGTCGTAGTAGTAGGAGAACACGGGGGCGCCGTTCAGGTCGCCGGTGACAATGGAAGTGCCAGTAGCAATGCGCTCAAAGAGCACGGGCTCGCCGACGAGGGGGTAGAAGTCGCCGCCCTTGGCGTCCTTGGCCTTCTGGAGCATCTCCTCAAATTCGTCGGAGTAGTAGAAGTCGGGGTTCAGGGAGGCGGACTCGACAACCGCGTCCACGTCGTAGCCCAGCTCGGCCAGCAGGGTGCCGTTCAGGTCCCAGCAGTTCTGGGTGGCGGTGTCCTTCAAGGCGGGCACGGCATATACGCCCATGCCGTCGTAGCCGTTGGTCTTGGCGCACTCCCAGATGCCGTCGGGGATGGTGGTGAGCAGGTCCGCGCCGTAGGTGGGCAGCAGGTCGTCCAGCTTGACCCAGTAGCCGTCCCGGGCGTACTTGTTGTACTCGTTGGCGGACCAGTTGCAGGTGAAGTAGATGTCCACGTCGTCGCCGCCGGCCAGGGCGGTCACGGTGGCGGTATCAAAGTCGGCCCAGGTGCCCCAGATGGGCTCCAACGTCACGTTGATCTTATCCTTCAGGTAGGCGTTGACGGACTCCATGACCTTGGCGGATGCCTCGGGGGTGACGGTGCTGCCGTGGAGCCAGATGCTCAGGGTCACGGGGTCCAGGTCGGAGGCGGCGGGCGTATCGCTGGGGGTGTCCGTGTTGGCGGGCGCATCCGTGTTGGCGGGGGTGTCCGTCTTCGCCGGGGTGTCGTTGTTCGCGGGGGCGTCGTTGTTTCCGCCGCCGCAGGCGGCCAGGCTCAGGACCATAAGCATGGCCAGAACCAGAGACAGAAGCTTCTTCATGATATATCCTCCATAATTTATTTTGTGAAACAGTCCGGGGACTGCATCATCCTTTTACTGAGCCGACGGACAGACCGGCCACGATGTAGCGCTGGAAGAAGGGATAGGCGCAGGCGATGGGGACCACGATGAGCACCACCAGCACCATCCGCAGGGACTGGGAGGGCAATTTGGACGCCTCCTGAATGGCCGCCGCGCCCATCTGGCCCGCCATGCGGTTGAGGTACTCCACGTTGTTCTGGAGCTCCATCAGCAGCGCTTGGAGGGGCTGAAGGATCTTGTTGCGCTGAATGTACAGCAGGGACAGATACCAGTCATTCCAGAACACCAGGGCGTTGAGCAGGGCGATGGTGGCCACGCCGGGCTTGGCGATGGGGGCCACCACCCGGAAGAGGGTGCTGTACTCGCCGCTGCCGTCGATGGTGGCGGCCTCGATGAGCTCCAGGGGCACCGAGCTCTGGAAGAAGGTGCGCATGATGATGATATTGAAGGGGTTCACCAGCAGGGGGACGATCAGCGCCGCATAATTCTCGTTGAGCCCCAGCACCTGCTTACACACGATGTAGGTGGGCACCAGGCCGCCGCCGAAGATCATGGTAAAGAAACTGAAAAAATTGAAGAAGCGGCGGAACTTGAAGTCGGGCCGGTAAAGCACGTAGGAGTACAGTGCGCACATGAGGGTGCTCACGATGGTACCCACTACGGTGATGAAGAGGCTGTTGAAGTAGGACCGCCAGATCTGGGGCAGCCTCTGGAAGGCGTATCGGAACGCCTCCGTGCTCCACTCCATGGGAACGAAGGAGTAGCCGATCTGCCGGATGGACTCCTCCGAGGAGAAGGAGATAATGATGACGAAAATAAAGGGGATGATACAGCACAGCGCGAAGAGACCCAGAACGATGTAGATGACGGCCTCCGTGCCCCGGCTGACGGTGTTCAGACGGAGATTCTTTTTCTTACCAGTCATATCGCGCCTCCTTAGAACATGCCGCTATCCGAGTCGATCTTCTTGACGATGGTGTTGGCGGTCAGGATACAGATGAAGCCCAATACGTTTTGCAGCAGACCTGCCGCCGCGCTCATACTGATGTCCCCCGTGACCTTCAGCGCCCGGTACACGTATGTATCAATCACCTGGGTCACCGGATACAGGGCGCCGCTGTTCATGGGCACGGAGTAGAACAACCCGAAATCCGCGTTGAAAATCTTCCCCACGTTCATGATGAACAGGATGCAGATCATCGTGCGCAGGTTGGGGATGGTCACGTACCAGATCTGCTGCCACTTGGTGGCTCCGTCGATGGAGGCGGCCTCGTACTGGGTGGAGTCGATGCCGGTGATGGCGGAGAGATAGAGCATCGTGGTATAGCCCACATTCTTCCACAGGTTGGCAAACACGATGATGTACGGCCAGGGCCCCGGTTCGTAATACCAGTTGACGGCCGTTCCACCGGCGGCCTGCTGCATGGCGGTGATCATGCCGTACTGGCCGTCGATGAAGGCGTTGAGGAAGTAGCTGACCACCACCCAGGAGAGGAAGTAGGGGAAGAACATCAGCGTCTGGTAGGCCTTGGCCACGAATTTCTTGGTGATCTCGTTGAGCATGATGGCGAAGGCCACCGGGATGATGATGCCGAGAATAATGAAGACGATATTGTAGGCCAGGGTGTTGCGGAACATGATCTTGGCATCATCGGTCATGAACAGAAACTTGAAATTGTTCAGCCCCATCCACTCGCTGTTGAGCAGGTTGCTGATAAAGGAGGGATTGCGGGGGTTGATCTTGTAGTCCTTGAAGGCAAGGACAATGCCCCCCATGGGGAGGTAGCGCAAAAGCAGCAGCCAGATGGCGGTGGGCGCCGCCATCGTCAGGAGCACCAGGGTCTTCTTGTATTTGGAGAACTTGTACAGCGAGGATGCAGTTGGCTTGTTTTTCTTTGCGGGTATGCGGGTCATTTCTTCACCAACTTTCTTCTATATTCACATTGACGAAACCAGGAAGGAATCGCCCTATCTGTTTATACATTTTACCAACATTTTTCCCACAAGTCACGATACCCGGTTGGCCTTTCTTGTCCTTGGTTGTGCATTTTGTCTCTCCCCGGCGGCGGAGGGGGCCGGGAAGCTGGGCAGTATCGCATAAAAAGGCCGCCTGCCGATGGGCGCGGCAAGCGGCCTTTTCATGCACTCGCATTATTGCAGGGAGTTCCGGTATTCGTTGGCGCTCATGCCCACCAGCTTCTTGAAGGTGCGGGCAAAGTGGGCCGTGTCCGCATAGCCGGTCAGCTCGCTGATCTCGCCGATTTTCAGACTGGGGTCCGCCAGCATCGCCTTGGCCCGGTCGATCCGGATGGAGTTGAGGATGTCATAGAAGCTCTTGCCCGCAAATCGGTTGAGGAGCTTGGAGAGATGCCACTGGGACACATAGCAGTAGTCCGCCACCATCTGAAGGGATAGCTTTTGCTGGTAGTTTTTCTCCATGTAGTCCACCGCCTGGTTGACCAGAAAGCTACCGGCGGTGCGGGTCTGCTCGTCCTCCCCGCCCTCCCCGACGGTCTTGTCCAGGTGCTCCACCGTGGTTTGCAGGGCCTCCTTGATCTCGTCGATCTTGGACGGCTTGAGCAGAAAGCGGGCCACCCCCAGCCGGATGGCCTCCTGGGCAAAGGCGAAATCCCGGTAGGCGGTCAAGATGACAACCTGCATATCCGGAAACTCGCTGCGCAGTCCGGCGACCATGGACAGCCCGTCCTGCCCCGGCATCCGGATGTCCGTGAACAGAATATGGGGCGACAGCTCCCGGATGACCCTCCTTCCCTCCTCCGCATTCCCGGCGGTGCCCACCACCTGACAGCGGTATTCCGACCAGTGGACGACCTTTTGCAGCCCCTCCACGATCCGTCTCTCGTCGTCGATCAACACTACCCGATACATCTCTCCCGCCTCCAAGGATGTTTTTTGTCTCTCCCAAGGGGAGAGACAAAACCGGTATATACCGGTTTTGTCTTTTCTCTCCGCCGCGCGTCAGTTCAACCGGATGGCCAGCTCTACCGCCTCCGCGGCGGACATCTGCCCGGTCACGACCCGCTGCACGTTGTTGAACAGGGCGCGCTTGGCCTCCCCGGAAATCGTATCCTGCACCGCACCGGACAGACCGGTGATATGGATATTTGCGTCCGCCGCGGACTGCTGTAGGGAGTTGAGCCCCGTTGTCTCGATGCCGTTGACCAGCGCCGTCATCTCCGTGGTGACAAAGGTGCTGAGTACCTCCTCCGAGGTCATGTGAAAGACAAACTCCACAGCGGCCTCCCGCTTATCGGGGTCATCCCAGGCCCTGCGGGTGATAAAGTAGCCCATCGAGATGCCGCCCACGGCGTCCGAGGCCACCCGCTCCCCTTTCCCGGGCACGTAGGAGACCGCATAGTCCCGCAGATGGTGGGGATAGTTCTTCGTGAGATACCCCACCTTCCAGGATCCGTCCACCAGGAACGCCGCCTGCCCCTCGCCGAACAGGGCCACCGTCTCCGCGTCCGTGGCGGTCAGGGTGTTGTCGGGGAAATAGCCGCTCTCATAGAGCAGCCGGAGGTCCTCCAGCGCGGCGATCCACTTTCGGGCGGCCTCGTCATCCACCAGACGGCCGTCGGCGTCCACCCGGGGGACCTCCCCGTGGTTCGACAGAGAGCCGTTGTTCATCACCGCAAACTCAAACCAGTAGTGGGGGATCTCGTACAGGGAGCAGGCAATCGGCGTGTACCCCGCCTCCCGGATGGCCGCGCAGTCGGTCAGGAACTGCGCCCAGGTGTAGTCCGGTCCCGGCATCGGGACACCGCATTTGTCCAGCACGGCGCGGTTGACAAACATGGTCTCCCAGTAGCCGGAGGCGGGCACGGCGTAGTGCCTGCCGTCAAAGGACTCCTTCATCATGGACTCCTTCATATTGGTGGCGTAGTCCGGGTACTCCCGGCGGATCTCCTCGATGGAGACCACCTTGTCCGCGTGGATGAAGGGATCCGCGTCCGCATTGGTGAAGTAGAACAGGACATCCGGCTCCGAGCCCGTCATAAAGTCCGTGAGGACCGTGGTCTTCCACCCCTCGTTGGAATTGGCCGAGCTGTCCATCACCTGGTTTCCGGTGGCGGACTCATAGGAGGCGATGGCGGCCTCATAGTTCCTCCGGTTTCCGTCGTCCGAGCCAAAGGAGGTGACGACATTCAGGACCACACCGGCCGCCTCCCCCTCCGGCTCCATCTCTGTCGGCTCCCCGCAGGCGCACAGGCACAGGAGCGCGGCGGTCAACAGGGCAATGATTCTTTTCACGATGCTGCCTCCTCGTGCTGTAGATTCCCCGGCGGGGGGAGACCGATCCGGGCCAGGATGGTTCCGGCGGCGGTCTCCTCCACGCGCAGCTCCGCCTCCTCCCCATAGAGCAGCCTCAGCCGCTGGCAGACGTTGCGCAGCCCCACCTGCGGGCCCTCCGCCGGGGCGCCGGACAGCAGCTCGCGGATGCTCTGTCGGTCCGCCTCGGTCAGTACGCCCTCGTGCTCCACCTCCAGCACCGTCCGCCCCTCCTGACTGTAGGCCCGGACCCAGAGCTTCCCACTGTTCCGGGCGGCGATGTCGTGCTCCACCGCGTTCTCCACGATGGGCTGTAAAATCATCCGGGGAATGGTCCGGTCCAGAAGGGCCTCGTCGATCTCCTTGCAGATATGTACCCCCTCCCCCAGGCGCTCCCGGATGATGTACAGGTAGGCATCCACGTACTCCAGCTCGTTGCGCAGGAGGATCTGGCTCTGGTTGCTCCGGTCCATGGCCGCGTCCAGCATGGTGGAAAGGGCCTCGATCATGGCGCTGACCCGGTCATTGCCCGCCATCCTGGCCTCCCAGTTGATGATCTCCAGGGTGTTGTTGAGGAAGTGGGGACTGATCTGAGACTGTAGGGCCTTGATCTGCGCCTGCTGGCTGGCCTGCTGCTCCAGCAGAGAGCGCTCGAACTGGTTTTTCAGCTCCTGGGACATCTCGTTGAAGTTGACATAGAGCCGCCCGAACTCCAAATTGGGGGGGCTCTGGTCGATCTGATACCCCCGCTCTCCGGAGCGGACCCGGACGTTGGCCTGGATCAGCGCACGCATAGGGACGCTCACATGGCGGGAAAACAGGGCGATGGCCGCAATCAGGAAGGGCAGTACCAGTCCGGCGGCCAGCGCCACCGTCCAGCCCATCCAAGGGTTTGCCCGCCACAGGTGATACTCCTCCGTCTGCGCCGTGACGGAGAGGTCGTGCCCATCCACCGAGACGGCGTAGGACACCCCGGTCAGGGCGCCGTCCTGTTCCTCCGGCTCTGCCAGGATGCCCCCGGGCTCCACGAGGAAGGTACAGCTGTCCAGCGCGACCTCCACCCCGCCGGGGGTGTCCAGTTCCGCCAGGGGATCAAAAATCTGGGCCGGGTCCAGGAGCATCGCCACCGTGGCATAGGCGGTAAAGCTGCTGTCCAGCAGGTTCCGCGCCATGTATAGCTCCCCGTCCAGCAGGAAGAACCGGATTTTGGTATCCGCGTCCCTCATTTCCTCCAGAATCGCGGGCGTGTGCTCCTGGATAAGCCGGGTAACCCCCCGACCGGCAGCGCTGCCGCCCAGCGTATAGGACTGGGCAATGCCGTCGCTCCAGAAGGTGATAAAAACGGCCTGATACTTCTTGTCCCGGGACAGGCGCTGGCTGAGGTAGTCGTTCACCGCCCGGAACAGGGAGATGCCATAGCCGTCCTGTAGATACTCCCGGTAGGCACTGCGCACTACACCGTCATAGGACACCTGCTTGGAGTCGTCCACGGCCTGCTGAAGGCGCAGCTGCACCAGCTCGGCGGCGCTCTCCATGTCCGCCCGGATCTCGCGCTGGGCGGACTGCTGATAGCTGCGCCCCAGCAGGACGCCCATCAGCGTCACCACAATCACGATCGGCACCAGCCAGCAGATGACGATCGTGGTCACCAGGCCCGTCTTCAGCGATGTCTTCGCTCTTTTCATACCATTCTCCGATTAAACGTGCAGTATCGTTACCGGGCGGAAATTCCGGAACAGCAAAAGGATTATAGACCGAGCGCGTTCCTCCAGAGCTGGATATAGCCCTTGGCCTGCCCCTGGGTGCTGCCCTCCGCCGCCATGCGCAGCAGCGGCTCCGTGCCGGAAAACCGGCAGATGATCCAGCTCCCGTCGGGGAACCAGACCTTGCAGCCGTCCCCCCGGTCCACCTTCTCCGGCGCGGCGCCGAAGTCCGGCAGCTGCTTTTGGGTGAACAGCAGCTCCTGGAGCTCCTGCTTCCGGGCGGGGGTCATGGTGAAGGCGGCGTCCTCGTAGTACAGGCGCCCGTAGCGCTCCGTGATTTCCTCGTACAGCTGGCACACGGATTTTCCCGTGACCGCCAGCATTTCCACCAGCAGGGCGGCGGCGTAGATGCCGTCCTTCCCGGCGATGTGGCCCCGCACCGCCATGCCGCCGGAGGACTCGCCGCCGATGACGGCATCCGTCTGGGCCATCTTGGCGGAGATGTGCTTGAATCCCACGGGGACCTCGTAGCACGTCTCCCCCAAATCCCGGGCCATCCGGTCCAGCAGATGGGTGGTGGAGTTGTTCCGCACGCAGGGGCCCTTCCAGCCCCGGTACTTCACCAGGTAGTAGTACAGCAGCGCCAATAGGGTATTGGGATGGAGGTAGGCCCCGTTCTCGTCGATGACGCCCAGGCGGTCCGCGTCCCCGTCGGTGGCGATACCCAGACTGCACCGGTTCTCCACCACGTAGTTACTCAGCAGCGTCAGCGCCTCGGCGCTAGGGGCGGGCATCCGCCCGCCGAAGAGGGTGTCGTGCTGCTCGTGAATCACGTCCACGTCACACCGGCAGGTCAGCAGGATGGTCCTCAGGCAGCTCTGGCTGACGCCGTACATGGGGTCGATGGCGATACGCAGGCGGGAATTTTTAATGGCCTCCGCGTCCACGAACCGGAGAATGCTGTCCACGTACTCGTTGAAGGGGTACATCTCCCGGACGTCCCCCGCCGCCAGGGCCTGGTCGTAGTCCACGCTGCGCACGTCCTCCGGGCGGATGCGGGCGATCTCCTCCTCGATCCTCCCCGTGACCGTCTGGTCCGCGTCCCGCCCACCGGCGGTGAAGACCTTGATGCCGTTGTAGATGGCCGGGTTGTGGCTGGCGGTCACGGCCAGGCCGTAGGGCAGATTCATCTGCTTGACGGTGAACATGATCAGGGGCGTGGGCGCAGAGCGGTTCACCACCAGGGGGCGGAAGCCATACCCCACCAGCACCTCCGCGGCCCAGTGGGCGGACTCCTTGGAGAGGAACCGCCGGTCATAGCCCACGCACACCGACGCGCCGCCGTGGCCCTCCCGCTCCATCAGTGCGCACAGTCCCGCCGTCACCAGCCGGATGTTCTCCTTGGTAAACTCGTCCGCAATCACGGCCCTCCAGCCGCCCGTTCCGAATCGGATCATCTTTTGTGCTCCTTTCTTTCCCTATCCCATAACCACGTCCACGCGGCACACGCTGCCCGCGGGACGGACCGGGATCCTGTCGGCCTCCCTGCCGTCCACCCGGAGGGAGGCGACCCCCTTCTCCACGCCGTCGGGGTTGGTCACATGGATCTGATACATCGCCCCCCGCCAGCGGCGGTTCACGGTGAACGCCCGCCAGTCCGCCGGGACGCAGGGGTCCACCGTCATATGGTCGAAATCGGGCCGGACGCCCAACAGGTACTGGGTGGCCGCGTAGTACGCCCAGCCGGAGGATCCGGTCATAAAGGGGTGCCGCGCCCGGCCGAAGGCGGTGTGGTCCCGTCCCACCACAAACTGGCAGTAGGTGTAGGGCTCCGCCTCCCGCACCTCTATTCTATCATTTTGCAGGGCGGGACACAAGGCATTATAAAATTTCATGGCGCGGCTCCCCCGGCCCAGCACCGCCTCCGCGCACCACGCCCAGGGGTTGGGGTGGCTGAAGATGGCCCCGTTCTCCTTCAGCCCCGGGTAGACCCGGGTGACAAAGCCGATGCCGTCGTCGGGGGTGCGGTAACAGGGCGCGTTGAGCATCAGGCCGTACTCCGTGAAGAGGTACTCGTCCACGCTATCCATGGCGGAGAGGCCCCGGGCGCGGTCCGCCGCGCCGCTGAGTACCGCCCAGGTGTTGCTCTCCATATGGACCCTGCCCTCGGTGTCCGTCTGGGTGCCGATCTTCCGCCCGTCGGCGGTGATGCCCCGGATGTACCACTTGCCGTCCCACAGCACCCGCTGGCAGGTCTCCTTGACGCGGCAAGCCACGGCCTCCCAGCGCTCCGCGTCCGACGTCCGGCCCAGCCGCCGGGCCAGGGCGGTAAAATGGCCGATGGCCCAGACGTGCAGAAAGCTGACCATGGCGCTCTCGCCGCCCCCCAGGTTCAGGCAGTCGTTCCAGTCGGCCCGGAGGCCCTTGCAGATGCCGTTGGCCCCCACCTGCCGGGCGGAGAAGTCCAGGATGCGCTCCATGTGCTCGTAGACCGTGCCCTCGCCGCCGTCGGCGTAGGTGATCACCTCGTCGGCGAAGGCCAGCTCCCCGGTCTCGCGGATGTACTGGACAATGCCGGCCACCAGCCAGAGGGCGTCGTCGGCACAGGCGTCCTTGAGCCCGTGGACGATCTGGCTCCTGTCCGGCGTGGGGACCACGGTGGGGGATTTGAAGGACTGGGGCTTCTCCCCCGGCGCAAACCACCGGGGCTCGAAGAGGTGCAGGCCATAGCCCTCCCTGGTCAGGGCCCGAAGCAGCTCCACCAGACGGCTGCGGCACTTGTCCGGGTTGGAGTGGGGCACCATCATGGCATCCTGGGCGGTGTCCCGGTAGCCCAGGCCCACCCGGCCGCCCACCTCGATGAAGGAGGTAAAGCGGGAGAACATGACGTTGATCTCGCTCTGGTAGAGGTTCCAGATGTTCAGCTCGGTGTTCATGCCCTCGTTGGGGGTGGAGACCTGGAGGCAGCTGAGCTTGTCCTCCCAGAAATCGGCGGTCCGGGCAAAATCCCGGTCCGCCCGGGCGGGGGTATACTTCTCCCGCATGGCCCGTCCGGCGGCCACGCCGCCCTCGCCCAGCAGATAGAGCAGGCGGACCTCCTCCCCGGGCTGGAGCTCCAGGCGTTTTTGGAGGCAGGCGCAGTGGTTCCCGCCCTTCTCCACGCCGCCGCCGCATTGGCCCGTCTCCACCGTTAGGGGGTTGCGCTCCGTGCGGTATGGGCCGATGAACTTGTCCCGCATACTCTCAAAGCCGTCCGGGACAAAATTGGCGGTGAAGAACTGATAGCCGTCCTCCTCGTAGTAGAGGTCGTGCTCGATGACGCCGTCCTCGTACCGGCTGCCGGAGGCGTAGAGGCTCATCTGGAAATTCTTGTTGTCCATATCGACATGGTGGAAGCTGAACTCCGCGTAGGCGTACATCGACAGCTTCCTGGGCCGTCCGGCGTCGTTGCGCAGACGGACGTCCCAGAGCTCCACCGGGTCGTCCACCGCCACAAACAGGGTCTGCTCCGCGCTGATCCCGCTGTAGTTGCAGAGGTACTTCACGTAGCTCAGGCCAAACCGGCAGGAGTAGTGCGCCATGGGCTTGCCCACGGGCTGCCAGGAGATGGTCCAGAAGTCGCCCGTCTCGTCGTCGCGGAGGTAGACGTAGTGCCCCGGGCCATCCATGGGCACGCCGTTGGGCCGGAAGCGGGTGATCCGGTGGTACTCCGGGGACTTGTACAGCAGATACCCTCCGGCGGTGTGGTTGAACACGCCGTACATATCCCCCAGCCCGATATAGTTTGTCCACGAGACGGGCAAGTCCATCCGGTTCACGACATACTCCCGGCGCTCGTTGTCAAAATATCCATATTGCATTGGACGGCCTCCTATCATATTTAGGCATTTTACCAGTCTAGTATATCGAATCCGCCGGGATTTGGGAATGCCTGAAAATGTGCCTTCTTGTCTTTCGTTGTACTTTTTCATCCGGAGACAAATGCCGCCTTTACATTCCGGGGAACCTGTGCTAGAATAACCCGGATTTTACCGGTCACAGCGCCGGGATAAAGGAGATGTGCGCGATGAAACCGCCGTTCAAATGTATTGTATACCTTTTCTGTCAATCTGAAAAGGGCCTGCCGCTCCTCCGCTTCGATATTGTGACCCATGTGAACTACGCCTTCGCCATTCCTACAAGAGACGGCCGCGTCCTGCCCCTGGAAAATCCCGGGCTGGCCAGGGCGGTCATCGCCCGGGCCCACGCGGCGGGGAGAAAGGTCTGCCTGTCCCTGGGAGGGTGGAGCTATGAGGACGTCCCCCTGGAGGACACCTTCCGGGAGGCCACCGACAGCCCGGAGAAGATCGCCCGCCTCGCCGGGGAGATCACGTCCATGGCGGTATCCTTCGGCTTTGACGGGGTGGACGTGGACTGGGAGTACCCCCGGACCGGCGACGGCTCCAAGGAGCAGTATGAGGCGTTCATCGGCGAGCTGCACCGCCTGCTCAAGCCGAAGGGGATGCTCCTGACCGCCGCCGTGATCGGCGGGGTGGACGATGCCGGACAGCCGATTTGCTCTGCGGCGGAGGCCCAGGACCGCCCCTCCTTTGACAAGCTGGACTGGATCAACGTGATGTCCTACGACAGCGGAGGAGCGAAGCACTCCAGCTATGCGTTTGCGGAGAACTGCGTGAAATACTGGGTGGAGGCGCGGGGGTTCGAGCCCGAAAAGCTGAACCTGGGTCTGCCCTTCTACGGACGGCCCTTCCCCGGGGACTACCGGACGCTCCTGGCCGCCGACCCGGCCGCCCCGGAGAAGGACATGGTGGTCCTGGACGGGAAGGAGGTCTGGTACAACGGACGGGATACGCTGGGCAGGAAGGTGGCGCTGGCCAGGCGGTACGGCCTGGGCGGCGTCATGGTCTGGGAAATCTCCCTGGACTGCGAGGACCGGGAGAAGAGCCTGCTCACCGCACTGGGGCGGGCCATCGCGGAGGAAAGCTAAAAATATCTTAAAGATTGTTCTGTACTGAACTTAAAAGAACTGTATTAAAATCTCTAGTACACGGAAAAATTTTCCACGGAGGGCCCTCCGTGATGTCCGGCAGTCTGCCGGACATCATAGCGCTTGAACGGCTATGGGAAAACAGGAAACAGGAGCGTGTGTTATGGTAGAAAAGACAGAATCCGGCGGTCTGAACCGCTGTGTCGTGGTGATCCCGGCGCTGGACCCGGACGGGGCATTGACAGAGTACGCCGCCGCCCTGCTGGCGCAGGGGGCGGAGCAAATCGTGGTGGTGGACGACGGCAGCGGCCCGGATCGCCAGCCAATCTTCCGGGCTCTGGAGGAGCTGGAGCGGTGCACCGTCCTGCGCCACGGGCGCAACCAGGGGAAGGGCCGGGCCATGAAGGACGCCTTCGCGTACATCGCCGCCCAGGAGCAGTGGACCGGCTGCGCCGTAGTGACGGCAGACGCCGACGGGCAGCACCGGGTGGAGGATGTGTGCGCCGTGGGGCAGGCGGCCTTGGAGGAGACGGACCGGCTGGTGCTGGGAGTGCGGGACCTGACCGGACCGGAGGTGCCTGCGAAATCCAAGCTCGGCAACCGCCTGAGCAGCTGGGCCTTCCGCACGCTGTACGGCCCGCGGCTGGGGGACACCCAGACCGGTCTGCGGGGCATTCCCTGGGAATTGCTGGAGTGGTGCGGGACCATCCGGGGAGAGCGGTACGAGTACGAGATGAACGCCCTGATCCGCACGGCCCGGGAACACGTGGAGCTAAGGCAGGTGCCCATTCAGGCGGTCTACTTCGACAACAACCGGGGAACCCACCTCCGGGCCGTCCGGGACTCCTGGCGGGTGTTTCTGATTTTGCTGTCGGGGCTGGGGTGGTACGCGGCGTCCTCGGCCCTGTCGGCGGCGGCGGACGTGGCGGCCTTCTGGCTGTGCAGCGCAGTGATCTTCCGGCCCCTGTCGGACCTGTTCTGCTTCTGGTGGTCCACTCTCACCGCCCGGGCCCTGTCCTCTGCACTGAACTACACCCTCAACCGCCGCTATGTCTTCGGCGGGAAACCCAGCGGGCGGACCCTGGTGCGCTACTATTGCCTGTGGGGGACGCAGATGCTGTGCTCCTACCTGCTGCTTCTCCTGCTCAACTGGCTGCTGCCGGGGATCTGGCCCACGGTGAACAAGGCCCTGGGGGACATCATCCTGGCGATATGCAGCTATCAGATTCAAATGCACTGGGTCTTCCGGGAGGAGGCGCCCCATGGAGCGCGGTAAGCTGTTCTATGTCAGCCGCTTTTTCGTCCGGCTGGGCGTGGGCCGCTGGCGGGCGGAGGTCCCGGCGCCGGAGGGACCCACGGTCTACGTGTGCAGCCACCGGAACCTGCTGGGACCCCTGGTGACCCTCTGCTGGCTCCCCTTTCCGGTGCGTCCCTGGGTGCTCCACGTGTTCTGCAATCGGGAGACATGCCGGAGGCAGTACCAGAGCTACACCTTCTCCAAGCGCTTCGGGATACCGGGGCCTGCGGCGGCCTTTGCCGCCTGGGCGGCGGCAGGGTACGTCAGCGGTCTGATGAAGTCCCTGTGCGCCATCCCGGTCTACCGGGGAACAGTGCGGATCGGGGACACCTTTAAGGAGACGGTTTCCGCACTCCGGGCCGAGGACGGCGTGCTGGTCTTTCCGGATGTGGACTACACCGACAGCTCCAGCGGCATCGGGGAGGTCTACGACGGCTTTCTGCTCATCGAGCGGTTCTGGCGGAAGAAATCGGATGTGCCGCTGCACTTCGTCCCGCTGCGGATGGAGGGGCGCGCCATTACCGCCGGAAGGCCGGTGTGCTTCGACCGCGCCGCGCCCTGGAAGACGGAGCTGCCCCGGGTCCGGGAGGCGCTGCGGGAGGAGATCAACCAAAAATAGCAGAAGCCCGGAGGGCGGCGTGGCGGCCACTCTCCGGGCTTTTGCTGCTATACGGTCCCCGCCCGGGACCGGCAGGGACGCAGATCCAGGGCGGCGATCGCCTCCTGCATCTGTTGGGCGGAGACAAACAGGGCCCGATTCTCCTCCGGGTTGAGCGGAATCTCCAGGATCTCCTCCAGGCCCCCTCGGCCCACCAGGGACGGGATGCTCAGGGCCAGCCCCTCCAGGCCGTACTGGCCCTCCAGCACCGCCGAGACGGGCAGCACGGCGTGTTCGTCCTTGACGATGCACGCCGCGATGCGCCCCACCGCCATGGCAATGCCATAGCAGGTGACGCCCTTGCGGCTGATGATCTCATAGGCGCTGTCCCGGACCTCCCGGTAGATGCGGTCCAGGTCCCCGGGCCGGAGGGCCTGCCCCCGGATGCGGCAGAAGTCCTCCAGGTCCAGGCCGGATACGTTGGCCTCGCTCCACACCGCCAGCTCGCTGTCCCCGTGCTCGCCGACGATGAAGGCGTGGATATTCCGGCTGTCCACCCCCAGCTCCTCACCCAGGAGCTGCTTGAGCCGCCCGGTGTCCAGCACCGTGCCGGAGCCGATGACCCGCTCCCGGGGGTAGCCCGACATCTTCCAGGCGGCGTAGGTCAGCACGTCCACCGGGTTGGAGACGATGAGGAGGATCCCCTGGAAGTCCCGGGCGGTGATCTCGTCAAGGATGGAGCGGAGGATGGCGATGTTCCGGCCGATCAGGTCCAGCCGGGTCTCCCCGGGCTTCTGGTTGGCCCCGGCGGTGATGACGATCAGGGAGCAGTCCGCCACGTCGTCGTAGCTCCCCGCCGTGATCTCCATCGCCGCGCCGTAGGGCAGGCCGTCGCTGAGGTCCATGGCCTCACCCTCGGCCTTGGCCCGGTTGGCGTCCAGGAGAACCAGGCGGGAAAACAGGCCCTGCTGCAAAAATCGGAAGGCGATGGACGCCCCCACAAAGCCGCAGCCCACAATAGCTGCTTTTCTTGGATCAATACGCATGTGATACTCTCCTGTGCTCATGGATTTGATAGGTCCTCCATAGTAGTGCCGCTTTTTTGAAAAGATATACGGAATGCCGGGCCGTCTGGGCGGACATATTAGCAGAAGAAAATTTTCTGGACAGGTTTTCCGGAAAGTGGTATACTGACTTCCGCAGGCCCGGCCTGCACAAGAGAGGAGAGAGAAAATGCTTGTACCAGTGATTTTGTTTACTATCGGCCTGGTTTGCCTCATCAAGGGAGGCGACTGGTTTGTAGACGGCGCGGTCAACATCGCCCACCGGTTCCATCTGCCGGAGCTGCTCATCGGGGCCACGGTGGTTTCCATCGGTACGACCCTTCCGGAGGTGATGGTGTCCACGACCTCCGCCCTGGAGGGTCACGGGGAGATCGCCTACGGCAACGCCATCGGCTCGGTCATCTGCAACGCGGCGCTGATCGCCGCCATCACCATCGCCGTCCGCCCCGGGAAGGTGGACCCTAAGACGCTGCGGGTCCCGGTGCTCTTCTTTTTTGCCGCAGCGGCTCTCTACGCGGGCGTCGCCTATACCACCGGCTATTTCAGCCGCCCGGTGGGCCTCGTCCTGCTGGCCATCTTTGTGCTCTACATGGTCGTTACCATCTGCCAGATCAGGAACGCCGCCGCCCCGGCGGGAGGGAGCGGAGAAGCTGCGGAGGGCTCCACCGCCAGGGACGCGGGCCTGCTGGCCCTTGGCGCGGCGCTGATCGCCTTGGGGGCCAACCTGCTGGTGGACAACGGCATTCTGATTGCCCAGGGGCTGGGCGTGCCGGAGTCCGTCATCGCGCTGACCTTCATCGCCCTGGGCACCTCCCTGCCGGAGCTGGTCACCGCTGTCACCTCTCTGGTGAAGGGCCACGGCAGCCTCTCCCTGGGAAATATCGTGGGGGCGAACCTGTTCAACCTCGTGCTGGTCTCCGGCGTATCGGTGACCCTGGCCCCCTTCGTCGTCCCTCAGAGCGCCGCCATCGCGGGCCACAACGCCTCCCTGGTGCTGGAGCTGCCAGTGATGTTTCTGGTGATGCTGCTGCTGACGCTGCCGGCGCTGGTGCGCGGGAAGCTGTCCAGGGCGCAGGGAATCACCCTGCTGGCCGTCTATGCGGCGTTCTGCGCGGTACAGTTTATGCTATAGGCCAGCCCTCGAGAAAAAGAAAGGAACGGAACAATGGAACGCAGTTTTTTTGAAAAGAACAGGCGCACGCTGTATGATACTCTGCCGGAGGGCAGCCTGTTCGCCTGCTTCGCCGGGCGGGTGCTCCCGCAGTCGGCGGATGCGGAGTACCCCTACTTCGCCAACCGGAATTTCGCCTACCTCACCGGCCTGGACGGGGCGGAGGTCCACGACTTCGTCCTGCTGGCCGGGAAGACGGACGGCGGCGTGGAGGAAACCGTCTTCGCCCTGCCTCCGGACCCCCTGGCGGAGCGCTGGACAGGGCGGCGGCTATCGCCGCAGGAGATCACGGAGCGCAGCGGCGTGGAGCGAGTTCTGCCGGTAGAGCGGTTCGATGCCGCCTTCCACGCGCTGGCCATGTCCGGGCGCTTCCGGACGCTGGTGCTGGACCTCTGGAAGAAGAACCGGGAGGACCCGGACACGGAGGCTTACCGCTTCGCCGCCAGGGCGGAATATCCCTTCCTGCGCGTGGAGAATTGCCACGGCCAGCTCTGCGCCCAGCGAACCATCAAGGCCCCCTGTGAGATCGAGGCCATGCGGAGAGCCATGACGGTCACCCGTGCGGGCATTGAGGCCATGATGCGCGCCTCCCGGCCCGGGATGTACGAGTACCAGTACAAGGCCGTCTTTGACCACGCCCTGGCGGACCGGGGCGTGCTGGTCCCAGCCTTCCCCTCCATCATCGCGGCGGGGGAAAACAATTTCTGCATCCACTACTACAGCTACACCGGTCAGGCGAGGGATGGGGACATGGTCCTGAACGACGTGGGTGCGGCCTGGGACGGGCTGTGCACCGACGTGTCCCGGGGCTGGCCCTGCAACGGGAAGTTCTCCCCCAAGCAGCGGCAGCTCTACGAGTGCGCCTATCGGACCTCCCAGCACATGTTCTCTATCATCAAGCCCGGGATGCCTATGGCGGACGTGGATCGGCTCTGCCACCAATACTGCGGCGGTTTGCTGCGGGAGATCGGCCTGCTGGGGGCGGACGAGGCCCCGGAGAAATACATGTGGCACGGCGGGGCCCACCACGTAGGCTGGGACGTCCACGACCAGGTGGACATGACACGGCCCGTAGCGGCGGGGATGGTGTTCTGCGTGGACGTGGGCATCTACGTTGAGGAGTGGGGCATTGGCTTCCGTCTGGAGGACAACTGTCTGGTGACAGAGGACGGCTGTGAGAACCTCTCCGCCACGATCCCCCGCAGCGTGGAGGAGATTGAGGCGTTTATGGCTGGGCGGTAAAATCCTGCGGCAGGCCGTGCGCAGCTTTTTTGATGGGAGTCATAACCACCGGCTAAGCCGGTGGTTTCCCTTACACCAAAGGGAGAAAAATTGCACAGGCACGTGCAACTTTTCAGAAAAACAATTTCAATCAGGTATCTCCTACCATTTCTTGAACAGCCTCCGCGAACCGACTCCCAGAGCAAATATGGAAACCCCGCTCACTACCAGCACCAACCAGCCGGGAGATATATCGAACCACAGCCCGTAGGCCAGCTGTCCCAGGGGCTGGGCGCACATAGAGATTGCAGAGACGCAGGCCATGACCTTTCCGGTCATGTGCTCCGGCGTCCTCTGCTGGATGGCAGAGACAGCAAAGATAGAGAAGGTGCAGGCCATCGCCTGTGCGATGCAAAACAGGATGACCAATGCTCCGTACTGCCCCATCGCTCCCACCGGCACGGCCAACGCCACGCCGCCCAGCAAGGCGCACAGGCCAACCCCCGCCACCAGCCAGTTGATTTGCCGGAAGGGCAGGCGTACCGCCAGGAGACCCGCTGCCGCCCCGCCCAGCAGGGCCGCCAGTCCCATAGCGCTCTCTGCCGCACCGTATAGCTGCGCGGATAGACCCAGGCTGGTGCGGATGAGGTATGGCAGTCCCACGATAGCCGCACCGGAAATCAGCGCCCCCACCACGGCGGAAAATAGCAGCAATTCCAGTACCTCCCGCCGCTCTCTTACCAAAAAGCGGGCGCTGCCCAGCAGATCCTCCCGGAGGACGTCCCCCAACCGCTGTCCCTGGACCCGCGCTGTCTTCGGCAGTCTAATAAAGCATTCCAGGGCCGCCGTCAGCAGGAAGCAGATTCCCGCCCCCGCCAGCACAGGCCGGACGCCACAGGCGGTATAGAGCAGGCTCCCCAGGAAAGGCGTCACCAGCCCTGAGATGGCCGCCACCTGATTCACCGCCGCGTTGCCTCTCAGCACGTTCTCCCCGCTGAGCATCTGCGGCACACACGCCTGAACCGTGGGCGACTCAAAAGCCCCCAGGATAGAGAGAACCATCAGCAGCGCCGCCGTCACGGCGATGCCCCGGCCGTCCGCGAAGGCCGCCGCCGCTGCCAGCACGGCCACCCCGGAGGTCAGATCCAGCCCCACCATGATTTTCCTCCGGTCGATCCGGTCCGCCAGCACCCCGCCGAAGGGCGTCAGCAGGATGGTGGGCACCATGCTCACCGCCAGCAGCGTCCCGAACACCGCCGCCGAGCCGGTCTTCTCCAGCACGTACATGGACAGCGCGAACCGCAGCGCCCCGTTGCCCAGCAGGGAGAACACCTGCCCCAGGAGCAAAAGGGTAAAATTTCGGGTGAGGAGCTTCTCTCCCCTTCTTTCTTGTTGTTCCATCATTTCCTCCTTTACATACCTACCGAACGAATGTATTTTGGCCAGAGAAAAGCCGCCGGAAAAGCGGCTTTCTCTACATCAACTCCGGCGGGAGGAGCTGGAAATACTTGTCCGCCAGCTCCAGCATTTCCTCGTCGATGAGCGGGATCCCCAGGTCCGCAAAGATCTTCCCCGCGCAGCGGAACTTGTGCAGCACCTCGTCCCGGGTGGCCGGAAAAATCGTGGGGGCCATCCACAGCGTGTCCAACAGCGTTAGCAGCTCCGCCGCCTCCCGGGGATACTCTGTGCGGATGGAGCCGTCCGCCATCCCCTCCTCGATCAGCTCCAGCCAGAGGGGCGTGGCAATGGTCTGGTTCTCTTCGATGATCGTGGCCAGCATCTGGGGATTTTTCAGCAGCGGCATACTCTGACGGCTGAGGCTGGACCAATCCGGCTCCTGGGTGAAGCGGACGACCTCCTTCATCTTCTCCAGGCCGGTGAGGTCCTTCCTCCCCCGCACCTTATCGAAGGGGTTGTTGTCAAAGAACATTTTTGTGGTGAGGGCGTTCATGATCTCCTCTTTGGACTTGAAGTGGTGGTACACCGCTCCCTTGGTCAGCCCGCCCAGCTGGTCCACGATGTCCTGGATGGTGGTCTTTTCGTACCCTTTCTCCAGAAAGAGCTTCCTGGCGGCCGTCAAAATCTTCTCTACCGTCTCCTCCGGGTACTTGTTCCGCGCCACGGTCTCGCCCCCTGTTGCCCAAATACATTCTCTTGGTATGTTTGGAGTATAGCAGAGTTCCACTGCAATGTCAAGAGGCCCCGGCGGAAAATCCGCCGGGGCCTCCGCCTGAACTTTTAACCCGGAGGCCAGGTCATGTCCCTCCCTGCCAGGACGTGGAAGTGCAAATGGGGCACGCTCTGCTGCCCCGCCTCGCCGATGTTGGACACCACCCGGTAGCCGGGGCCCGCAAAGCCCAGTTCCTCCGCCAGCTTGGCAATCACAGTGACGATGTGTCCCACAACGGGAGCGTTCTCCTCCGTCACGGCGGAGACGGACTGGATGTGCTCCTTCGGCACTACCAGGAAATGGGTGGGCGCCTGAGGGTTGATGTCATAGAAGGCGTAGCACAGATCGTCCTCATAGACTTTTTTGCTGGGAATCTCCCCGGCAATGATCTTGCAGAATAGGCAGTCAGACATAGGTGTTCCTCCTCTCTTATTGTACCGGCACGACGGCGAAAAACTCCAGGAGTGCATCGCTGTCGTTAATGAGACTGTGGGCGTGGCCCTTGGGGCAGTAGTGGCAGCTCCCGGCGGCGAGGGGGATATATTCGCCGTCGTAAAGCACCTTCCCCCTCCCCGCCAGGATATAGATGATCTCGCTGCTGGTGTCGTGGGTGTGCAGTCCGATGGAGGAACCGGGCTCCAGCGCACCGCGCATGATCTTGCCCAGCTCGTCCACCCGCATTCTGGCGTGGAACGTGCCCTCCCCGCCAAGAAAGCCGGGGATGACCTGTTCCTCCATCTTGGAAAAATCAATTAGCATGGGGTGCCTCCTTTTTATGGGCGCTCAATGCCGAGCGTGTCGTAGTATTCATCGGAAAATTTCAGAATAGCGGGATCGAATGCCGCTTGCAGGGCCTTCACTCTATGGTAAGGCTCCGCAGGAGCAATGCCAAAGGTCTCCGCAACGACCGCCAGCGCCGCATCCTTGGCCTGGAAAAGCTCCTCAAGCTCCCCACTTTCGCGCGCCTCCGCTTCATCCTCCGCAAAATTCCGAAAGCGTTCCTCTGTCAGAAAGTAGATCTGGCTCAGTGGATTGGCATCCTTGCAGTAGAGGACAAAGGACAGAAACTCCCGGAGGTCTCTCCCCACCGGCAGAACATAGGTCCCCACATCCCCCATGGACGGGTCCACGCAGAACACCCTCTCATCCCCCGGCAGGAGGACAAATTGAATGCCGTCACAGCCAATGGACCCCACTTCCTCCGCTCCCACCGGGGTGCAGAAATAGGGGACCAGTTCCCCTCCCCAGTCCAGCCCGATACTGTCAAAGTCAATCTCCAGCGACCGGAACGTCTTCAGATCATCTCTCGTCACAGTTCCTTTACCCTCTCGTCCACAAAGTCGTCCAGCGCCGCCAGCGCGTTATCCAGCTTGAGCAAATCGCTGCCGCCGCCCATGGCGGAATCGGGCTTGCCGCCGCCCTTCCCGCCGCAGATGGGGGCAATGGTCCTGATGATGTCCCCGGCCTTGATGCCCCGGGCCACGGCCTCCTTGCCGCAGACGGCCAGGAAGGTGATCTTCTCCTCGTTGACGCTCGCCAGCAGGGCTGCGACCTTGGGCTCCTTGTCCCGGAGGAAGTCGCCCATCTTCCGCATGTCGTCGGCGCTCATGCCGCTGCGGGACATGGAGAATACCTTCAGGCCCTTTACGGCCTTGGCGCTCATGAGGAACTGGTCCGCCTCGCTGACGAACTCCTTGGCCTTCAGCTTCTCGATGGTCTGGCGCAGCTCCCTGGCCTCGGCCACCATCTGCCCGGCCTTCTCCTTGAGATCCACGGGCTTTACTTTCAGCGCGGCGGCGGCCTGGAAGAGCATATCCTGGAACCGGTTCATCTCCTCCAGGGCCCGCTTGCCGGTGACGGCCTCGATGCGCCGCACGCCGGAGGCCACGGAGAACTCGCTCTCGATGTGGAACACGCCCGCCTTGGCGGAGTTGTCCAGGTGGGTGCCGCCGCAGAACTCCACGGAGTACCCGCCGCCCACGTTCACCACCCGGACCACGTCGCCGTACTTCTCGCTGAACAGGGCGATGGCTCCGGTCTTCTTGGCCTCTTCGATGGGCATCTCTTTCGCCTCCACCGGGTAGCCCGCCAGGATGGCGTCGCTGACCTCCCGGGCCACGTCGCCCAGCTCCTGGGGCGTCATGGCGGCAAAGTGGGTGAAGTCGAAGCGCAGATAGTCGTCCTCCACCAGGGAGCCCGCCTGGTGGACGTGGTCCCCCAGGACGGTGCGCAGGGCCTTGTCCAGCAGATGGGTGGCGGTATGGGCCCGCTTGATGGCATCCCGGCGCTCCACGTCGATGGCCGCCGTCACGGTATCGCCCACCTTGAGGGTCCCGGCGGTCAGCTTGCCGTAGTGCATATACTTACCGCCCTTGTTCTTCTGCACATCGGTGACGGCAAACTGGCACCCGGCATTGCCCAGGGTCCCATGGTCGGCCACCTGGCCGCCCATCTCGGCGTAGAACGGCGTCTTATCCAGGACCACAATGCCCTCCACACCGCTCATGAGTACCTCGGCCAGCTCGTTCTCCACCACCAGGGCCACCACCTTGGCGCCCTCAATGGCGGTATTGTCATACCCCACAAACTCGGTAGAGGGCACGTCCTTGCCGAACTCCACACCGGCCCAGCCCAGGTCGCCCAGGGCCTCCCGGGCCTTCCGGGCCCGGACGCGCTGCTCCTCCATGAGGGCCTTGAAGGCGTCCTGATCGACGCTCATGCCCTCCTCCTCCACCATCTCCACCGTCAGGTCGATGGGGAAGCCATAGGTGTCATAGAGCTTGAAGGCGTCCGCGCCGGAGAAGATCTTCTCGCCCTTCGCCTTGTGGCCGTCCAGCATCTCGGTAAAGATCTTCATGCCGCCGTCGATGGTCTTGGCGAAGCTCTCCTCCTCCATGCGGATGACGCGGGTGATATAGCTCTCCTTCTCCCGCAGGTCGGGATACGCGCCCTCGTTTTCCTGGATGACGGTAGCGCAGACCTCGTACAGGAAGGGGCGCTCCACGCCCAGCAGCTTCCCGTGCCGGGCGGCCCGGCGGAGGAGGCGGCGGAGCACGTAGCCCCGGCCCTCGTTGCTGGGCAGCACGCCGTCGCAGATCATCATGGTGGCGGAGCGGATGTGGTCGGTGATGACCCGCAGGCTCACGTCGATTTTGTGGCTCTGCTCGTACTTGGCCCCGGTGATCTCGCTGACCTTGTTGGTGATGTTCATGATGGTGTCCACATCGAAGAGGGACGCCACGTTCTGGCTGGCGATGGCCAGGCGCTCCAGGCCCGCGCCCACGTCAATGTTCTTCTGCTTGAGCTCGCAGTAGCAGCCGCAGCCGTCGTTGTTGAACTGGGAGAAGACGTTGTTCCAAATCTCCACAAACCGGTCGCAGTCGCACCCCACCGTGCACCCCGGCTTGCCGCAGCCGTACTCCTCGCCCCGGTCATAGTAAATCTCCGAGCAGGGGCCGCAGGGGCCCGAGCCGTGCTCCCAGAAGTTGTCCTCCTTGCCAAACTTGTAGATCCGCTCGGCGGGGATGCCGATCTCCTCATTCCAGATGCGGAACGCCTCGTCGTCGGCGGGGGTGGTCTCATTTCCGGCGAAGACGGAGGGATACAGCCGGTCGGGCTCCAGGCCCAGCCATTCCGGGCTGGTCAGGAACTCCCAGCACCAGTGGATGGTCTCCCGCTTGAAGTAGTCTCCGAAGGAGAAGTTGCCCAGCATCTCAAAATACGTGCCGTGGCGGGCGGTCTTGCCGATGTTTTCGATGTCCCCGGTGCGGATGCACTTCTGGCAGGTGCACACCCGGTGGCGGGGGGGCTCCACCTCGCCGGTGAAGTAGGGCTTCATGGGGGCCATGCCGGAGTTAATTAACAGCAGGCTGGCGTCATTTTGCGGGATAAGGGAAAAGCTGGGGAGACGGAGGTGGTCCTTGCTCTCAAAGAATTTCAGGAACATTTCTCTTATTTCGTTGAGGCCATATGACTTGTGCATGGGAATTTCTCTCCTTTTTTACTTGTTTCTCCGCGCCCTTTGGGCGCGGGAATAAATTTTTCTTTTCGATGGCCCGGGCTCCCGCGCCCGGACGGCGGCCTACTTTTCCCTTGTAGGAAAAGTAGGCAAAAGTACACCAGGACCAAGGTCCTGGACCCCTCATTTATTACGGGGGTCATTTTTTGGCGCTACGACCTGGCGGACTGTCCTTCCCGCGTGGTGCTATGGGCCGTCAGTGGTGCTTACTCCTGCGGATGCGCCCTATTGGCGGATTTCAGCAGTCCCGCGGCTCGCTTCTATCGTGTCCGGCGGTCATCGCTCCTGCCCAGCAGGTAGTCCGTGGAAACCTCAAAGTAGTCGGCAAGGTGTTCCAGCATCAAAGAGGGAATGTTAATCTCACCATATTCTATTTTTTGATAATGTCGGTCTTTGCAGCCTATAAATTCTGCCATAGCAGCCTGCGTTACCCCTTTTTCTTTCCTAAGTTCTTTTATTCTCGCCGAAAATTTCGGCATCTTAACTTCCATATAAAACTCCTCAATTCAGACTTGACACGTCCTAATATATCGTGATATAATGCACTCATGAACACGCCATAAAATATTGTTAAAGGAGCAACAGCACCATGAATGCAACCTACGAATGGCTCTATGACAACTATGCACAGGCATTACAGAAGGAACTGTACAAAACGGAGACGGCGGCAATCGAGCAGTTGGCGGAAAGCATCCCCCTATCCGAAGAACATAAAATTACTCTGGCGGATTGTCTGGCTGAACTTCGCATAAACTGCGGCACAGTGAGCTTTGCCCTGGGGCTCCAACTTGGCCTGCACCTTACGGAAAATATAGCGGATTTTCCCCCTACGGCTTCTTGACCTCCATCCCGATCAACGCATAGTTGACATCAAAGGCCAGACGGAACAGGACATTTTTCTTGGTATAGCTGCAATAGATCACGGCCACGCCGTACTCCTCCCCGTCGGAGGACTGGCCCGTAGCCATGGCGCTGTCAATCTGCTTGTAGGTCCCCGCGCCGTCCGTCTGCTGGATGACCAGATTCTGGATGTCCTCCGCCGCAACAGAGGCGGCCACATCCTCACGCATCCGGTCCAGAACCCCTTGGTAGTCTCCTCCGGCGAGCTGAACGGCAACCTCCCTGCCATTCTTCAGCAGAATCTCCTCGTCCATGCCCTCCGGCAGCGGCTTCCCCTGGCAGCCGCACAGCAGGAGCAGCAGCACTGCCAGCGTGAGGCCGGACCGTATTTTTTCTCTCAAGCTTCTCTCACTTCCTCCCTCCGGGCAAAAAGAAAAACCTACGCCACCTCATAGGGGCGAAGGTCTCGCGGTACCACCCTAATTGATCCCAAATGGGACCTCTCGTCAGCCCGGTAACGGGGGCAAGTCCGTGCGGCTCCTCGCCGCCCGCTCGGAAGTGGCCGCAGCCGACGCTCTGCCGCAGGGCTCCCACTCTCCCCCGCTCGCTTGGGCCGCTCTTCGGCGCTCGTTTCCTCATCGCTTTTGTTCGTAGTGTATTATATCACGTTTTTGTGGCTTGTCAATGGGAGATTGGGGGAAAACACACCGGATTCCCTGCCATTTATTTGACAAATGCGGACAACCGTGCTAAAATAAAAATGCAGAAGCCGCGCCCCAAGGGCGCGGCGGAAGCCAGAAGGACAATGTCGCAATAAAAGGCGGTCGACCCATCGAACCCCAAGCAAAGATTACAGCGGGGGGAGGTGTGTCTGATGTGGAGAAAGAAATTGATTCAGTTGCTGCGCATTCTCGTCATTGCAGCAATCGTCATGTATTTACTTACCACAACAGCGTGTTAGCCGCCCGGCCAGACCCCGAGCGGCTAACATAAGCTAGCTGCAATACAAGGGAACGACCGCCATGCGACGGCGTCCTTCTGTTTTTATTATACCCGCCCCTCCCCCTTTTGTCAAGGAGGAAGCGGCGATTTTTTATACTGTGAGCAGCGCAGGCGCGGGCCGTCACCCGCGCCTGCCTCGTTTTTGCTCACTCAGCCAGCAGCGCCGCCACATCCAGGGGCCTGCCGTCGCTCCACAGCCGCTCCAGGCCGTAGAACTCCCGCGCCTCACTGTTGAACACGTGGACCACCAGGCACCCGTAGTCCAGCAGGACCCAGATGCCGCCCCGGTGTCCCTCCCGGTGCAGAGGCTTCTCCCCCGCCTCGGTCTCCAGCTTTTCCTCTACCGCGTCGCACAGTGCGTTGATCTGGGTGTTGCTGGAGCCTGTGCAGATGACGAAGTAATCCGCCAGAGTGGTCAGCTCCGTGACCTCCATGATCTTGATCTCCTCGCCCTTTTTGCCGTCCAGTGCCTTTGCCGCTAAGATCGCCATTTCCTTCGGTGTCATACTTCCTTACCTCTTTCTATCGTTTATTTTTCGTTATTCCATTAAATTCCATCCGGCATTACCGAGGTATCCACCCACTCCTCCTCCGGCGGCAGCGCCGGTTCATCCTGCCCGGGTTCCTCAGAGGCCGGGGGCGGGTCCTGGGGAACATCGGGCTGCACGGGATCAGGCTCAGTTGTACCGGGGTCGGTGGTGGTTCCCGGGTCCTGTTCGGGATTCGGCGTCACGCCGCCGGACTGTCCCTCCCCATTGGAGGGAAGCTGGACCGTCTCCCCTCCCTCCAGGTCCTCCGGCGGAAGGGTGGGATCGATGGTCAGCGGATTACCCTGCTCGTCGGTATAGACGATGGCCCCGTCCTCCCCTTCGATGTACCAGTTCCCCAACTCATCCTGCTTGGGCTTCGCCGGGGGCTGGCCATAGACGAGGTTGCCCTCGTCGTCATAGTAGGCCTCGCCCCGGCGAACCGCCATAACGGCGTTGTGCTGGGTATCCTTCACACTGCCGGTAGAGGATGCAATGTCGCCGTTTTTCAGGATGCTCATGGCGTCCAGCATGGAGGTGTTCACCTTCTGCTCGTAAGGATTGAAGCTCTCATTGACCAGCTCCACCACCTGCTTGGGATAGATGGTCACATAGGACTGGTCCTGATGGGTATCCCGGCTCCAGGCGCTGTCCCAGTAGTCCCCGGGCAGCGTACAGGTCTCGACATCCTCCATTTTCAGCGCCGATACGCCGTTGAGTCCCAGCACGTTGGCGGCGAACCATACCACCGAGCCGGAGTCCAGGTCCGTCTCCACGTTCTCCATGGCCAGATCGATATATGCCTTGATCTTGCCCCAGTGCTTGATACTCAGGCACTCCTTGATCAGGGCCTTCATAAAGCTCTGCTGGACCTCCACACGCTTGATGTCGCCCTCGCTGTACCGGCGGAATCGGACCAGGCCCATAGCGTCCTTGCCGTTCAGCGTCTGAACGCCCTTCTTCAGATGGATATGCAGGTCCTGCCAGTCGTCATCATAGTTCATGTCCTGCGGCACGTCGAACTCTACGCCGTCCACCAGGTCCACCAGCTTGACGAACATCTCCAGCTCCACCTTGACATAGAAGTCCGGCTTGAAACCAATGAGCTTCTGCACCCGCTTAGCCAGGGAGTCGATGCTGTTGCCGGTGCGGGAATAGACGGAGTTGATCTTCTTGATGTCCCACTTCTCGTTGATCATGGTGTCCCGGGGGATGGACATGATGTTGATGTCCTGATTCTTCGTGTCGTAGCTGACCACCATGATGGTATCCGTGTTGCCGTCGTCCTGGTCGGTGCCCACCAGGAGGAAGGTGTACCACCCGTCCTTCCGGTTGCCGGAGACAGTGGGCATATCGCCGTTGTAGCCGTCGTCCGGGTATAGCTCGTCATCGGTGGGACCCGCCGGCTCCTCGTCCTCCGGATCCTGGACGGGGCCGACAGGCTGCTGCTGGGTGGGCTTCTTCTCCGGCGCGGGCTGGATGGGGATCTCCGGGGGCTTGATCCACGTCTTCAGCACCACGGTCACCACAATGGCGAACACCGCCAGGCATCCCAGCACCGTCACCAGAATTTTCCCCTTGCCGGAGTCCCAGTAGGCGCTCCACCGGGCTTTCAGATTCGATTTTTGTTCCTCCTCCGCAAAAGGATCGCCTGTCGATTTAACAGGGGTCGCGTTCTTCTTCCCCATTTCTCTTTTGCCTCTCATATGGTGTTCTATCTGTCCTTTCCAGGTTTATTCCGGAGGAAGCTCCGGCTCAGGGGGCAGCTCCGGTTCAGGCTGGGGTTCCGGTTCCGGCTGAGGCGCCGGGTCGGGCGCGGGATCAGGCGTCGGTTCCGGCGTTGTGGCTCCGGGGTCCGTCGTGCCGGGATCGGGATTCGTCCCGGGGTCAGTGGTGGTCCCAGGATCGGTACTCGTTCCAGGGTCGGTGGACGTACCGGGGTCGGTACTCGTCCCGGGATCGGGATTCGTCCCGGGGTCAGTGGTGGTCCCAGGATCGGTACTCGTTCCAGGGTCGGTGGACGTACCGGGGTCGGTACTCGTCCCGGGATCGGTAGACGTACCGGGGTCGGTTGTGCCGCCCGGATTGGTGGTTCCGGGGTCCACGGACGTATCGCCATCATCCGGCAGGGACGGCTCGTCATCTTTCTCCTCGCTGGGCTTGGAGGTGCTCTTGGGCTTCACCGAGGGCTGGGCCATCTTGGGGTCCGCCAGCTCGCCGTTGGTCATGGCCAGAGACGCATTCTTGGTCTTGTAGATGATCTGGAGGTCGCTCTCCGTGATGTCCCGGGTGTAGGGGTTGAAGTGCTCGTTCATCAGCTCCACGATCCCCGCCGCGTCGGCGAAGAAGTAGGCCAGGTTCTCATTGATGCTGGGGGTGTAGTACCAGCCCTGGTCGTCCCCCGGCAGGGAGTAGAAGTTGACGTTGTCCATATTCACGCCCATAGCCTTCTGGGCAAACCAGAGGAGGTTGTTCAGGGGCAGGTCCGTCTCCACATTATTAAAGAAGATCTTCGCAAAATCGCTGATCTTTGTCCAGTTGCCGATCTGGAGGCACTGCTTGGCAACCGCTTTCAAAAAGTCCTGCTGGATCTTCTGCCGCCCGGTGTCGCCGATCTCATTTTTCTTTCCGTTGTTCTTCCGCCAGCGGATGACCTGCATGGCGTCGTCGCCGCTGAGTTTCCGCAGGCCCTTCTTCTGGTGGATATACAGGTCCTGGTAGGGGTCGTCGTAGTCCATATTGTAGGGCACGTCAAATTCCACGCCCCCCAGGGCGTCCACGATCTCGCCGATGGCTTCCCACTCCACCGCCACGTAGAAGTCCGGGACGATGCCGGTGAGATAGCCCATCTCCTCCTTCAGCCCTTCGATGCCCCTGGAGGAGGCAAAGACCGCGTTGATCTTCTTGATCTTCCAGGACACGTTGATCATGGTGTCCCGGGGGATATTGACGCAGTCCACGGTCCCGTTGGGCACGTCATAGGTCACCAGGATCATGGTGTCCGTATTTCCGCCGCCGCCGGTATCCTTCCCCAGCAGGAGGAAGGTGAACACGTCCTCCTTCCGGCCGGAGACCACGTCCGGTTCCCCGTCGCCATCCAGGTCCACATCCTGCGCCGGATCCTGTCCGGTCTGCGTCTTGTTGGGAGTATTGTTGGTCACGCCGGGGCGGTCGTTCTCGCTGACATCCGGGGCCCGGACGAACATCACCCACCACCCCGCCGCCAGCAGGACCAGAGCGGACACGCAGCACAGCGCAATCACGCCGCCCTTCTTCCCCTTGCTCCAGCTCTTCCAGCCGCCGGTCCGGCCGCTCTTCTTCTCGGGGGCTCTCTTTTTCGTTTGGAGCGGGCGCTCCTCCGAAAAGGGGTCCCCGCCTCGCTGCCAGCCGCCCGCGCTCCCGGCGGCCTCGTGCTTGCCTTTTTTCATGGTTGCTTTCCTTTCAGATATTCCCTCGCACGCACACTGAAGGAGTTGACCGCAACTCCTCTTTTTTCCAGACTTTGTATGGACATCTCCAGGCCCAGAAGCATGGCCGCATCCAGGTCCCGGAAGGCCAGGTCCCGCAGCTCCGTCAGATCGCAGAAATCACGGGTCGGCTCGATGTAATCCGCCAGATACAGAATCTTCTCCAACGTGGTCATATCCGCCTTGCCGGTGGTATGCCAGCGGATGGCGCGCTCGATCTCCGGCGATACGCCGAACACGTGCTTTGCCACCGCCGCGCCGGAGATGGCGTGGTAGAGCTTCTCCTCCCTCCACTCCTCCGGGTCCAGCGATACATTGTATTGACGGAAAATCTCCCGATGTTGTTCCCCGTCCAGTTTTTTGGTACAGTCGTGGAGCAGCGCCGCCCGGCGGGCGGTCTCCTCGTCCTCCCCCCAGCGCAGCGCCAGACGCGCCGCCGTCTCCTCGGTCCCCAGCACGTGGGGGACCCGCTTGTGCCGCAGCATACTGATGGAGGCAAAACGCAGCTCCTCCAGGGAGAGGTCCTTCAGATCCCGCGTTACCCCGTACAGCCCTTCCCGCAGGATATAGCCGTACACGGCGGGCTCCAGATACTCCCTGCCCTGCCCCTCCGCCAGCATACCGCGCAGCTGCGTGGAGGAGATGTCCACAATATGGGGCAGGGACAGCGTCACCACATCCGCCCCCAGCGTCTCGGCCAGATAGGCCCGCTGCACGGAAAACAGCTCCTCGCTGTCCTTCTCACTGCGTCCAAAGGCGCAGAGCGTACAGAGCTTCACGATCTCCTGCGGGTCCCGCCAGAGGTGGAAGGTAAGAAACATATCCGTCCCCATCAGAAGATACAGCCGGTCCTTCGGGTGCCGGTTCTTCAGCAGCCGCAGGGTGTCCAGGGTATAGCTCCTCCCCTCCCTCCGCAGCTCCAGGTCGTCCGCCTGCGCGGCGGGTCCGATGGCGTCGGATGCCAGGCGGACCATCTCCAGGCGCTGCTCCGGCGCAGGGGTATCCCCGGCCAGCTGCTTATGGGGCGGGATACCGGCGGGGATCAGGTACAGCCGGTCCAAATGCAGATACTCTATCGCAAAGCGGGCAGCCTCCAGGTGCCCCAGATGGATGGGATTAAAGGTCCCGCCATAAACTCCAATCTTCACAATAAGCCCCCTTTTCCCCCGGGAGGGACATGATCAGTCCATGCGGAAATACGGTAGCACAGCCGAAGGCCGCTGTCAACTGTTTTGCCTCGGTTTTTTATCCCGCACCAGCTCGATTTTCCGCTTGCTCTTGTCGTAGTGTCGGCGGTAGAGGACAAACTTGGTGCCGATCACCTGGACGCTCTCGCTGCGGGTCGCCTTCGCCAGCGCCTCGCTGGCCTCCCGTGCGGTCAGCATGGAGTTCTCCAGGACCTTGCACTTGATGATCTCCCGGGCCTCCAGGGCGTCGTTGGCCTGCTTGACAAGGTTGTCGTTGATGCCGTCCTTGCCGATGTGGACGATGGTGTCGATGGTGTTGGCGATGCCGCGCAGCTGGGCGCGCTGCTTACTGGTCAGTTCCATGCCGTATTCCCCTTCAAATATTCCCGTAATTTTCCGTCAAAAACCTCCAGGGCCTTTCCCCGGTGGCTCACGGCCGCCTTCTCCTCCGGTGTCAGCTGGGCGTAGGTCTTCCGCAGCTCCGGAAGGAAGAACACCGGATCGTACCCGAACCCGCCGTCCCCCTGGGGGGCGAAGGCGATGGAGCCGGGGCAGATGCCCTCGGCCTCGATGGTATCCCCGTTGGGGAAGACGCAGGCAATGGCGCTGGTAAAGTGGGCGGTGCGGGTCTTCGCCCCACGCATATTCTCCAGCAGCAGCCGGTACCGGGCCGCGTCGTCCAGCTCCGGTCCGCCGTAGCGGGCGGAGTACACCCCCGGCGCGCCGTTCAGGGCGTCCACGCACACGCCGGAGTCGTCGGCGATGGCGGGCAGGCCGCTGGCCTCCATCACCGCCCTCGCCTTGAGCATGGCGTTCTCCGCGAAGGTCTCTCCGGTTTCCTCCACGTCCACGTGGAGCCCGATGTCAGATTCCAGCGCCACCTCCACGCCGTGGGCGGAGAGGATGGACTGCATTTCGACAAGCTTGTGCTTATTCTGTGACGCAAGGACAAATTTCATGTCGTTTTCAGCCTCCCAATATTTCTTTCTGTTTTTCCAGCAGCTGCCGGATGCCGCCTGCGCAGAGGTCCACCAGCGCCCGCTGCTCGGCCAGGGTGAAGCCCCGGCCCTCGCCGGTGCCCTGGAGCTCGATGAGCTCGCCCCGGTCGTTCATCACGCAGTTGAGGTCCACCATGGCCCCGCTGTCCTCCTCGTAGCAGAGGTCCAGCAGGGGAGCGTCCTCCACGATCCCCGCGGAGACGGCGGCGACATAATTCTTGATAGGATTTTTCTCGATCACGCCATCGTCCGCCAGCTTGCGGCAGGCCAGCGCCAGCGCCACAAACCCGCCGGTGACGGAGGCGGTCCGGGTCCCGCCGTCGCCCTGGAGCACGTCGCAGTCGATGGTGATGGTCCGCTCGCCCAGCGCCGCCAGGTCCACCGCCGCCCGGAGGCTGCGGCCGATGAGCCGTTGAATCTCCGCGCTCCTGGGGCTGAGCTTCAGCTTGCTCACGTCCCGGCGGGACCGCTCCCGGTTGGCCCGGGGGAGCATGGAGTATTCCGCCGTCACCCATCCCGTGCCCTCGGGCACGTGGCTGGGGGCCCGGTCCTCCACGCTGGCGCAGCAGAGGACCTTGGTTTTGCCGCACTCGATGAGGACGCTGCCCTCGGCGAAGTCCACGAAACCGGTGGTCATTTTGACCGGGCGAAGTTCGTTCTCTTTTCTGCCGTCAATGCGTATCATTTGCCTGCTCCTCTTTTTCCCCTGTTTTTCCACTGGCTTGGCCGTCCGGCCTGTATATCGCTATCAAATAGTCCTTTAACAGGAAGACGCCTCCGGCGATCATAGAGAGCACGCCAAAACTCTCGCTCTCAAGAAACAGGACCGCGCCGCCAATAAAGAGCGCCGCGCCGGTGATGGCCTCTCGCAGGACGGAAAACTGCTTATCCGTCATATCAGCGCCTCCACATATTCCTTCGCGTCAAAGGGCTGCATATCGTTGATCCCCTCTCCCAGGCCCACCAGCTTCACGGGCACCTGTAATTCCTGGGCGATGGCAACCACGATGCCGCCCTTGGCGGTGCCGTCCAGCTTGGTGAGCACGATGCCCGTGCAGCCGGAGATCTCCTTGAACTGCTTGGCCTGGATAAGCCCGTTCTGTCCGGTGGTGGCGTCCAACACCAGCAGGATCTCCAGCGCCGCCTCCGGCAGCTCCCGGTCGATGATCTTGCGCAGCTTGGCCAGCTCTGCCATGAGGTTGGCCTTGTTGTGGAGCCGCCCGGCGGTGTCGCAGATGACCACGTCCACGCCCCGGGCCTTGGCGGCCTGCAAGGCGTCGAACAGCACCGCGCCGGGGTCCGCGCCCTCCTTCTGCCGGACGATCTCGCACCGGGAGCGGTTGGCCCAGATCTCCAGCTGGTCGGCGGCGGCGGCCCGGAAGGTGTCCCCGGCGCAGAGGAGCACCCGCTTCCCCTGCTGGCGCAGGGAGTTGGCCAGCTTGCCGATGGACGTGGTCTTGCCCACGCCGTTGACCCCCACCACCAGCACCACGGAGGGCCTGGTGGACAGATTCAGCGCCGGGTCCCCCACGCTCAGTTTCTCCGCCAGGATTTCCCGCAGGCACGCCTTCACCGGCTCCTGGCCGGAGATCTTGTCCTCGATCATCCGCTGCCGGAGTTCCTTCACCGCCTCGACGGAGGTCTCCATCCCCACGTCGGCCAGGATCAGCATCTCCTCCACGTCGTCGAAGAACGCCTCATCGGCCTCGCTGATGGCAGAGCCGAACACGTCCCCCATGTAGATCTTCTTCAGTTTTTCCCAAAAGCCCATTGCAGTTCCTTTCTTTACCGCGTCAGGCGCGGTAAAAGTAATTCTATCAAAAAGCGGCGCCCCGCCGCCTATTTAATATTCAATTCTTCCGCCATATCATTCATGTTAATCGCCAACATCTTGCTGACGCCCTTCTCCTGCATGGTGACGCCGTAGAGGATGTCCGCCTCCTCCATGGTGCCCCGGCGGTGGGTGATCACGATAAACTGGGTCTGATCGGAGATGGACCGCATGTACTTCGCCACGCGGACCACATTGACCTCGTCCAGGGCCGCCTCCACCTCGTCCATGACGAAAAACGGCGTGGGATGTACCTTCAAAATGGCGAAATACAGCGCGATCGCCACAAACGCCTTCTCCCCGCCGGAGAGGAGGGAGAGCGTCTTCAAGGTCTTACCCGGGGGCTGCACCTTGATCTCGATGCCGCAGTTGAGGATGTCCCCCTGGTCCTCCAGCTCCAGCGTGGCCTGTCCGCCGCCGAAGAGCTGCAAATAGGTCTCCTGGAAGGAGGAGGCAATAAGTGCGAACTGCTGGGCAAAGATGGCCGTCATCTCCCTGGTGATGGCCGCGATAATGCCCTCCAGCTCTCCCCTGGCCTGCTCCACGTCGTCCCGCTGACCGGTGAGGTAGGTGTAGCGGTCGTTGACCCGGTGGAACTCGTCGATGGCCCCGATGTTCACCGCGCCTAAACTGTTAATTTCCCGCTTGATCTCATTGACCCGGCGGGACGCCTTGGCGGCGCTCTCCAGCTCCACGCGCTGCTCCATAGCGGCGGAGTGGCTCAGCTCGTAGTTCTCCCACAGCTTGTCCAGGATCTGCTTCTCCTCCATGCCGTCGGTGTTCAGCTTCTGCTCCAGGCGGTTGGCCTCCCGCTCCGCTGCGAGCAGCTCGTCGTTGCTCTCCTTCAGCCGCTGTCCCATGGCGGTCCGCTCCTGCTCCAGGCACAGCCGGGCCTCTTGCAGGGCCTTGAGGGCCTGCTGCCGCTCCTGGGCCTGGATGCGCAGGGAGGCGGCGCTCTCCGTTTTTTGCGCCATCTCCGCCTCGTCGGCGTCGATGGCGGCCTGGTATTCCCGGATGCGCTCTGTGCGCTGCGCCCGGTCTCCCGCCAGGTCCCGACGGCTCTGCTCCATCCGCTCCAGGGCCTCCGCCCCGGCGTCCCGCTGGGCGCGGAGACCGGCCAGGCGCTCCTTCCGCTCCGCCATCTCGGCGCTCAGGCGGTTGGAGTACGCCTGGAGGTCCGTCTGACCGGCCACCTTCTCCTGGGCGCTCCGCCGCAAGGACGCGGCCTCGCTCTCTTTGGCGTCGATCTCCGCCCGGACCGCCTCTCGCTGCTCCTCGTTATCCTTCAGGCGCTGGCCCAGGGCCTCCTGTTCGCCCTCCAGGCTCTCCCCGCTGGCGCGGAAGCCATCCAGCAGCGCCTCGTACTGCCGGACCTCGCCCTGGCGCTTGAGTACCGTATCCTCGGCGGCGCGCCGCTGGCTCTCGGCCACCTGGAGCTCGTATCTGGCGGCGGCCAGCTCCCGGCCTGCCTCCTCCTTCTCCCTCTGGGCGGCGGCCAGCTGCTCCGATAGGACGGTCTGCCGCTTCCTGAGCGCCTCCAGCTCGTTGGCCCGGGAGAGGACGCCTGCGCTCTTGGAAACGCTGCCGCCGGTCATGGACCCGCCCCGGTTGATGAGCTGGCCGTCCAGGGTGACGATGCGGAAGCGGTTCTGATATTTCCTTGCCGCAGCAATGCCGCTGTCCAGGTCCTCCATGACCACCGTGCGGCCCAACAGATTTTTGAAAATGTTGTCATACCGTCCGTCGTACCGGATCAGCCGGGAGGCGATGCCGACGAAGCCCGGCTCGCCCTCCACCCCCCGCTCCCGGAGTTCCTCCTCCCGGATGGCGGTCAGCGGCAGGAAGGTGGCCCGGCCCCCGTCCCGCTGTTTGAGGAACTGGATGGCCCCCTTGGCGTCCTCCTCCCGGTCCACGACGATGTTCTGCATCCCGGCTCCCAGGGCGATCTCCAGCGCCACGGCGTACTTCCCTTCCGCCTTCATCAGCCCGGCCACCGGTCCGTGGATCCCCCGGAGGGCGCCGCGCTCCGCGGCCTGCATCACCAGCCGAACGGCCTTGCTGAAGCCCTCGTACTCCTTCTCCATCTCCGTGAGCATCCGGATGCGGGAGTCCAAGTTGTTCTGCTCCATGGTCAGCTTGATCCGGGCGTCCTCGGCGTCCTTGTCCCGCTTCTCCCGGCCCTCCATGCGGAGGGCGTGGCCCTGGATGACATTGGCGGCCGCCTGGGCGTCCTCCTGGGCGTCCTCCAGCGCCCGGCGGGCGGCCCTTGCCTCCTTCCGGGTGCTCTCCTGTTGGCCCCGGACGCCCTCCAGCTCCTGCCGGACGGCCTCCTGTCGGTTCGTCATCTGCTCCAGCGCCGCGTCCAGGGCGGCCAGGTGCTCCCGGCCTCTGGCGGCGGCATCCGTCGCCAGCGCCTCCCCCGCCTGGAGCGCGCTGATGGCACTGTCCGCCTCCCCGGCGCTCTCGGCCGCAGCGCGTACCTTTTCCATCAGCGCGTCCAGCGCCTGCTCCAGGGACCCGATCTCCCCGTCCAGCGCCTCCAGACGGCGGTTCTGCGCGTCGATCTCCTCCTGGGCGTCCCGGCTGCGGCTGTCCTGACGCTCCAGCTCCTTCTCCAGCTCGGCAATGGAGTCCCGCCGGTGATGGATGTTGGTCCTCAAAATCTCGGCGGCCGCCTCCTGGTCCCTGGCGCAAACGGTCAGGGCCTCGCCCTCCTGCCGGATTTTTTCCTGCCGGGTATCGTTCTCCTGCATCTGTAAGGAAAAGCGGTCGTTTTCCTCGTAAAGCGCGTCCTGCCGGGCCTGGGCATCGGCCTGCCGCTCCTTGGCGGCGGCGTACTCCGTCTGAAGACGATTCCGGGTGGTGCGCAAATTTTCCAGCTGCTCCATCCACAGCGAGATCTCCAACGTGCGCTGTTCATCCCGCAGCAGCAGGAAGCGCCGGGCCGTTTCCGCCTGCTCCCGCAGGGGCTCCACCTGCAATTCCAGCTCGCTGATCTTGTCGTTGATCCGTACCAGATTTTCCTGGGTGCGCTGGAGGCGGCGCTCCGACTCCTCCTTGCGGTGCCGGAACTTGGAGATCCCAGCGGCCTCCTCGAAGATCTCCCGCCGGTCCGCGCTGCGTGCGGAGAGGATCTCGTCGATTCTCCCCTGGCCTACAATCGCATAGCCCTCCCGGCCCAGGCCGGTGTCCATGAACAGTTCGTTGACGTCCTTGAGGCGGACGGACTGCTTGTTGATATAGTATTCGCTCTCCCCGCTGCGGTAGTAGCGCCGGGTGACCATGACCTCGCTGCTCTCGATGGAGGGGAACATCCCGGCACTGTTGTCCAGCACAAGCGTCACCTGGGCGAAGCCCACGGGCCCCCGCTTCTCCGTGCCGCCGAAAATGACGTCCTCCATCTTGTCCCCCCGGAGACTCCGGGCGGACTGCTCCCCCATTACCCAGCAGATCGCGTCGGAAATATTCGATTTCCCAGATCCATTGGGTCCCACGATAGCGGTGATGCTCTCTCCAAAATTCAAAACGGTTTTATCCGGGAAGGACTTGAAACCCTGTATTTCCAGCGCTTTTAGGTACACGCCATCACCCCTTTCGTCTCAAAGCTTCTCAAATCCTCGTATCGCAAGGCTTAATAGTGACAAGTAACTATTTACCGCAGAGGGCGGCGTGACCGAGTGTCACGCCGTCTTTCTGCGTCCATAGGTGGTTTGCGTAATTACAGGTTCGCTGATTTCCGGTACTTCTACTTCCTCCAGGAAGTTGAAAACGATTTTGACCTTCTGCGTCCGCTTGCCGCTGGACTTGTCCGGGGCATAGACGATGATCTGCTTGATAAACTCGTTCACGATGGCCGGCGTCAGCTCCGGGATGTCCACATACTTTTCCAGCAGGGCGAGGAACTGGTCAACATTGTCCTCCATTTCCTCACGGGTCGCAACCCAGTCCTCAAGACCGATGACCTCGTTGTTGAGCGCAGCCTGCTCCGTCTCATAGCCCTCCAGCATCTTCAGGTATCGCTCCTGGCTCAGAGAGCCGAGTACCATGTCCTCGTAAATACGGGTGATGAGCTTGTCGATGTCCGCCAGTCGCTTCTTTGCTTTCTCCAGCCGCCGCTTGTCCTCCCGGATGGACTTCTCTTGTTCCTCCCTCCGGCACATCAGCCATTCCTCTTGAAAGCCCTCCACATCGGCCCGGATATACTCTGTCACGGCACGGATACGCTCCAGAACCACATCCCGCAGAACGTCCTCCCGGATATAGTGCGCCGAACAGATTCCCCGCCCGCTTTTGTACTTGGCACAGACATAGTGATCCTGTCTACCCTCAAAGTTCTTACAGGTGGCGAAGTGGAGCTTGCTGCCGCAGTCGGCGCAGACCACCAAACCGGAGAACAGCCCCTGCCGCTCCGCCTTGGTCATGCGGCGCTTGTGCTGGCGAAGCTCCTGCACTCTGTCCCACTGTTCTTTCGGCACAATGGCCTCTTGGGTATCCGGCAGGATAAACATATCCTCCAGGGCGTTGGGAATACGCTTCTTGAGCTTGTAGGACTTGGAGTGGGTTTTGAAATTACAGGTGCAACCGGTGTACTCCATCCGTTCCAGGATGTTGACCACGGACTGCTCAATCCAGTGGCAGGGGCATTCCGGCAGGGGCTTTCCTTTCCGCTGGGCATAGAGGGCCTTGACCGTCAACACCTCGTCTGCCTCCAAGATACGGGCAATCCGGGACGGGCCTACTCCGGCAATGGTCAGGTCAAAAATGCGCTTGACCACCGGCGCGGCATCCTCATCCAATATCCAGTGGTTTTTGTCCTGCGGGTCGGCGCGGTAGCCGTAGGGCGGACCGCCCAAGTGCTTGCCGCTGGTCCCCTTGGCTTTCATAACGGCGCGAACCTTTTTGCTGGTATCTTTGGCATAAAAATCATTAAAAACATTGCGAATTACGGTAAAATCGTTATCTTCCTTGGCACTGTCCACCGCGTCATTCACGGCGATGAAGCGCACATCGTAGCTGGGGAAGACGATTTCCGTAAACCTGCCGACCTGCAAATAGTCTCTGCCAAATCTGCTCATGTCCTTAACGATCCACGTGCCGACCAAGCCCTGCTCCACCAAGGCAAGTCCCTCCTGGACACCGGGGCGATTGAAGTTCGTCCCGGTGTACCCGTCATCTACCAGCACCTTGGTATTCGTGAAGCCGTGGGAAGCGGCGTAGCTGCTGAGGATGCTTCTCTGATTTGCAATCGAGTTTGACTCCCCATCCACCAAATCCTCGTTGCTCAAACGGCAGTACAAAATCGTAATTTTCTGCTGATCCACGTTGTTGTCTCCTTTCTTGTGTGGGTCAGCTGACAGTA
>CAJUPS010000001.1 GCA_910588045.1 uncultured Oscillospiraceae bacterium | reverse complement strand
CGAATAATGCAAAGAAAGGATACAAACTATGAAAAAACGCATTTTTTCTCGGGTTCTGGCCCTTGTAATGGCAATGTCGCTACTGTCTACCACCGCCTTTGCGGCGAGCTTTAGCCAGTTGCAGGATGCCATTGATGGCAACGGCGGATATGACCTCGGCGGTGGTCGCTATGGCTATGGCGATCAAATTGCAGACTCGTCCAACTATGCTATTGAAGCCTGGGAGGATAACGGCACCCGCAATGTTCAGCTCAATGAGAGTGTTAGCTATCAAAAGGGTGATACGAATAACTCTGCTACGATTTCCGACAACAAAGATATTACGCTTGATCTGAACGGTCAAACGATTCTCGGAGAGAACTGGAAGGGTACGGCCACCCTTACTGTAAAGGGCGAGGATACCTCATTGACCCTAAAAGATACGACGGGCGGCGGTGCAATTTCCGGAGGCAATGGCACGGCTAACGGCGTGGTTGTCGATGAGGGCGCCAGCTTCACCATGGAGAGCGGGACCATCACAGGATTCAGCAGCTACGGCGGTACTGGCGTTACCGTCAAAGAGGGCGACTTCATAATGACGGGTGGCGAGATCACCCAGAACATGCAGAGTGGTGTCGCAGTAAATGGTGCCAACAGCAGCTTCACCATGGAAGGCGGTGAGATTTCCGGAAATAAATCTACTAATGGAGCCGGTGGTGTACGGGTGTCCAACAATGCCCAATTTACCATGAATGGTGGAGAAATTACCGGAAACACTGGCCTTGGTGGCGGTGTAGGTGTTCAGACGGATGCCACATTTAATATGACTGGCGGGAGCATTACCCACAATACGGCCAAAGATGGCGGGGGCGGAATAAGCGCTTGGCTCGGAAACATCTATCTGTCAGCAGATGAGGGGAAAGAGATTATTATCTCCGAAAATGAATCAAAGGGCCATGGCGGCGGGATTTCCTCGCTCATGGGGGAGAAAAATACCGTTACGATTGATGGTGTCATTTTGGATGGGAATAAGGCTACAGGAGCTGGTGCAATGGGCGGCGCAATTCGCATCAGCGGTGATATTGTCCAGCCGGTGAACATTAGCAATACCATTATGCGTAATAACAAGGCGGGCAGCAATGTAGGAAATACTTTACGGCTGACGGATGGCGAATTTAATATTACAAACTGCACCATAGAGAATGAAAGTGAAGACGAGAACTCCGGTTACGAGCTTTCCAACTCTTGGGGCGGGAAAGTCAACTTCACTGAAACTACCATGCCCGGTAATACCATCATTGAACAGGGAATTTACTTCTCTAACAATGGTTTCACTGTTTTTCTTGACGAAGAAAATAGTCTGACCATCACTGACAGGGAAGGAAACCCTGTCGAGGCGATCCTGGATGGAAACGGCAAGCGCATTGAGGCCGGGAAGCAGGATACGGAACCAAATATCTGGAATGTATATGAGATCGAATTGATCATTCCGTTCAGCGCCATTCCCGCTCCCGATGTCCCCGGTGGTGAGGAGAATCCCTCCGAACCTGACTTCGGTGGCGTGATGGACGGCGCTGACTTCACTCCTGATGCCGCTACTACCACCATCGAAGACGAGGAAACCCCTCTGGCTGGCCTGATCTCCACTGCCGAGCTGCTGGAGGCTCTGCGCCAGTACGAGGGCGTCGAGGATGTGGAACTCCCCGAGGACTTCCAGTGGATCGACCACGACTATGCCCAGGCCATCTACTGGGGCCTTGCCGAAGCTCTGGTCATCGACACCGAGGACGACCCCCTCGACCCCGACGAGATCGTGACCGTCGCCCTGCTGCGCGAGGTTCTGGAGAACTTTGTGGAGTACAAGGGCGCCGACCTCACCGTCACCGTCGAGGGAGAGGACGACATGATCGTCATGGACCTTGGCGAGCGTCTGACCGTCTTCTACGGTGAGCTGGAAGCCGCCCTTGCGGACCAGGCCGCATAACCCAAAACCCGAGAAAAAGCAGCACAAAGGCCCCGGAGGCCGGACTGTCTACAGTCCGCCTCCGGGGCCGGATTTTCTTTATTCCCCCTTTTCCTCCTTCTCCTTCCGGTACTGGCCCAGCATCCCGTCGTACTTCCTGCCCGTGACGCGGAAATAGATGTCGAACCCGATGGTCATGATGATGAAGGTCAGGAAAAACATCCCGATGAACATGGCCCAGGCCCCCGCTTGCTCCATGGGGAACCACTCCGCCTTCCAGGCAAAGAAGGTCAGCGTGGGCAGGAACAGGACCACGAACAGGACGCTCCGCCAGGTGTAGCGCAGTTTTTTGAAGATCCAGTTGGAGAAACAAATCCCCTGGATCAACGTGGCTACTACGCTCACAATGAACAGGGTCCACAGCATCGTAAGCGAGATCTCCTCGTTGTGAAACACCGTGCAGAAAACCAGGTAGATAAACATAGCCGCAGTGTACAGGACGCACACAGATGCCTTCCACTCCATGATGCCCTTGAAAAACCTCTTCATTTCAGAAAACTCCTTTCCAGCTCCCGCAGCTTCTCCTTCATCTCTCCGGCGTACTGGCGGGATACGTACACCTGCTCCCCGTTGTCCATGGTCACCAGCATCCGCCCGCCAAGCTCCGGGCGGATGGATTTGATCCGCCGGAAGTTGACTATGGTGGACCGGCCCGCCCGCAGGAAATCCAGCTCCCGCAGGGAATCCTCCAGCTCGTAGAGCCGCAGTGCCGATTCATAGACGGCGCTCCCGGTATAGAGGAAGGTCTTTTTGTCCGCCGTATCAATGTAGAGAATCTCCTTCACATCCAACAGGTGCTGCTCTCCGTTGCGCTCGCCCACCAACTTTCTCTGGTGGATGCGCAGCATGGCCACCAGACGCAGGATGTCCTCGTCCGCCTGGGGACAGTTGATGATGACCTCCGTCTCGGGGAAGGACGGATTCTGGTTCAGCGTGATTTTCATGTCACACCCTCCTTCTGGTGCCCATTGTAACAAATCCCCCGAGGATGGCAAGGGATTTTTCCCCAGTGGATGTTTTTCGCATCTCAGCTGCCTCCGGCGGACCGTAAAAGGGCGCCCCGCTTTTGCAGGGGGGCGCAAAATAAAGCTTGCCATTACCGGGACTTTGCCATATAATAGCGTTAAGAATAAAATGGGCCCGTCCTGTGTCGGAGGACCCGGGAGGTAGCGCAGTGGGATTATTTGATTTTCTCAAAAAACAGAATAAGGGAGCGGGGGAGCCTGCGAAAGAGGATGAGCTGGAGATATACTCCGGAATGCGGGTGGAGGTGACGACCCACGACGGGAGGCTTCTGTTTGTGGCGAAGCTGATTGGTCCGCACCACGGCCGGGCGGAGCTGCACCAGTATTCCGAGGCGGACGACATCCCGGAGACGGAGGAGCCGCTGGCGGTGCGGATTCGCGGCTACCACGACTGGGAGAAGAAGGCGATTTACATGGAGGGCCGCATCACGCCGAGGGAGCAGCATAAATGGAGCGTGGAGGACCTGGTGGTCGTCCAGATCAGCAATGACCGCGCCTTTTTCCGCCTGAGCACGGACCTCCCGGCCACGGTCACGACCTTTGGCGGCTTTGGCGCGGGGGAGAAGCCCTGTCGGCTGCTGAATATCAGCGTAGGGGGCGCGTGCATCAGCTCGGAGAGCTCCTACCGGGAGGGCGACAAGTTCCTCCTGAAGGTCAAGCTGCTGGAGGACAGGGATATTTCCGCCATGTTCTGTCAGGTGCTGCGGATTATTGACAAGGGGGATTCCCAGTATAAGTATGGCTGCCGGTTCCTGGAGGTGACCGAGGCCGACCAGGAGAAGATCACTCAGAACATTTTCGCCATCCAGCGCAAGCAGAGGGGCGTATTCTGATTATTATGTATATAGAGTCGTACCGAATCTCAACCGCAGCGACTATATGAGAAAAGCCGGCGAAACGCCAGCTTTTCTCGTGCTATGAAAGATGGAGGAAGGAAAAGAGAAGATCCAAGGTTTTGAACCGCAGGACGATACCGTCCGATTCCCAGCGGACGCCGCCTGCGTCCTCCGTAAGCGAGGCGGTGGTCAGGGGCTGGGCAATGGGGGAGAATAGGACGCCCCACCACATGGGGGAGCTGGAGAGCAGCATGGCCAACAGGCCCGCCGCGATGGAAATAGCAAGTTTATGTTTTAGTTTCATAAGAAAATTTCCTGTTCATAGGTGGAAGGTTCACTTCCAGTATGGACAGGAAATTTTTTCTTTATTCATCCCCGGGGAAAAATTTATAGTCGATGCGGTTGAGAATCGGTAAAAAGGAGGCGAGGAAAAACAAGGTGTGGCGAGGCGAAGGACGCGGGCGGGCTGACGCCCGCCAAAGACGACAACCAAGTCCACACCCTGTTCTGACCGCCGAACTTTACCGATTTTCAACTGCTTCGACTATATGGGGCGGCACAGGTGGACCGCCGCATACTGCCCCGACAGGCTCTCCGCCGCCCGGGCGGCGCTCTCCCGGTCCCGGAAGACGCCGAATACAGTGGGGCCGCTGCCGGTCATGGAGGCCGCCATGGCGCCCATGCCCAGCAGCTCGCTCTTGATGGAGAACACCTCCGCATACCGCCGGGGGAGCACGTCCTCAAATACGTTGTAGATCCGCCGGGCAATCCGCTCCAGGTCCTGGTCCTCCAGGGCCCGCAGCATCCCCGCCGTGTCCGGGTGGCACCGCAGCTTTTTCATCCGGACGAGGGAGAACAGTTCCGGCGTGGAGATCGAGCAGGCGGGCTTGCACACCACCAGAGAGCAGGGGGGAAGCGGCGGCAGAGCCGTCAGGTGCTCGCCCCGGCCCTCCGCCAGCGCCGTGCCACCCCGGACGCAATAGGGGACGTCGCTGCCGATCAGTGCGCCGATCTCCTCCAGCTGCTCCATGGGCATCTCCGGGGCGTACAGATCCCGCAGGACCCGCAGCACCGCCGCGCCGTCGCTGCTGCCCCCGGCCATCCCGGCGCACACGGGGATCATCTTCCGGATGGCAATCGTCAGCCCCACGGGGGGCACGCCGGACTGCGCAAAAAACGCCGCCGCCGCCTTGGCGGCGATGTTCCCCCCATCCCTGGGCAGGTAGGGAAGGTCCGCCGTCACCCCGATCCCGGGCTCTTCCCGGGGGGAGAGGGTCACCTGATCCGCCAGGTCGATGGACTGCATGACCATCCGCAGATCGTGGTATCCGTCCGGGCGCTTGCCCAGGATGTCCAGGGTTAAATTCAGTTTTGCATAAGCTGGTTCCGTTCTCATGGTTTTCGATCCTCAGAGCGACCCGCCAGGTAGTCCAGGGATACCTGAAAATGGTCCGCCAGGGCGATGAAGTTTTCCAGACTGGGCAGAACAGCGCCATATTCAAATTTCTGATAGTGCTGTGATGGAATCCCCAGGTCTTTGGCAACCTGCTGCTGCGTTTCGCTGCGCTCAAGCCGCAGCTCACGCAGCCTGCTTTTGAAAAAATCCTTGAAATTCATAATAACCCCTTGACGCACCAAAGATTATGCGCTATAATACAGTTACACGCACCAAGTTTTATGCTATCCGAAAAGAAAGGAACAATTCCATGACCGATTTTATGAAATGGCTCTACGCCAACTACATCTGGCCCCAGCTCAAGACGCAGGATACGACAGGTTATGAAACGCCCCTGTCTGTATTGGACGGGGTGCTGGATGACAAATTGAAAAAGGAGTACAACCGGACGCTGGAGTTTTACGCCGTCCACGCCTTTCTGCTGGGCCTCCGCACGGGTGTGGGACTGGGGGGAGCGCTGTGCGCACCGGACGCCCGGTCAAAATGACCTGTATAAATCCAGTATACCGCAAACGGGCGGGGATGTCTACCGCCTTTTGATGTTTTCGGTTATAGTCGATGCGGTTGAGAATCGGTAAAAAGGAGGCGAGGGAAAACAGGGGGTGGCGAGGCGGAGGACGCAGGCGGGCTGACGCCCGCCAAGGACGACAACGAAGTCCACTCCCTGTTTTAACCGCCGAACTTTACCGATTTTCAACTGCTTCGACTATACACCCCGGTAGCCCGCTCCTGCTTGACCTTGTGGTCGATGACGTGCCGGGAGGACAGCTCTGCCGTGACGTCCTCTACGGTGATGCCCATTTCCACCATCAGCACCATGACGTGGTACATCAAATCCGCGATTTCGTAGATGGTCTCCGGCTTGTCCTCGGCCTTGCCCGCGATGATGACCTCGGTGGACTCCTCGCCCACCTTCTTGAGAATCTTGTCCAACCCCTTCTGGAACAGGTAGGTGGTGTAGGAGCCCTCCGGCAGCGCCTCCTTCCGGCCCTGGAGTAGCTGGTACAGCCCCTCCACAGAGAAGGGGGCGGGCTGGTTGTCATTTACAAACACCCTATCGTTGAAGCAGGAATCCGTCCCCAGGTGGCAGGCGGGACCCTCCTTGTTCACCGTGACCACCAGGGCGTCCTGGTCGCAGTCGGCGGTGATGTCCACGATGTGCTGGACGTTGCCGCTGGTCTCGCCCTTGCGCCACAGCTCCTGCCGGGAGCGGGACCAGAAGCAGGTCCGGCCCTCCTTCATGGAGATCTCCAGGCTCTCCCGGTTCATGTAGGCCAGGGTCAGCACCTTCTTACTCTGGGCATCCACCACAATGGCGGGAATCAGACCGTGGCTGTTGAATTTCAGTTCGTCGATGTTGAGCATATCGCTTCTCCTCATACTCTCATAATAATGCCGTCCTCCGCCAGCTCCCGCTTGAGGTCCGGGATGGAGACCTCGCCGAAGTGGAAGATGGAGGCCGCAAGCCCCGCGTCCACCTTGGGCAGGGTGTGAAAGAGCGTCTTGAAGTGCTCCGCGCACCCGGCCCCGCCGGAGGCGATCACCGGCACGTCCACCACGTCGCAGACGGCTTGCAGCATTTCCAGATCAAATCCGTTTTTTACCCCGTCGGTGTCGATGCTGTTAAGAACGATTTCTCCAGCTCCGTTGGCCACGCCGGACTTGATCCACTCGATGGCGTCCAGGCCCGTGTCCTCCCGGCCGCCCTTGGCGAACACCCGGAACCGGCCGTCCACCCGCTTGGCGTCCACGCTGAGGACCACGCACTGGTCCCCGTACCGCTTCGCCGCCGCCGGAATGAGGGAGGGGTCCCGAAGGGCCCCGGAGTTGACACTGACCTTGTCCGCGCCGCACTTGAGCACCCGGTCGAAGTCGTCCACGGAGTTGATGCCCCCGCCCACGGTGAGGGGGATGAAAATCGTGGAGGCCACCTCGGTGAGGATGTCCGTAAACAGGGCCCGGCCCTCGGCGGAGGCGGTGATGTCGTAGAATACCAGCTCGTCCGCGCCGCAGTCGGAGTAGAACTTCGCCAGCTTCACCGGGGAGCTGACGTCCGCCAACCCCAGGAAGTTGACCCCCTTGACCACCCGTCCGTCCTTTACGTCCAGGCAGGGGATGATGCGCTTTGTAATCACTGCGGGCCTCCTTCCCGGACGGCCTGGGCCAGGTCCACATGTCCGGCGTACCACGCCTTGCCCACGATGGCGGCGTAGAGGCCCCGGTCACGGAGCGCAAGCAGGTCCTCATTGGAGGACACGCCGCCGGAAGCGGTGATGGAGCAGGAGACCGCCTTTTGCAGCGCCTCCAGCCGTCCGAAGGAGGGGCCGGAGAGCATTCCATCGGTGTCTATGTCTGTAAATATGATATACTTTACACCAATTGATTCCATTTGCTTTGCAAACTCCAGATAGTTTAGTCCGGCGTTCTCCACCCACCCGGCGGTGCGGACCAGACCGTCCTTGGCGTCGATGCCCACGGCGATGCGCTCGGGGCCGTATTTCCGCACGGCCTCCCGGACAAGATCCGGGTCGGAGACGGCGGCAGAGCCGATCACGGCCCGCCAGACGCCCAGGGCGAACACCGCCTCCAGGTCCGCCATGGACCGGATGCCGCCGCCTAATTCGATGTTCAATCCGACGTCCGCCACCGCTTGCACGATGGCGGCGTTTTTGCGCGTTCCGTCCTTAGCCCCGTCCAGGTCCACCATGTGGAGATACCGGGCTCCGGCGGAGAGGAAGGTCCGTGCGGTCTCCACCGGGCTGTCCGCCACCCGGTGGACGGTATCGAAGCTGCCCTTATAGAGCCGGACCACCTGGCCGTCCTTGAGATCGATCGCGGGAAAAATCAACATGTCCCGTCCTCCTCACAATTCACAAAAGGCCCGCAGGATGTTCAGCCCCACGTTCCCGCTCTTCTCCGGGTGGAACTGGACGCCGTAGACGTTGCCCCGGGCCACCGCCGCCGTCAGCTCTGCGCCGTACTCCGCTGAGGCAATGACGCTCTCGCCGCACTCCGCCCCGCAGAAGGAGTGGACGAAGTACACGCAGTCCCCCTCGCGGATGTGCCGGAACAGGGGGCTGACGGGCTTCCCGGCGGGAAAGCGGAGGGCGTTCCACCCGATGTGGGGGATCTTATAGCCCTCCGGGATATACTCTGCAATGGGACGCACGGACCCGGGAATCAGCCCCAGACCCTCGTGGCGTCCGTACTCCAGGCTGTCGTCAAACAGGAGCTGCATCCCCAGGCAGATGCCCAGGAGGGGCTTGCCGCTCGCCGCTTCCTCGCAGACCAATTTATCCAGGCCGTCCCGCCGCAGCAGCGCCGCAGCATCGCCGAAGGCCCCCACGCCGGGGAGGATCAATTTGTCTGCGCTGCGGATGACCGCCGCTTCCCCGGTGACCACCGTCTCCGCCCCGATGGCGGCAAAGGAGCTCTTGAGGGAAAACAGGTTGCCCACGCCGTAGTCAATGATTGCGATCAAGCTACAGCACCCCCTTGGTGGAGGGGATCTCCTGGGAAAACCGGGGGTCGATGGCGACCGCCGCCGCCAGGGAGCGGGCCAGGCTCTTGAAAGCGCCCTCGATGATGTGGTGGCTGTTGCTCCCGGCCATCTGACGGACGTGGACCGTCAGGTCCCCGCGGCGGGCCAGGGCCATCAAGAACTCCTCCACCAGCTCCGTATCGAACGTGCCCACTTTCTGGGTGGGAAGATGCAGGTCATAGCACAGCATCCCACGGCCGGAGAGGTCCACGGCGGTGAGGACCAGCGCCTCGTCCATGGGCAGCAGTGTGGAGCCGTAGCGCACCACGCCCCGCTTGTCCCCCAGCGCCTGGGCGAAGGCGTCCCCCAGACAGATCCCGATGTCCTCCACCGTGTGGTGGTCGTCCACGTAGGTGTCCCCTTTGCACTGGATGGACAGGTCGAACCGCCCGTGGCGGGAGAACAGGGTCAGCATGTGGTCCAGAAATCCGCAGCCGGTGGCGATCTGACTTAGCCCGGTGCCGTCCAGGTCCAGCCGCAGGCGGATGTCGGTCTCCGCCGTGGTGCGGCTCAGTTCCGCTACGCGCATCCGCCCACCTCCTTCAGAATCTCCCGGACCTTCTCCAGGAACACGTCCATCTGCTCCCGGGAACCGATGGTCACCCGGCACCAGTCGGCGATGGCGGGCTTATCCCAGTGCCGCACCAGTACGCCCCGGGCCTTCAGCTTCCGGTAGAGCGTCCCGCCGTCCACGGCCGGGCAGCGGGTGAAGATGAAGTTGGCCTTGCTGGGCAGGGTCTCGAAGCCCAGCTTGTCCAGCGCCGCCACGGTATAGGCGCGATTTTCCTGGATCCGGCGGCTGTTGTTTACATAATACTCGTTGCTCTCGATGGTGGCGATGGCGGCCGCCATGGTGAGACGGTTGATGTTGTAGGAGTTCGTGGAGTATTTGATTTTGTCCAGGTCCTCGATGAGCGCGGGACTGCCGATGGCAAAGCCCAGCCGTCCCCCCGCCAGGGAGCGGAACTTGGAGAAGGTCTGGCAGACCAGCAGGTTCTCGTATCTCTCCACCAGGGGCAGGCAGCTCTCGCCGCCGAAATCGATGTACGCCTCGTCGATCATGACCACGTGGTCCGGGTTGCTCCTCACGATGCGCTCAATGGCATCCACGCCGATGATCCGGCCGGTTGGGGCGTTGGGGTTGGCGATGACGATGTTCTTCCCTATGCCGCAGTAGTCCTCCGGCTCCAGGCGGAAGTCCTCCCGGAGGGGGATCTCCGTGTGGGGGAGCTGGTAGAGGCAGGCGTAGACCGGGTAAAATCCGTAGCTGACGGCAGGGTAGGCCACGGGCCTGCCCCCATCGCAGAAGGTCATGAAGAAGAAGTTCAGCAGCTCGTCGGAGCCGTTGGCGAGAAAGACGTTCTCCGGCTTCACGCCGTAGTGCGCGGCCAGCTTCTCCCGGAGGACCTTTCCCTCCGGGTCGGGATAGAGGTTCAGATGGTCGATCTCGGTATGGTTCACCGCTTCCGCGACGGCCGGGGCAGGGGGGAAGGGGGACTCGTTGGTATTCAGCTTCACATATTTCATGTCCTGGGGCTGCTCCCCGGGGACGTAAGCCTCCAGGTCCGCGAACCGGGCGCTCAAAAATCTGCTCATTGGTTTTCTCCTTCCTGTCCGCCTCTGGACAGCGCACTGCGGGCATGGGCCTCCAGCCCCTCCTGACGGGCAAAGACGGCGATCTTAGGGGCCGCCTCCTCCAAGGCGGCGCCGGAGTAATAGACAAACTGGGATCTCTTCACAAAATCCTCCACCGACAGCGCACTGGAGAAGCGGGCCGTGCCGTAGGTGGGCAGGGTGTGGTTGGTTCCCCCGAAGTAGTCCCCCACCGCCTCCGGGCAGGACCGGCCCAGGAAGATGGACCCGGCGTTCCTGACCTGACCGAGGTAGGCGAAGGGGTCGTCCAGACACAGCTCCAGGTGCTCGGGGGCCAGGGCGTTGGCCATACGGATGGCCTCCGGGATGTCCTTCACGAGGATGATCTTCCCGTTCTTTTCCAGGGACGCCAGTGCAGTCTCCCGGGTGGGCAGGTCTGTCAGCTGCTTTTCAATCGCCCGCTCTACGGCCCGGGCCAGGGCGGGGGAGTCGGTGACCAGGATGGCGCAGCCGCCCGCGTGCTCCGCCTGACTGAGGAGGTCGGCGGCCACCTGGCGGGCGTCGCTCTTCCCGTCGGCCACGACCAGGATGTCGCTGGGACCGGCGATCATGTCGATGCCCACCTGCCCGAACACCTGCCGCTTGGCCTCCGCTACGAAGGCGTTGCCGGGACCCACGATCTTGTCCATCCGGGGGATGCTCTCCGTGCCGCAGGCCAGCGCCGCTACCGCCTGGGCCCCGCCGCAGCGGAACACCCGGTCCACCCCGGCGATCCGCGCCGCCGCCAGGATGATGGGGGCGATGTCCCCGTTGCAGGTGGGCGGGGAGACCACGACGATCTCCGGACATCCGGCAATTTTGGCGGGGATGCAGTCCATGAGCACCGTGGAGGGCAGGGGGGCGGTGCCCCCGGGGATGTAGACGCCCACCTTCTCAATGGGCGTCACCTTCTGCCCCAGCACCACGCCGGGCTTTTCACTGATGAGAAAGCCCTGCTGTACCTGCCGCCGGTGGAAGGCGCGAATGTTCTCCGCCGCCTCCTCCAGCACCGCCCGGAGCGCGGGATCCAAGTCCGCCAGGGCCTGGTCCAGCTGCTCCCGGGGGACCTCCAGCGCATCCAACTCCGCTTGGTCGAACTCCTTCGAGTACCGCCGGAGGGCCGCGTCGCCATTCTGCCGCACGTCGGCGATGATGTTGGCCACCACGCCGGAGATGTCCCGCTGGTCCTCACTCCGGGCCAGGATTTCCGACAGCGGAACCTTTCCCGCATCTAAAATCTTCATCATGCTATCCTTTCTCTGAAAGAGCCTCTACCCGGCGGCAGAGCTCCACGATCTGTTCATGTCTGAATTTATAGCCGACCTTGTTGGCGATGAGCCGGGCGGAGATGGGAACAATGGTGGCCTTGGGCTCCAGGTCGTTCTCCAGCAGGGTCTTCCCCGTCTCCACGATGTCCACGATCACGTCGCTGAGTCCCAGGATGGGGGCAATCTCAATGGACCCGTTGAGGTGGATGATGTCGATGTCCCGGCTCATGGAGGCGTAGTACCGCCCGGCGATACGGGGAAACTTGGTAGCCACCCGGAGCACCCGGTCCGTCCGGTCCCGGAAATCCTTCTTGCCCGCCACGCACATCCGGCACTTGCCCAGTCCCAGGTCCGCCAACTCATAGACGTCCGGCGCGTACTCCAGCAAGATGTCCTTCCCGGCCACGCCCAGGTCCGCCGCGCCCCGCTCCACGTAGATGGCCACGTCCGACGGCTTCACCCAGAAGTACCGGACCCCTGCCTCGGGGTTTTCAAAAATCAGCTTCCGGTTCTCCTCCTCGATGGCGGGACAGGGATACCCGGCCGCTTTGAACCGGGCGTAGACCTTCTCGCCCAGCCTGCCCTTGGGCAGGGCCACGCTGATCATCTCCATCAGGCCGGCCCTCCTTCCTCAAAACGGACCAGCTCTTTCCAGCGCAGCCCCTGGGGGACCTCCCGCTCCACGCGGACGGATTTCCCGCCGGAGAGCAGGGACGCAGCGCGCCTCGCCACCTCCGCCGGGTCCGCCTCCGGGCCGTAGAGCAGCAGCGTGTCCACGTCGTATTCTCCGCCCTCGCCCAGCCGCTCCAGCTGGTCGAGGTACACCGCGAAGCCGATGGCCTGGCCGGTCTTGCCCATGCGGCGCAGCAGGTTGTCGTATCGCCCGCCCGCCAGTACGCCGCTGGCCAGTCCGGGCAGATAGCCCCGGAAAATGATCCCGTTGTAATAGCGCATATCGTTGGCAATGGAGAAGTCCAGCCGCAGGCCCTCCGAGAGTCCCAGGCCCTCCATGATGCGGCACAGGCCCTTCAGCTCCTCCAGCGCGGCGCGGGCGCCGCCTGCCAGCGCCTCCAGCTCCGGCAGCACCTGGGCCGGAGGCCCGTACAGCCGGGAGAGGCCGCACAGCCGCTCCGCCAGCTCCCGCTCCACGCCCGCCTGGGCGCAGAGCCGGTCGATGGCCGGGGCGTTCTTCCGACCCAGCTCCGCAAGAAGCTGTTCCCGTACACTGTTATCCCGGACGCCCTCCAGCAGTCCGGAGACCAGTCCCGTGTGTCCCAGGTCCAGCAGGTACGCCCCGCCGCCCAGCAGCCCCAGGCTCTCCGCGGCCAGCTTCAGCACCTCGCCCATGGCCGTCAGGTCCAGCGCGCCGATGCACTCAAGCCCGGTCTGCATGATCTCCCGGAAGCCCAGTCCGGCGGAGGTGGTGCGGTACACGTTCTCGTGGTAGTACACCTTCTCCAGAGCGCCCGCCGAGGGCTGGGCGTTCTTCACGATGGACAGCGTGACATCCGGCTTCAGGGCCATCAGTCGCCCGTCGGTATCGGTAAAGGTCAGGATGTTCTCACTGACCAGAAAACTCCTGTTCTTCGCGTACAGATCGTAGGGCTCAAATTTGCTCATGCGGTAGGGCAGATAGCCGTGCCGGTGGTACAGCTCCCGCAGCTGCAGCCCGCCGCGCTCATCCGCCCGCCAGATGGGAGATTGTTCCATAGCGCCTCTCCTCCTTATATAAACGCTCTATAGGCGGTTCACGCCTCGTCCATTCGCTCCAATACCGTCTGATACCCGCCCGTCCCGTAGGAGAAGCAGCGATTGACACGGCTGATGGTGGCCGTGCTGGCGCCGGTACGCTGGGCGATAAGGCTATATACCAGCCGCTCCCGCAGGAGCTTTGCCACCAGAATCCGCTGAGAGCAGTCCTGTATCTCCTTCCCGGTCAGCAAATCCTCCAGGAAAGCCCGGCACTCCTCCTCTGTTTTCAGTGACAGGATGGCCTGCACGAGCAGCGCTGCGCCCTCTCCGTGAAATACGTCCACAACTGATCCCTCCTTTGTACTTTTCTAATTTAGCATAGTAACACGGTAAAACAAAGAAGTCAAGAAGCGGACAGCTGGAAATTATCCTGATATTTCGAGGAAAGAGGGGGATAATTTGTGGCATATTTCACAAAGACAGAAGAAAATGTTGGGCAAAATAGACGATTTCTCGGGTGATTCGGGAAAAAACACAACTAGCTGTGGACAAATGCAGATGGTTTCATGTATAATGGAGACACGGGAGGCGCCCCTTACGGCCTCCCTCTGCCCGTCAGCCCGGGCAGGCAATCTGAGAGGAGGGGGGATGTCATCATGAAGGAAACCACAAGCAGCATCTATAAACATTCCATGAAGCTGGAACGCCGCACGGCATCGCTCTATGTCCAGAATACGGGCTGTCAACAGTGTGCTCCCGGTTACGGCTGGGGCCCGGGTGTGCGCAACCACTTTCTGCTCCACTATGTGATGGACGGGAAGGGCGTATACGAGTGCCGGGACAAGCGCTATGAGCTGCGCGCGGGTGACGTCTTCCTGGTCTACCCGAACACCAGTATCCACTATGCTGCCGACGAGCGGGAGCCCTGGGAATATGTGTGGGTGGGCTTTGGCGGCATGGATGCGGAGCTCTGCGTGGAGCAGACGGATTTTACGCCGGAGATGCCCGTATTGCGCAGCGCGGGGAGCGGACTGTATGAACGGATCAAGGCGGTGTATGAGAGCTATGGAACCACCGCCTGGGAGGGGCTGGAGATGACGGCGCGGCTGTATAGCCTGCTGTCCCATCTGGTACATACCTCCCAGCGGCAGAAGAGGGAGGGGGGCGGAGCCCCGGACTGCGCCCAGATGGCGGCGGAGTACATTATCAATCACTACGAAGAGCCCATTACGGTGGAGGGCCTTGCGGTCTACGCTTCGGTCAGCCACTCCAGTCTCTACCGCCGGTTTGTCAAGCGCTTCCAGATCTCTCCCAAGCGGTTCCTGTTGGAGTATCGGATCGAACGCGCCTGTGCGCTGCTGGTGGACAGCGGGTGCTCCATCCAGGAGATTTCCAATTCCGTGGGGTTTGAGGACCCCTTCTACTTCTCCCGGGCGTTCAAGGATGTGAAGGGCGTGTCCCCCCGGCAGTATGCGGCTATGCATCGGAACGGGGAGGAGCAGCGAACATAGCCCCTGGTGGGCAGGGGGGCTTCGATGATAACAGGGAGATGACCAATCCCTCCAAAAAACTGGAAAAGACAGGAGGCCGTGTTCGGCCTCCTGTCTCTGCGTGTTAAAAACGAATGCGCTGGCACAGCGGAAAACCGACAAGCAAGCTGTGCGGGAATCATTTGGGGACAGGCTCTTAGGAATATGCCTCCCCTGCAACGCCATCCACAATGGGGATGATCCAATCCCCGATGGTAATTTCGGTCAACTGCTCCAAATCCACCGGCTGCTCAAACAGCCACTGGCGGGAGATGAACTCGCCCGTCATTCCGGCGCTGCCCCAGGATTTTCCCTCGATCCGGCTCCCGTCCCGCAGGCAGGCGAAACAGTCTGTTGCAGATTTTTTGAAAGCGTCCTCCTTATCGGCGGACCACTCCGTATGGAGGATCAGACTGAGGGGGGAGAGGATTGCCTCCGTGCCGTCCAGCGGCCCTTGAAGGGGCATCCGGCTCTCCGGGGCGGTCTCCACCGTCAGAGGGACAGTCCACCGGCCGCGGATAGGTTCGGCGAGGGAGACGGCGCCATAGAGGGTCTCCAGCAGAAGGTCGTCCAGCGCCTCCGGCCCCGCAGGGAAGGACATGTCGTAGTAGAGCCCTCCATCCCGGGTGAACCAGACCTCAGGCAGTAGGGGATCATTGTAGCGCTCATAATACTCGTTGGACATCTCGGGGGTGACGCTGCCGTCGTCCAGGGATTCCAGATACCGACTGCGAAGAGTGCTCAACAGGGTGGAGCCGGAGGGGACCGCTTCCGCCGGGACCTCCAGAAGAATGTGCAGCCGCCCATCTTCCGCGAAGCCCAGGGAGGACAGGGCCACCAGCTCCGACCCCAGGTCCGCCGGGGTCTGTCCCGGTTCCAGGACCACCGGGTCCGGGACTGCCTCCGTGCTGCCGTCCGGGACGATCTCCTCCTCCGCGGGCCGGAAGCTGCGCAGGGTCTCCCCGGTCAGCAGCTCATTGGGCAGGGGGAGCTCCTCGATGGCGTACTGCTGGGGCTGGAGGTCAAAGACGATCAGCTGGCAGTCCACCGCCTCGGTCCCTGCCTTCGGCTGACTGCTGATGCTGACAAATTTCAGCAGGGCGGCGCCGGTCTCCTCATCGTAGCCCACGCACTCCGCATGGGAGACAACGCCGTATCCGGGCGCGGGGTCCTGGGCCTGAAGGACCCCCGAGATCTGCATCTCCCCCTTGAGCCGGTCCCCGTTCAGGTCCCGTGCCTGGGCGTAAACCACGGTGGCGTGGCTGTCCGCCAGGGCGGAGATGACCTTGAGGGCAATGCCCTGGTCCACGACCTCCTCCGCCTGTACCTCCTGGGCGTACTCCCCAAAGCCGCCCAGCGCGTCGGACAGCATCCCCCGGATGCCGGGGGAGAGGGCCCCGGCGGATACGGTCAGCGCCAGCGCCGCCGCGATGACGGCGGCAATCCGCAGCCGTCGGCGCGGCTGTGGTGCACGCGTCCGGTCTGTACCGGCGACGGCCTCCGCCAGACGCCGCTTTCCCTCCTTAGTATAATGCAGCTCACTCTGCTGTCTGCGGTAACGTTCCATTCTGTTCTCCTCCCAATTTCATTTTCAGCTTCTCCCGGCCCCGCGCCAGCCAGGTGGACACCAGCGCGGGCTTGACGCCCATGATCCCCCCGATCTCCCCCACGCTGTACTCCTCGTAGTAGCGCAGGTAGATGGCGGTGGACTGCTTGGGAGGGAGGCTCCGCACTGCGTCCAGTATGTCGCTCTCCTCCGGCATGTGTACCTCTACCGCCAGGGCCTCGTCCCACTCCGCCCGGCGGCGCCGCCAGGGGGATTTGTACAGGTTCTTGCACTGGTTGATGGCCGCGCGGACCAGCCACGCCCGCTCGTGCTCCGGGCTCTCAAAGATCTTCTGGGTGGTCAGCCGCCGGATCAACACGGTCTGACATACGTCCTGGGCATCCGGCACGCTGCCCGTCCAGGCGTAGGCCACCCGGAGTAACAGGTCGGCGTATTGCTCCACCAGATGCTCGGCCTGTTCGTTGCTCAGTTCCAATTTGCATCAACTCCTATCTGAAAGCGCCTTCACTGAGGAATACAATCCAGGTGGGCGAAATCTGTCAGGCCGGGAAAATATTTGGAAGGAAATAAAAGGCAGCTGCATGATGGAACATCATGCAGCTGTGATATAATAAGGGGGAGAGGCGCTATTTCAGCTCCTGTACCGTCATTGCGGCCCGGTGCTCGATGGGCTTCCACTCCACCTTCCCGAACAGGGCGAGGACCGTGATCGGTACATAGGTGGCCATGAAAATGGGGAAGGTCAGCGTGTAGAGCACCTTCTTCCAGGCGGAGGTGTGGATCCGCTTCCACTGGGTGACGGTGGTGATGGCCCCGGCCACAAGGAGCAGGAGATAGGGGACAAGAAAGCTCATGGCCGCCGCGCCCAGCATGGGGAGCACGCGCCCGCCGGAAATCAGCTCCAGCACTGTGGCCAGCACGCCTGCCGCCGTACCCGCAATCGCCAGCACAATGGCCGGCGCCATGGACAGCAGCAGATCCAGGCAGCTCAGTCCGCCCCGCCGGAAGACGCCCATCGACAGACGTCCGCCTTGGCGCAGCAGCACCAGCATGTTCCCCCGCACCCAGCGCATCCGCTGGCGGAAGGACTGACCCAGCCGGGTGGGCTGCTCGTCGTAGAGCACCGCGTCGCCGCAGTATCCGATCTTCTCCCCCCTGAGGATGCAGTCCACGGTGAACTCCGTGTCCTCGCTGAGGGAGTGGAAGGGCCAGCCGTCGTGCTGGAGCATGATCTCCTTGCCGAAGAGATACCCGGTGCCGGACACCACCGCACTCAGGCCCAGCCGGGCCCGGGGGGCGTTGAGGAAGGCGGCGTCCCGCAAAAACCACAGGCCGTAGCCCGCGGAGATCCAGTTGTCGCCGTAGTTCTTGGAGTTGCGGTAGCTGGTGACAATGGGGTGCTCGGGGGAGAAGACCTCGTTCATCCGGGACACGTAGTCGGGGGAGAGGAGATTGTCCGCGTCAAAGACGAAGTAGCCGTCAAAGTGGTCGTCTCCATACGTCTGGCGGATGTGGGAGAGGAGGAAGTTCAGGGCGTAGCCCTTGCCCACCTGGTGCAGGTTCTTCCGCTGCCAGACCGTGGCCCCGGCCTCGGCGGCCACCTGTGCGGTGCTGTCGGTGCAGTTGTCGGCCACCACGAAGACGGAGAGCATATCGGAGGGGTAATCCTGATGCAGGATGCTGTCGATGAGTTGGCCGATGACCTTCTCCTCGTTCCGGGCGGAAATCAGCACAGCGTAGCGGCGGATGGGGACGGATTTGGTGATCTTGTGCTTCCGCCACAGCGCCACGGGCACGTATAGAAGCTGGTAGGCGTAGCACGCCAGGAAGAGGATCCCGATGATTCGGTTCACCGACTGCAAAAAGTCCAATGCGCTCATGATTGACTCCTTTCCCGCGTCTGACAGAGAACGCGATAGACCAGCAGCCCCAGGCCGCTGATGACGAGGGTAACAAAAAATACGATCACAGCGAAGGTGTAATCCCCCACGCCGAGGGCATTGCCGCCGATAGTAGAGGTGACGATGGAGGGGAGGGGGGCCACGGCGGCGATCAACAGCCAGCTTTTCAGAGGCAGGTCTGTCAGCCCCACGAAGTAGCACAGCACGTCCTTGGGCGTCCCCGGCAGGAAGAACAGGAAGAACACCCACCAGGTCATTTTTCGCCGGTTCCGGAGGAACTTCAGGTCGTTGAGCTTCTCCAATGGGAAGAAGACCTCCACGGCCCGCGTACCGAACCGGCGCACCAGCAGGAACACGGCCACCCGCCCGAGGAAGGCGCCTGCGAGACACAGCAGCGTACCCTCCCACGCGCCAAAGGCGTATCCGGCGGCGATCTCCAGAGGCTCGCCGGGGATGATGGCCACGACGATCTGGAGAATCTGCATCCCCAGGTAGGCGATGACGGCCATGGGACCCTGCTCATCCACCCAGGCGCGGAAGCGCTCCGGCTCTTGGACGAACTGAATGAGGGGCTTACCGGCAAAGAAGAAAATCAGGGCGGAGAGCAGGAGAAAGAGGGCGATCCCCGATCCGGCCAGCCATTTTTTCTGTTTTTCAGACATGGGACGGCTCATTGCGTTATTCCTTTCCTTGGGAGATTTTCTGTTTTGTATTGTACTAGGGATTCGATTAAAAAGAAAGCGGGGAAATCTATAAGATTTCTTTAATTCCGGAGAAGCCCCGGATGCCAAAATCCTACTTGTCATCCTGGGAAAAATCTGTTATACTGGGAGAACTAATACAAAACTGGAAAAATCGGGAGACATCTGTAATAGGCCCCCTTGTGATGTCTCCTGGAGGAAAGGAGCTCCCTATGTCCGTTTCTCAGGTCTACTTTACGGATTTCCATACGCCGCCCTACGGTGACAGTCTGCCGGTCAAGCTCCAGAAGCTGCTGAAAAAGGCGGGCATCGGCCAAATCGACATGGGCGGCAAGTTCGTGGCGATCAAGATGCACTTCGGTGAGCTTGGCAACGTCAGCTTCCTGCGCCCCAACTATGCCCGGGCGGTGGTGGACGTGGTCAAGGAGCTGGGGGGAAAGCCGTTTCTGACGGACTGCAACACCCTCTATCCCGGAAGCCGGAAAAACGCTCTGGAGCACCTGGAGTGTGCCTGGCAGAACGGGTTCACGCCCCTTACGGTGAACTGTCCTTTGCTGATTGCGGACGGACTGAAGGGCACCGACGATATTGCCGTCCCCGTCCGGGGAGGGGAGTACGTCAAGGAGGCCAGGATCGGCAGGGCGGTCATGGACGCCGACGTCTTCATCAGCCTCAGCCACTTCAAGGGCCACGAGGCGGCGGGCTTCGGGGGCGCTATCAAAAATATCGGCATGGGCTGCGGCTCCCGGGCGGGCAAGTGCGAGCAGCACAACAACGGGAAGCCCACGATTGATAAGGAGCGCTGCCGGGGCTGCCGCCGCTGCCAGCGGGAATGCGCCAACGAGGGCCTGGTCTTCGACGAGGCGTCAAAAAAGATGACGGTGGATCGGGAGCACTGCCTGGGCTGCGGCCGGTGTCTGGGGGCCTGTAATTTCGACGCCATTCATTTTACAGAGAGCAACGCCGTGGAGATCTTCAACCGCCGCATGGCGGAGTACGCCCTGGCGGTGGTGGACGGGAGGCCCCAGTTCCACATCTCCCTGGTGGTGGATGTATCCCCCAACTGCGACTGCCACGCGGAGAACGACGTGCCCATCCTGCCCAACATCGGTATGTTCGCCTCCTTCGACCCGCTGGCCCTGGACCAGGCGTGCGTGGACGCCTGCCTGGCCGCTCAGCCTCTCCCCGGAAGCCAGCTGGCGAAAAACCTGGCCACCCCCGGCTTTGAGGACCACCACGACCACTTCGTCAACTCCACCCCGGAGTCCGAGTGGCGCTCCTGCCTGGAGCACGCCGAGAAGATCGGGCTGGGCAGCAGGACCTATGCGCTGATCACGGTGTGAGCTGCCTGCGCCGAAAGAGAAATGATGCGTACTTTTCTGGAACAATTTGATTGGAACGGCCTGTTCTCCCTGCTGGGGCGGATCCTGGGGGTCCTGCTGTGCCTGACCGTCCACGAGACCTGCCACGGGCTGGCCGCCCTGGCCCTGGGGGACCCCACAGCCAAGCGGATGCGGCGGCTCAGTTTCAACCCCCTGCACCACATCGACTGGCTGGGTCTGGCCTCCATGGTGATCTGCGGCTTCGGCTGGGCCAAGCCGGTGCCGGTGGATATGCGCTACTTCAAGAACCCCCGGTCCGGCATGGCGCTCACCGCCCTGGCGGGACCGGTATCGAACCTCCTGCTGGCGCTCCTGCTGATGCTGGGGGCGTCGGTGACGGCCTCCTTCGCCCCGGTGAACGCGGTGACGGTGTGGCTCTTTTCCTTCCTCACCGGTACGGCCGTGCTGAGCATCGGGCTGGGACTGTTCAATCTGGTGCCCATCCCGCCGCTGGACGGGTCGAAGGTGCTCTTCTCCCTGCTTCCGGAGCGGGCCTACTACACCCTCATGCGCTATGAGCGCTACGGGATGGTGGCGCTGCTGCTGATCGTGTGGCTGGACATCGGGGGGAACTATCTCTCCAACGCTATTTACAATGTTTACCTGTGGATGGCGAATTTATTCTTCTGATTGAGACGGAGGACGCCGGATGGATGAACCGGTCTACAAGCTGGAACAGGTGGTGCACAGCCGGGAGGGCCTGGAGGACTTCGAGGGCCCTCTGGATCTGATCCTGTTCCTGCTCAGTAAAAACAAAATCGAAATTCAGGACATCCCCATCGCCCTGATCCTGGAGCAGTACCTGGCGTACCTGGAGCAGCGGCAGCGGATGGATCTGGAGGTGGCCAGCGAGTTCATCACCATGGCCGCCCAGCTGATGTTCATCAAGACGCGGATGCTCCTGTCCATCGAGGACGAGGAGGCCAAGAGCGAGATGGCCGAGCTGATCCGCTCCCTGGAGGAGCGGCGCAGCGGGGAGAACTACGCCAAGATCAAGTACGTCACCACCCAGCTGGGCCCCATGGGGGAGTTTGGCCGCAGGATCTTCGTGAGGACCCCGGAGCCCATGGAGCGGGGGCGGGTGTACCGCTACAGCCACACCCCCGACGACCTGTTGGCCGCCTTCAGCGAGGTCACGGGGCGCAGCGAGCGGCGGCAGCCGCCTCCGGTGAGCAGCTTCCAGGACATTGTACGCCAGGAGCCCTACCCCGTGGCGGGGAAGGCCCGGGAGGTGTTCCAGCGGCTGTGCCGGGGGATCACCAGCTTCCGCCTCCTGTTTCGAGGCAGCCGCAGCCGTAGCGAGATCGTAGCGACCTTCCTGGCGGTGCTGGAGCTGTGCCGGGCCAGGATCGTGACCCTCTCCGGCGGCGAGCGGGACTGCACCGTCACCGCCACCGGCGCGAGTATTGACACGCTGAAGCTTTAAGGCAGCAGCGCAGTCCGCTTCCTAAAGTTTGGGTCCACCCTTTTCAAAGGGTGGTGGGGTGCAGGGGCAAGGCCCCTGCCGGGTCCAGGGCGAAGCCCTGGCGGGTTTGGGCGGAGCCCAACATGCGACTGTCCAAACCGGAAAAATGATTCAGGACGGAAAGACGATTGGATAACAAGGAAATGCAAATTGCCGCAGAGGGCATCCTCTTCGCCTCCGGCGAGCCAGTCCACATCAGCCGCATCTGTATGGCGCTGGACACGGACCGCCCCCGGGCGGAGGAGGCGCTGCAGCGGCTGGGCGACTACTACGCCTTCGAGCGCCGGGGCATCCGCCTGGTGCGGATGGAGGACAGCTATCAGCTCTGTTCCGCGCCGGAGTACGCGGAGATCATCCGCCGGGCCTTCGAGATCCGGAAGACCGCCAAGCTCAGTCAGCCCGCGCTGGAGGTGCTGGCCATCGTGGCCTACTATCAGCCGGTGACCCGGGCCCAGGTGGACCAGATCCGGGGGGTGGACAGCGCCTATACCATGGGGCTTCTGCTGGAGCGGAAGATGATCGAGGAGTGCGGCCATCTACAGGCCCCGGGGCGGCCCAGGCTCTACCGGACGACCCAGGACTTTCTGAGGGCCTTCCACATCACCTCGCTGGAGGAGCTGCCCCCGCTGCCGGGGGTGGAGGAGGGCGGCCAGATGCGCCTGGATGCGCCGGAGATGTCGGAGGAAGCGTAGCGGAGAAAGGGGGGAGCGCCCTTGATTGGGAAAATCATACTCTGGATACTGCTGGCGTTTCTCGCGGCACTGGTGCTGGCGCTGCTGATCCCGGTAAAGGTCCGGTTCTCCTATGACCAGGGAGATTTGGCCCTGGCGGTCCGCTATGGACCCGTGAAGCTCCGCCTGTTCCCACCCAAGGAGGAGGAAAAAAAGGAAAAGCCTCCCAAGAAGAAAAAAGAGGGGGAAAAAGAGAAGAAAGAAAAGCCCCCGAAGGAGAAGAAAAAGGGCAAGATCAATTCCGACCAGATCCTCTACGCCCTCGAGACGCTGCCCCCCATCCTGGGCCGGGCGCTGCGCCGGACGGGGAGGAGCATCCATATCAGACCTCTCAAAGCCCATGTGCTGGTGGCAGGTCTGGACCCGGCGGATACGGCGCTGCTGTACGGGCGGCTGGAGGCCGCCGTGTGCGGAGGACTGCCCGTGCTGAAACGGGTGATGCGGGTGAAGGAGGAGGACATCCAACTATACCTGGACTTTGCAGGGGAGAGGATGGACGCCATCGTGGACGTGGGGGTGACCCTGCGCCCCGGAAGTCTGGTGTGGATTATGCTGCGGGCGGGGGGCAGCCTGTTGAAGTGGTACTTAGCGTTCCGGAAGCTTGCCTCACCGGCGCCGGAAAAAGAAGAGAAGGACAACAAGGAAAACACGGAGCATGAGGCCGCCTGACCGGCCCGCGAAAGGAGTACATGGACATGGAGAAAAACAACCCTATCAGTGATCTGATGCAGGAGAGCATGGCAAAGCTGCGGGAGCTGGCGGACACGAACAGTATTGTGGGCCAGCCCATCCATACCCCCGACGGCGTGACCCTCATTCCGATCTCCCGGGTGAGCATGGGCATGGGCGGCGGCGGCGCAATCTTTGGGAAGAAGCAGAATGCTAACCCGGAGGGCAACCTGGGCAGCGGCCTGGGCGTGGGCGTCCACATCGACCCGGTGGCGTTCCTTATTGTGAAGGACGGCTTTACCCGGGTGATGCCCGTGGCCGCGCCGCCTATGAATACGGTGGACCGGGTGATTGAGATGACCCCGGAGGTGATCGACCGCGTGACGGGCTTCATTGAAAAACAGCAGGAAAAAAAGAAGGCCGAGACCGCCGAAGAGGAGTGCTGATCTTTTCCGAAAAATCAGGAAAGGTTTAACGGGGTTCTTTTGGTTCCGGCGAGACATACTATCCATACAAAATTCCGGAGGTGGAATCGGATATGGGAAAGTATGGATGGGGCCGGAGGGCCCTGTGTGCCGTTTTGCTGGCGGGACTGCTGACCGGCCGCGCGGCCGCTGTGGGCACCTCGGCGGCATCGGCCGTGCTCATTGAGCAGAGCAGCGGGCGGGTGCTCTATGCGCAGAACGCCGACGAGGAGCGCCTGATTGCCAGTATCACCAAGATCATGACCGCCGTAGTGGCCCTGGAGCACGCCGACAAGGACCGCGCCTACACCGTCACCGCCCAGGATATGGCGGAGGGGTCCTCCATGTATCTCAAACCGGGGGACGTGCTGCGCCTGGAGGAGCTGCTCTACGGCCTGATGCTGGTCAGCGGCAACGACGCGGCCCTGGCGGTGGCCCACTGCGTGTCGGGGGAGCTGGAGGACTTCGTGGCGCTGATGAACGAGACGGCCCGGCGCCTGGGGATGACCCACTCCCATTTTGCCAACCCCAATGGACTGGACGCCGAGGGCCACTACGCCAGCGCCCGGGATATGGCGGTCCTCTCGGCCTACGCGCTGAAGAACCAGGATTTCCGCCGGATCGTCTCCACCGCCTCCGTCACCGTGGGGGAGCGGTATCTGGCCAACCACAACAAGCTGCTGCGGATGTGCGAGGGGTGCATCGGCGTCAAGACCGGCTTCACCAAGGCCGCAGGCCGGACGCTGGTCTCCGCCGCGTCCCGGGGCGGCATGACCCTGGTGTGCGTCACCCTCAACGACGGAGACGACTGGAACGACCATATGGCCCTCCTGGATTTCGGCTTTTCCGGCTACCACATGGAGACGGCTCTGCCCGCAGGGCGGGTGGTAGCCTCCGTGTCCGTGCGGGAGGGGACGGTGTTCTCCGTGCCCCTGGCGGCGGCGGGCGATTTGCGCTACCCCCTCACCGGAGAGGAGAAGCTGACGGTGGTGGCCCGGGTGCCCCTGTCCGTCCAGGCCCCGGTGGTTCCGGGGCAGGTGATTGGAGAGGTCTGCGCCTACCTGGAGGGGGAAGAGGTGGCCCGGGTGGATCTGATGGCCGCCGCACCCTCGGCAAAGCGGGAGATGCAGAAGCCCGCCGTCCCCTGGTGGGAGAAAGCTTTTTAGCGAATCGAGGCAAAACAAATGCCAGCAGAGCGTTTACAGAAAATCATCTCCGCCGCCGGTGTGTGCTCCCGCCGCCAGGCGGAGGAATTTTTGCGGGCGGGGCGGGTGTCCGTCAACGGGACGGCTGCCTCCCTGGGGGACCGGGCGGACCCGGAGCGGGACCGGATTGCTCTGGATGGACGCCCGTTGGCGCTCCCGGAGCGGAAGCGCTACCTGATGCTCCACAAGCCCCGGGGGGTGGTGACCACCCTGTCTGACGAGCGGGGACGGCCCACGGTGGCCGGTCTGGTGTCCGGCTGCGGCGGACGGGTGTACCCGGTGGGCCGGTTGGACATGGACTCGGAGGGCCTGCTGCTGCTGACGGACGACGGGACCTTTGCGCAGCGCCTGGCCCACCCCAGCCACCGGATGGAGAAGGAGTACCATGTGACCGTCACCGGTTCGCTGGAGGGCTGCCGGGCCCGCCTGGAGGCGCTGACGGCGTTGGAGGACGGGACGGCGATCGTGCCCGCCCGGGTATCCGTGGTATCCCGGCAGGGCGGGAGGATGGTTCTCTCCGTTGTGATCCGCCAGGGGCTCAACCGTCAGGTCCGGCGCATGTGCGCGATGGCGGGGCTGCGGGTGGAGCGCCTGGTCCGGGTCCGGGAGGGGAGCCTCACGCTGGGGGACCTGCCCCTGGGCCGGTGGCGCTTTTTGACCGAGGAGGAGCGCTGCCGATTATTGCGGGACTGACAATTCCGCATTTTTCCTGAGCTTTTGGCGCGGCTTTTGGGGAGTTCCGCACTCTGCGGAGTGCGTCCAGAGGCTCTGCCTCTGGACTCCGCCGCCTTTGGAAAGGCGGGCGAAACTTTTAATGGGCGGAGGTACGGCGTGATGAAGAAGGACATCTTACATACCATTCAGAACAATATGCCCTGTTTCTCCAAGGGGCAGAAACGGATTGCCGCCTACATCCTCTCCGACTACGACAAGGCGGCGTTTATGACCGCCAGCAAGCTGGGGAGCCTGGTGGGCGTCAGCGAGTCCACGGTGGTGCGCTTCGCGGCCCTGCTGGACTATGACGGCTATCCCGCCATGCAGAAGGAGCTCCAGGATATGGTCCGGGGCAAGCTGACCTCCATCCAGCGCATCCGGACCTCCAACGACCGCCTGTTCAGCTCGGACGTGGTGGCCTCGGTGCTTCAGATGGACATGGAGAAAATCCGTATGGCCATCGAGGAGGTGGACCGGGGGGCGTTCAACCGGGTGGTGGATAAGCTGATTGCCGCCCGCCGCATCTATATCCTGGGGGTGCGCTCCAGCTCCTTTCTGGCGGGGTATCTCCACTTCTACCTGCACCTGATTTTTGAGGACGTGACATTGGTCACCAGCAATAGCGCCGGGGACATCCTGGAGAGCATCCTGCGCATCGGCCCCGGGGACCTGCTGGTGGGAATCAGCTTCCCCCGGTACTCCAAGTCCACGGTCAAGGGCGTGCAGTTCGCCCACGACCGGGGGGCGGACGTGGTGGCCGTGACGGATAGCGCCATGTCGCCGCTGTACCCGCTGGCCTCGGCGGTACTGCTGGCCAGGAGCGATATGATCTCCTTTGTGGATTCCCTGGTGGCGCCCTTCAGCCTGCTCAACGCATTGATCGTGGCGGCAGGGCACCGGAAGGACGTGGACATCTCCCAGACTTTTGACCGCCTGGAGGGCATATGGGATGAGTATGGAGTATTCGGATACAGTGATGAGAGCTGACGTGGCGGTGGTCGGTGGCGGCCCGGCGGGCATGATGGCGGCCATCTCTGCGGCGGAGGCGGGCGCCTCCGTCCTCCTGCTGGAGCCCAACGAGCGGCTGGGAAAAAAGCTGAATATCACCGGCAAGGGGCGGTGCAACCTGACCAATTGCTGCGGGTTGGAGGAATTTTTGAGCAGTGTACCCCGTAATGGCAGGTTCCTTTACAGCGCCTACAGCCAATTTACCAGCGCCGATGTGATGGCCTTTTTTGAGGCGCTGGGCGTGCCGCTGAAGACCGAGCGGGGAAACCGGGTGTTCCCGGTTTCCGATCGGGCCTTCGACGTCAGCGGTGCACTGGAGCGGCGGCTGCGGAAGCTGGGGGTGACGATCCTGCGGGACAGGGTGGAGGCGCTGCTGCTCCGGGACGGCGCGCTCCGGGGCGTCAAGGGGGAGCGCGGGGACTATGAGACGTGCCGGGTGGTAGTGGCGACTGGCGGGGTCAGTTACCCGCTGACGGGCAGCACGGGGGACGGCTACCGCCTGGCGAGACAGGCGGGGCACACCGTCCAGGAGCCCAGGGGGTCCCTGGTGCCCCTGTGCGCCGCCGGGGAGCTGTGTCCGTCGCTCCAGGGGTTGAGCCTGAAGAATGCGGCCCTGCGGCTGTACGAGAACGATAAGAAAATTTACAGCGACTTTGGGGAGATGCTGTTCACCCACTTTGGCGTCAGCGGCCCCATGGTCCTGTCGGCCTCGGCCCATATACGGCACTTTGATAAGAAGAAATACCGATTGGAAATTGACCTGAAGCCCGCCTTGGACGAGGCGACCCTGGACAAACGGCTGCTGGCGGATTTTTTGAAGCACGCCAATTGTGACTTCATCAATGCGCTGGACGACCTATTGCCCAGGAAATTGATTGGGCCGTTCGTTCAGCTCACCGGGATTCCGCCCCACCGGAAGGTTCACGACCTGACCAGGGAGGAACGCCGCAGGATGCTGGCGCTCCTGAAGGCGCTGCCCGTGGAAATCACCGGTCCCAGGCCGGTGGCGGAGGCCATTGTGACCGCCGGTGGGGTGACCGTGAAGGAGGTCAATCCCTCCACGATGGAGTCCAGGCTTTTGCCGGGGCTGTATTTTGCCGGGGAGGTCCTGGATGTGGACGCCTACACGGGGGGATTCAATTTGCAGATTGCCTGGTGTACGGGGCGTCTGGCGGGGAGCTCGGCGGCCTTAATATAAAAAGAAGAGGAGACAGTCATGGACACTGAAAAGAGGATTCTGTCCATCGCCATCGACGGTCCCAGCGGAGCGGGGAAGAGCACCCTGGCCCGGGCGGCGGCAAAGGAATTGAACCTGCTCTATGTGGATACCGGGGCCATCTACCGCACGGTGGCGCTCCACACCCTCCGACGGGGCGTGGAGCCGAGGGATGCGGCGGTGGAGGCCCTCCTGCCGGAGATTGGGATCACCATGGAGTACGACCCCGGCGGACTACAGCGGATGTTTCTCAACGGGGAGGATGTGACGACGCTGATCCGGACCCAGGAGGTCTCCATGGCGGCCTCCGCCGTATCCGCCCATCCGGCGGTGCGCGCATTCCTGCTGGAGATGCAGCGGGACTTGGCGAAGCGGCGCAGCGTCATCATGGACGGCCGGGACATCGGCACGGTGGTCCTGCCGGGGGCGGACGTGAAGATCTTCCTCACCGCCGGAAGCGAGGCCCGGGCCCGACGCCGCTGGCTGGAGCTTCAGCAGCGGGGGACGTCCAAGGACTTCGAGCAGGTGCTGCGGGAGACCCGGGAGCGGGATGCCAACGATATGAACCGGGCCGCCGCGCCCCTCCGCCCGGCGGAGGACGCCATCATGCTGGACACCACGGAGATCAATTTTGAGGAGAGCTTAGAGCGTATTCTTGCGATCATCAGGGGGCGCACCGGCCTATGACAAAGTTCTACCGCATCATCTACGCCATCGCCGCGCCCATCATCCATCTGCTCTTCCCCTGCCGGGTGGTGGGACTGGAGCGCTTCCCGGAGGGAGGGGCCCTCCTGTGCGCCAACCACGCCAGCGGCTGGGACCCCATTATCATCGCCCTAAGTCTGCCCCGGGACGCCCGGCTGACCGTCATGGCCAAGGACCAGCTCTTTCGGATTCCGGTGCTGGGGTTCCTGCTGCGGAAGCTGGGGATCTTCCCGGTCAAGCGGGGGGGCAGCGACCTGACGGCGATGAAGACCGCAATGAAGGTCCTGACCGGAGGAAACCGTCTGCTGGTGTTCCCCGAGGGCACCCGGGTGGAGGAGCAGGGCGACGTGGAGGCCAAGGGCGGCGTCACCGTGATGGCCACGCGCACCGGCGTCCCCATGGTGCCCGTCTACTGCGGCGGCAGGCGTAAGTTTCTGCGAAAAACCACCGTTGTCTTCGGCGAGCCCTACGTCCCCGTCATCGCCGGACGGAGACCCACGCCGGAGGAGAACCGGGCCATCGCCGCCGAGATCCTCGAGCGCATCTATGCGTTAAGCGAGGTGGACGGATGGAAGTGATCCAGGCCAGGAGCGCCGGGTTCTGCTTCGGCGTGGCCCGGGCGGTGCGGATGGCGGAGGAGCTGGACGCCCCCCGGCCCAGGATGCTGGGCGAGGTGATCCACAACCGCCACGTCACCGGCGCACTGGAGGCGCGGGGGATGCGGGTCCTCACCGCCCCGGAGGAGGCCCGGGCGGGGGACTGCGTGCTCATCCGCGCCCACGGGGTGGGCCGGGAGGTCTACCGGATCCTGTCGGAGCGGGGGGCGTCGGTGGTGGATGCCACCTGTCCTCGGGTGGCCCGGGTGCAGCGCATCGTGGAGGAGGCGGACCGGGAGGGCCGCCAGCCGGTGATGATCGGCGATCCCGACCACCCGGAAGTCCGGGGCGTGGGCGGCTGGTGTAGGAACCTTCTGGTATTTTCCGGGCCGGAAGATGTCGCCAGATGGGTCGAAAGCCCTGGGGCCAGGGCGGCTGGAGGGCTGACCGTGGTCTCCCAGACCACCCTCCGCCGGGAAATTTGGGAAGAATCTTTGAAAATCCTAAAAAAAGAGTGTACAAATCAAAAAATATTTGATACAATATGTGATGCTACGCATACGCGCCAATCGGAGGCGGCTCTTTTGGCCTCTCAGGTGGACGCTATGGTGGTGGTTGGTGATCCCAAGAGCGCCAATACGAAGCACCTGACGGAAATTTGTCGGTCGCGCTGCGGTCGCGTTTTTCAGATTGAGAGCGCGGACGAGCTGTCCATGGAAGATCTGGAGGGCTGCGAAAGGATTGGCTTGACTGCGGGGGCCTCCACGCCTGCGAGCATCATAAAGGAGGTCAAAAAGACGATGAGCGAAGAAAAAATCGAGAGCATGGAGAACTTTTCCGAGTTGGTAGAGCAGTATACCAAAACGTTAAATACAGGAGATAAGGTAACCGGCGTGGTCACCGCCATTACCCCCACAGAAGTCCATGTGGACCTGGGTTGTAAGCAAGCCGGCTACATTCCTGTAGACCAGCTCAGCGACGATCCCAGCGTCAAGCCCGAGGACGTGGTCCAGGTGGGCGGGGAGTACGAACTGTTCGTCATCCGCGTCAACGACGTGGAGGGCTATGCTACCCTGTCCAAGAAAAAGGTGGATGCCAACAAGGTGTGGGACAACATCGAGACGGCCTGCGAGAACAAGGAGGTCGTGGAGGGCATTGTCACCGAGGAGAACAAGGGCGGCGTGGTCGTGTCCGTCAAGGGCCAGCGCGTGTTTGTGCCCGCCTCCCAGTCCGGCCTGCCCCGCGATGCCGCGATGACCGAGCTGGTCAAGCAGCACGTGAAGCTGCGCATCACCGAGGTCAACAAGGCCCGCCGTCGGGTGGTGGGTTCCATCAAGGCCGTGCAGCAGGAGGCCCGCGCCGCCGCTGCCGCCGAGGTGTGGGCCAACATCGAGGTTGGCAAGCACTACACCGGTACGGTCAAGAGCATGACCAGCTACGGCGTGTTTGTGGACATCGGCGGCGTGGACGGGATGGTACATATCACCGACCTGAGCTGGTCCCGCATCAAGCACCCCAACGAGGTGGTGGCGATTGGCGATACCCTGGAGGTGTACGTCATCTCCTTCGATGCCGAGAAGCGCAAGATCTCCCTGGGCGTGAAAGACCGCTCCACCAACCCCTGGCAGGTGTTTATGGACACCTACAAGGTGGGCGATGTGGCCAACGTGCGTATTGTGAAGCTGATGACCTTCGGCGCCTTTGCCGAGGTGGTGCCCGGTGTGGACGGGCTGATCCACATCTCCCAGATCGCGGACCACCGCATTGAGAAGCCCGGCGACGTCCTCGCCGAGGGCCAGAACGTGGAGGTCAAGATCACGGCTGTGGACGAGGAGAAGCAGAAGATCTCCCTGTCCATCCGTGCCCTGCTGGCGCCCACCCCCGCCCCCGCTGATGAGGACGAGGAGTAAGAACCGGTGCAGAGGACGGACAGCGGAGGGCTGTCCGTCCTCTTTTTGCAAAAAAACGCCATTTTCCGAAAAAAGTGCTTGCATTCTGGTTCGGACCGTGCTATACTAACCAAAGATTTTGCGGTGAAAGCCGAAGAAATCGAGTTGACGGGGAAAGAGGTGAACAAGAGCAATGAAGGAAGGTATCCATCCCAATTATCAGCAGACTACGATCAAATGCGCCTGCGGTAATGTAATTGAGACAGGTTCCACGAAGAAGGACATTCGCGTGGAAGTCTGCTCTAAGTGTCACCCCTTCTTCACAGGCAAGCAAAAGCTGGTCGATACCGGCGGACGCGTGGCCAAGTTCAATAAGAAATTTGGTCTGAAGTGAGGACACAAGTGCCGCTCCGCCGGAAGGCGGGGCGGTTTTTTCTCATTTTTTTTCGGATTTCCCTTAACTTTACCGGGTAGCGGCCGATAACTAAATCGAAGTGTAGTGGCTCCCGCCCCGGCTGGGCCCCTATATCTTGCAGGAAGGAGGCGGACAGATTGCGGATTCAGCACAATATTATGGCGATGAACGCTTACCGTAATTATAGCGCGGTGCGCGGTTCGCTGGGAAAGAATCTGGAGAAGCTGTCCTCCGGATACAAGATCAACCGGGCGGGCGACGACGCGGCGGGCCTGGCGATTTCCGAGAAGATGCGCGCCCAGATCACCGGCCTCACCGCCGCACAGAAGAACGTGAAGGACGGTATCTCTCTGGTGAAGACTGCCGAGGGGGCCATGCAGGAGATTCAGGATATGCTCAACCGCATGGACTACCTGGCCACCCAGTCTGCCAACGGCACCTACCAGGATGAGATCGACCGGGAGAACCTGCAAAAGGAGGTCGTGAACCTCAAGAGGGAGATCGACCGGATTGCGGAGAGCGCGAATTTTAACGGGATTAAGTTGTTGGATGGGTCGTTGAAGAGGGAGACGAGTGCGGTTGCCGCCGCCAGTAGTCTGATTGGCGGGACCGCTTCCGCCGCTGGCAGCGCGGTGGAGAACAATGCTTATGATAGCCTCAGCTTGCTGAGGCTATCCCGCACGGTCCGTGCGGGCGGCTCGGGAGGGACGCCTGCGAAGAAGGCGGTCTTTACCTTTGACTTTAATGATTTGGCGGGTACATATAGGCGCGGGGATTCTATTACCATCAGAGCAGGAACAGGGGCATATGATGGAAGCAGCATTGTGTTCTACCCTAACCAAGTAGTCGGTGCTGGAGATATGAATATCGGGCATCGAACTGGAACTGAGATTGCTTTTAAATTTAATCAGCTGCTTAAAAACTCGCCTACGCTGAAAGATAAATGGACCTTGGACGGGCAGACATTTACATGGTCTATCAACGGTACAGTCCTGACAGTAGAGCAGGAAAACGCGCCTACAAAGGATTCTGAGCTTGTTGATAAGGCAAATGCGGCGTTTTCAGTGACGGTTAATCGGGTTGACCCGTCCACGATAGTCGGTACACCGAAAGTTAATGCGGCGTTTGGGGATAAGGTCACGATTAATGCACCAAATCAAACTGAATTTCCGTTTACGGCGCTTCTTGGCGGTACTCGTAAGGGAACAATGACTCTCATTGATTTTAAGCCGGATGAGCTTGTTAATGAGATGCGTAGGAATGGACAGAAGGGTGAGTCTTTATCACCAGCGTTTCCTAACTTGTTTCGTGTAAGCTATACTGAGGCTTTGGGCGGATATTATATTGGAACAGTTTATGATGGGAAAATAACTGGGAATCCAACAATTATTGATTTGGCTGGGAATATTTTAACAGGCGATAAGGTATTTCCAAAATCAGGAGAATCGGTAATCTTAGATTTTGGAGAAATTGGAAAAATTAAGATTTCTGCTGACCAAGGACTGGATTTTGATATATCTGATTTCCAAGGCGGTGGTGGCAATTCTCTATGGGTTGTAACTCCAGCTGCATCCGCCAACGGTGGCACAATCAAATTTGAACTTACATCTGATCAGCGGCAGCGGCTTGTTGATCGTGCGGATGCAAAGGATGTTCGTTGTCCAGATGGGAGCAATCCTACCCCTGTTGATATTTCAATGCAGTGGAATACGGACCATTTCGAGTTGATTTGCGGTGGAGAAGTACTTGCTAAAAGTCAAACTCGTAACGTTAATGATACGAGTGAAATCATCTTTTTTGATTCAGAGGACAGTGCCTTTGTTGTGGCTAAGGCTTCTATGACAAAAGTTGCTGCTGATTCCATTACAGATACTGCTTTTGATGGCGGAGTAGGGACTGGGTTGCAATTCAATATGCCCGACTATGATACTATCACAAAAACACCTCAGACAATAACCTTCACCCCCGGTGCTCTTGAGGTCCCACCTGACAAGCCTGACCCGCCCGATCCTCCTGGCCCGGACAAACCCGACCCGCCTGACCCTCCTGGACCCGGTCCCAATCCTCCAGGTCCTGGTCCCGGACCCGACGATCCCAACCCGCCCGGCCCGGACGATCCCGACAACCCAGGGAAACCCGACAAGCCTGACGAGCCGGGCAAGTCCGGCGGTTTGATTCTCCAGATTGGTGATACCTCCGAGGAGTACGACCGGATGCACGTCTTCATCGGCGACATGCACACCAACGCTATGGGTGCTTTTGACAAGGACGGCAACCTGGCCGCCAAAATCTCCGACGTGGACATCGGCACCCAGTCCGGCGCACAGGACGCCATTGCCGTCATCAAGGGGGCCATCAACTACGTCTCCTCCGTCCGCGGCGATTTGGGCGCGTACCAGAACCGCCTCGAACACACGGGCAACAACCTCAGCGTCTCCGTGGAGAACATCCAGGACGCCGAGAGCACCATCCGCGATACGGACATGGCCGAGGAGATCATGGGCTACGTGAAGCACAACCTCTTCCTCCAGTATTCCCAAGCCATGCTGGCCCAGGCGAACGTTCTCCCCGAGGGCGTCCTCCAGCTGCTGGGCTGATTTGATGCAGCAAAACCCCGGCAGGGACTGCGGTCCCCGCCGGGGTATTTTGCAAAAATCGTTGCAAATCCATCCCGATTCGGCTATACTATACCTACAGCCGCCTTGTAGGGGCGCACATTGTGCGCCCGCTTTTGACGGTCGCTGTGCGGTATCGGGCGGGCGCACACTGTGCGCCCCTACAGGTGCAATTTTGCAGATTGTCATAATTCCAAGTAACAGCGAGGTACTATGAGAGAACAGCAAGAGTTAAACAAGCCCCGCGACATCGCCATCCTGGCGGGCCTCTACAGCCCCCGGCTGGAGGAGCGGGAAAACGCGGACAGCGAGTCCATGGAGGAGCTGGAGGCCCTGGTGGAGACCGCCGGGGGCGAGGCCGCGGCCTCCGTGCTCCAGAGCCGGGTGGCCCCGGACCCCCGGACCTTCATCGGCGAGGGCAAGGTGGAGGAGATCAAGGAGCTTATCAAAACCGAAGAGGCCACCACGGTGATTTTTGACAACGACCTGAGCCCTTCCCAGATGCGGGTACTCACCGAGGAGTTCGGCGTCCAGGTCCTGGACCGCAGTGCTCTGATTCTGGACATCTTCGCCCAGCGGGCCCGGACCCGGGAGGGGCGGCTCCAGGTGGAGTTGGCGCAGTACCAATATCTGCTGCCCCGCCTGACGGGCATGTGGACCCACTTAGAGCGCCAGGCGGGCACCAGCGGCAAGGGCCCCATCGGCTCCAAGGGCCCCGGCGAGACCCAGCTGGAGACAGACCGCCGCCATGTCCGCCGGAAAATCGACAAGCTCAAGGAGGAGCTGGAGGAAGTGCGCCGCATCCGGGGCACCCAGCGCCAGCGGCGGATGAAGAACGAGATTCCCGTGGTGGCTATCGTGGGCTACACCAACGCGGGGAAGTCCACCCTCCTCAACGCCCTCACCGGGGCGGACATCCCGGCCAACAACCGGCTGTTCGACACCCTGGACACCACCAGCCGCCTGCTCACCGTCAGCGACACCCTGGACGTGGTGATCTCCGACACGGTGGGCTTCATCCGCAAGCTGCCCCACCAGCTGGTGGACGCCTTCAAGGCCACCCTGGAGGAGCTGGAGTACGCGGACCTGCTGCTCCACGTCATCGACATCTCCAACCCCCGCTGGCAGGAACAGGCGAAGATCGTGGACAGCCTGATTGCGGAGCTGGGGGCGGAGAAAACGCCCTGCTTGCGGGTGTATAACAAGTCCGACCTCTTCTGGGGGGACATCCGTCCCCACGGGGAGGACGCCGTGAACATCTCCGCCCGGACGGGGGAGGGGATCGACGAGCTCCTCCAGGCCATCGACAGAGCTTTGGATAAGGGCACCCGCCGGGTGACGCTGCATCTGCCTTACGACAAGGGCGGGCTGCTGGACCTGCTGTACCGGGAGGCGAAGGTGGAGAGCGTGGAGTACGCCGAGGCCATCGACGTGGTGGCGGTGTGCAGTCCCCGGTCCATCGGGGCGGTAAAGCCCTATATCGAGGGCTGGGTGGAGCCCAAGGAGTTCTGGGAGGACTGAGCGAGCCCCGCGCCTGTGCGCAGTCCCAGCAAAAAGGCGTGGGCGGCGTAAAATTCCACAGTCCGGTCATACTGCGTTCTCAGATACTCGTTCAGGCAGGTGTCCATCAGGGACAGACACTCCTCGTAACCGGTCGTGGGCTTACTGTCCAACTGAGGTTTGACGTAGCTGGCGTAGAGCCAGCGCATGAAATCGGTCATTTTGGGTCTCCTTTCAAAATATGACTTTTTAGACATATTCCAATTATACTGCGAATTTTTAGTCATGTCAAGAGGTATCTTCATGGAATATCACGAGAGAATGAAAGATCTGCGGCTCAATGCTGGTGAGACCCAGACGCAGGTCGCGGAGGCTGTTGGAATAACCCTGCGGCAGTACCAACGGTACGAAGCAGGAGAGCAAAAGCCGGGATTTGATTATTTCTGCGCCCTTGCCGACCATTTTGGTGTCACGCTGGACTATCTGGCGGGCCGCACCGACGAACGGTAGCCGCACCCGTAGGGGCGCACATTGTGCGCCCGTAAACCGAAAGGCAGATACGTGTTATCATAGCGGTGTGGCAGTCGATAGATAGCGGGCGCACGATGTGCGCCCCTACGGGATTATGCGGACATATAGATACAGGAGGGCTCCCATGGAATTACAGACAGAACGCACCATCCTCCGCCCCTTCACCGAGGGTGACGCGGAGGACCTGTACGCCTACGCCCAGGACCCCCGGGTGGGCCCCATCGCGGGGTGGAAGCCCCACGAGAGCGTGGAGGCAAGCCGGGAGATTATCCGCACGGTGTTTGCTGCGCCCCATGTCTTCGCGGTAGTGGACCGGGAGACGGGCCGGGTCATCGGCTCCGCCGGATTCGTCGCGCCCCATATGCCGGGGGCCGCCGCCCATGAGGGCCGGTCCTCCGAAATTGGCTATGCGCTGTCGCCGGACTACTGGGGGAGGGGACTGATGTCGGAGGTGGCGGCGGAGCTGCTGCGGTACGGCTTCGAGGAGCTGGGACTGGACGAGATCTGGTGCACCCACTACCGGGAGAACCATCGCTCCCGGCGGGTGATTGAGAAGTCCGGGTTCTGGTATGCCTTCACGGAGAACCTGTCGGACGAGTTCTACACGGACCGGCCCACCTGCTTTTACTTCATCACCCGGGAAATGTGGGAGAAACGAGGCAAATAATGGACAGTTACCTGGTTCCCCGGGGCTACGGGGAGGCGGAATTGGTGGAGAAACGCTCCCGCTTCATCGGCCAGCTCTGGCGGGTGGAGACGGAGGAGGAGGCCCGCGCCCGGATCGAGGAGGTCCGCAAGCGCTACCACGACGCCCGGCACCACTGCTTCTGCTATGTTCTCCGGGAGGGGAATATCCTCCGCTATGGCGACGACGGCGAGCCCCAGGGCACGGCGGGCCAACCCATGCTGAACGTGTTTTTGAAGGAGGAGGTCACCAACGTAGTCTGCGTTGTGACCAGGTACTTCGGCGGCATCCTCCTGGGGGCCGGAGGGCTAACGCGGGCCTACGGCGGCACGGCCAAGCTGACCCTAGACGCGGCGGGCATCAGTCGGATGCGCCTGTGGGCGGTCCTGGCGGTGCCCTGCCCGTACCCGCTCTACGAGCGGATGCGCCTGCTGGTGGAGAAGAGCGGCGGCGTGGTGGAGAACGCGGATTTCGGGACGGACGTGCTCCTGACGGTACTCCTTCCGTCGGAGGACGTGGACGATTTCCAAGAGAAGGTGACCGAGCTCTCCGCCGGGACCATCGAAGTCTTGGTAGAAGAGGAGAGGTTTCAGCCCGGCCCTCTGTAGAAATCCGGAGCGCCGGTATTATTTTTCGGGCGGCCGCGTCCGATATATGAATTAAAGCTTGCCTTTATGTTGATTTTATGATTTCCCCGCAGATCAAAAAAGAAGGATGGTTTCCGGCAATGATATTTTACTGTTGATATTTGAGTCCGGCTTGAAAATGTCGGAGGATCACAATCAACGTAAAGGAGAAAATTTGATACATGAAACGACAAACACTGTGGACCTATGATTTCACAGTCATAGCAATAGGGAGCTTTATCTCTCTGGTGGGAAACGCATTGTCCAATTTCGCCCTCAGTTTGCTGATATTGGACTACACGGGCTCTACCTTCCTGTACATGCTGTTCTCGTTGAGCTTCCAGCTGCCCATGATGATCTGTCCGGTGGTGGCGGGGCCGTATCTGGACCGCGTGAGCCGGAAAAAGGTGATCTACGCCCTGGACTTCCTGTCCGCCGGGATATATTTCTTGCTGTTCCTGCTGCTGCGGGGCGGGTGGTTCAGTTATCCCGGCCTATTGGCGGTCAGTTTCCTGACCGGGGTCATTGACGGAACCTACATGGTGGCCTTCGACAGCTTTTACCCAAACCTCGTCACCGAGGGGAACTTCCAGAAGGCGTACTCCGTCTACGGACTGCTGATCGACCTGTCCGGCCTGGCAAGCCCGCTGGCGGCGGTGATCTACTATCAGATGGGAGGGGCTGCGTCCCTGTTTGGCATCAATGCCCTCAGCTTTCTGATTGCCGCCTGCTTCGAGGTCACGGTCCGCTGCCGGGAGACCCACATGGATGAACCGCCCAAGGAGACGAGCGCTTTCGGGCAATTCTGCAAGGACATCCGGGAAGGGCTGGACTACATCCGGGGCGAGCGTGGGCTGCTGATGATTGCCCTGTACTTCATGGCGAGCAACTTTGCCGGAAGTGCGGAGCAGCTCCAGTTGCCATACTTCCTGAATCACGCCGCGAGATTTGCGGCCTGGCCGGTGGCTGCGGCGGCGCTGTACTCCATTTTGAGCAACTTCACGACGGCGGGCCGTCTGCTGGGCGGCGCGGTACAGTACAAGCTGCACATCCCCAGGGAGAAAAAGTTTTTCGTCGCGTTTTCTGTCTACGTGGCGATCAGTGTCCTCTCGGGGACGCTGCTGTTCCTGCCGGTGCCCCTGATGGCGGCGTGGTTCTTCCTGGACGGCGCGCTGGGGGTGACCTCCTACACTATCCGTGCTGCGGCGATGCAGTCCTACATACCGGACAATAAGCGGGCGCGGTTCAACGGGATGTTCCAGATGGTCAGCTTCGTGGGCAGCGTCACCGGAAGCCTGGTCATCGGCGCCCTGGCGGAGGTATTCCCTGAGAGAACGATCCTGCTGGCGGCCAACGCGCTGGTCCTGGGCGCGGTGTATTTGTTCATCTGGCGGGGCAGGGAGGACGTCAAAAAGATATACAACCGGGAGGTATAATTCCGCCCGAAAGGGAGGCCGTGTCTGCGGCCTCCCGATTTTTGCTTTCCGGGATTGCTTTTTCCATCGGTTTCCGGTACAATAGGGAGGAAATATTTGCCGCCTCCCCAGAGGCGAGCCTGCACAAAAAGCGAGGTCAACCCAAATGAACCAAAAAGAAGTGAACGAGCTGCGCCGCCGCCTCCGCCCGGAGAAGTGCGCCGTGAAGTGCATCTATGGGTGCTATGTCAACAGTAAGAAGGAGATCATCTCCTATCTGGATGAATCCCTGGGCCGCATGAGCGAGCAGGAGGCGGAGAAGTACCTGGGCCTGCTGAAAAAGACCATGTCCGGTTCCCTGGGGAAGAACCTTATCGACGTCGTCTTCTCCACCGAGCAGGTGATGGACAGCGACGAGTACCGCCTGCTCTCCGCCCTGCGGGAGTCGGAGCTGAAGAGCGGGGAGATCCGGGAGGAGTTCTACCGCAAGGTCATTGACGCCCTGGATATGAGGGATGTGAACTATGTCATCCTGCTGGCCTACGACGCCTACGACGTGCCCAGCCGGGGCAAGGACGGCGAGGTGGGGGACTCCGACACGGTATACCGCTACATCCTCTGCGGCGTCTGCCCCGTGAAGGACGGCAAGCTGGAGCTGGGGTATTTCGCGGGAGAAAACGAGTTCCACAGCTGCGCGCCGGAGCAGATCGTGGCCCCGCCGGAGCTGGGGTTCCTGTTCCCGGCCTTTGACGACCGGGCGGCGAACATCTACAATGTCCTCTTCTACACCAAGTCCGCCGGGGACCTGCACCAGGACTTCCTGGACGCGGTGTTCCACACCGAGCCCCCTATGTCCGCCGGGGAGCAGCGGGAGGCGTTTGAGTCGGCGCTGACGGAGGCCCTGGCGGAGAGCTGCCAGCTGGAGGTGGTCCGGGCCCTCCATGAGCAGCTTCGGGAGAAAATCGAGGAGCACCGGGACACCAAGGATCCCGAGCCTCTGGTCGTTACCACGGGGGAGGTGGAGGAAATCCTTCTGCGCCAGGGGGTCTCCCAGGAGCAGACGGAGGCGTTCCGGCGGGAGTGCGCGGAGCGCTTCGGCGAGAACGCGGCGCTGAACCCGGAGAATCTGATTGACAGTAAGCGCTTTGAGGTGCGGGCCGGGGACGTCACCCTCACCGTGGAACCCGCGTGCAGCTATCTGGTGGAGACGAGGGTGATCGACGGGGTGAAATACCTACTGATTCCCGCAGGCAGCGATGTGGAGGTCAACGGTCTTCCGGTGTCCGTGGCGGGGGAAGAGGATCCGGAGTGATGCCATTCTCCGAAGAGCCCCATAAAGGAAAGGACTTTTGTTATGTTTGCACCTGCCGATTCGGATTTTGACAACATCCGAAGAGATTTCGGACTTCCCTCAGAGATCAGGTCTGTGTCCGAATTGCAGCGATACGACTACGAGGACGGCGAGCCCGGTTCAAAAGAGGTGCGGCTCATTGTAAAGGCGGAGCTTTCCTCCGGTCCGCAGGTGGTGATCCGCTTCAAAAATGAGGCGGACGTCACGCTGGAGGGAGTGGAGATGCAGTGCCGCTTTGCGGACGAGCTTCGGAGAAGCGGCATCCTGACGCCGCAGCAGTACAAGTCAAACGGAGCATTTGCCAGGCAGTGCCAAATCAACGGATACGATGTGATCGTCACGGTGGAACAGTTTGTGGAGGGTGAGCTCAAGGCGGTCGATCCCGCCGTCGCCCGGAAAACAGGCGAATTGCTGGCAAATATGCACGATGTTGCAGAAAAGAACGGTCTCCACGTCCCCAACAAAGTGCTGTTTGACCCCTTCGCGCCCAATGATCTGTTTGATTTTGCCTCCTTTGCATCTCTGGAGCCGCTCGTGGGCGACGGGGAAAAGCCCCTGTATGAGCAGATTTTGCAGCGGTATCACGCATATCGGGAAATCCTGACGCCCCTTGCCAGGCAGCCCAGGTATGCGGTGCAGGGGGACATCAGCAACTGCAACCTGTATCAGACCCCCTCCGGCGAAATCGGGGTATTTGACTTCAACCGCTGTGGGGATAACAACCTGTTTTGCGATGCCGTCATGCAGGCCGTCTTTGAGGCCAGGCTTATGGACTATCCGGAGGGGATGGAAGGGGAAGACAGAATCCTGGCCGCATTTTTGTGTGGATATGGTTCCGTCCGCCGCTTTTCGGAGGAGCAAAGGCGTTGGTATCCGTACCTCTTCGCGTTGATTGACGGATTTTGGAGTTCCGACATCCGATGGGACGAGAACAGTCTGACCAATGCGCTCCACCGTGGGGATACAGAGGGGGCGAAAAAATGGCTGGAGACGATCTGGCAGAGGCTCAACCAGGTGGAAGAGATGCCGCTTGGCAGGTAGCAGAGAAGGAGGACAGAGCGCGGGGAAGGGCGTTAGCTCTTCCCCGCAAAATTTTCCCCGCCGACAGAAACCGCACCGATTCCCCACCCCGGGCATGGTATGGTAAACGGGCAAGTGTGTGAACGGGAAGGGGAGCTTTCTATGGAACTGGCGATGCTGTGTATGATCTTCCTGGCGGGAATCATCTTGATTGTGAAAGGCGGGGACTGGTTTGTGGACGCGGCCTCCTGGATTGCGGAGGTCAGCGGCATTCCGAAGCTGATCGTAGGGGCCACCATCGTGAGCCTGGCCACCACGCTGCCGGAGCTGCTGGTGTCCGTCATGGCGGCCAGTCAGGGCAAGGCGGACATGGCGGTGGGCAACGCCGTGGGCAGCGTCACCGCCAACCTGGGGCTAATTATGGCCATCTCCATCATCTGTATGCCGGTAAAAATCCGTCGGGGGGACTACCTGTTCAAATCCCTGCTGATGCTGGGCGCCGCCGGGCTTCTGGCCTGGGGCGGAGGAAGGGGCGGGGTGGACCTGGCCCTCTCCCTGCCCCTGGTGGGTGTTTTCGCGGCCTTTACATACGAGAACCTCCACGGCGCCCGGCGCTCCATGCGCTGCGGCGGGGATCTGGGCCCGGTGTGGGAGCATCCCCGGAAGCGGGCGGTCCTGTTTCAGTGCCTGAAGTTCTCCGTTGGCGCGGCTGCGGTGATGCTGGGCGCGGACCTGCTGGTGGACAGCGGCAGCGCCCTGGCGCGTCTGGCGGGAGTCTCGGAGCGGATCATCGGCGTGACCATCGTGGCCATCGGGACGTCCCTGCCGGAGCTGGTGACCACCGTGACGGCCATCGTCAAGAAGCAGTCCGCCCTATCGGTGGGGAACATCCTGGGAGCCAACATCCTGGACTTAACCATGATCCTTCCGGTCAGTGCGCTGATTTCCGGACAGACGCTGCCGGTGTCGGCGGCCTCGGCCCGCATCGACATCCCCGCCTGTCTGCTGGTGGGCGCCATCGCGGTCATCCCCGCCATGGTCACTGCTCGCTTCCGGCGGTGGCAGGGGGTCGCACTGCTGGCAGTATACGGCGGATATGTAGCGCTGACCTGCTGCGCATAGGCAGTCATACTTTTCTTGTGAACAAGAAAAGTATCAAAAGAAAACTTTAAGGCCAGGGACGTAAGTCCCTGGCCCAGTTTATCTATTACTCCCGTTCCAGAACCATCTCCAGCTCGGTGATTGCCGCACCGGCGATTTGCTGCTCCACGACCTGCCCGGTCAGCCGGAACCCCATGTGCTTATAGAACCCGATGGCCTTCTCGTTGCCCTCCAGCACGAACAGAGCCGCTCTGGGACGGTGGAGGCAGGCCAGACAGTGCTCCATCAGCATTCTGCCCAACCCCAGCCCCTGGTACTCCCGCAAAACATACAGCGCACCGATTTCGCCCGCGTCCGGTACGGACACGAAGTCCCGCGCACGGGGGTAGACCGTGGCAAACCCCGCCACCCGGTCGCCGTTTTCCCGGTCCAAGACAACGAAGTTGCCGTCCAGGCCGCACTTTTCCGCGCGTTCCCGGCACCGTTCCAGGGTATGCGCCGCAAGGATGCCCTCCGGCATCAATCCGGTATATGTCTCTTTCCAGGCTGTGTAGTGGACAAACGCCCGCCCCTCCCGATCCGCCGGGGACATCATGGGGTGAACCTGAAACCGGGGATCTTCCTGTAACTGGATGTTTTCACCCATAACATGGCCTCTTCCTGCATTTTTCGCCATTCTAGCATAGGAAAGGGAGCCTGTCAAGGCAGATGTTTGGCGAAGCAGATAATCCGGTTCACCTCCGAGAAACCCATGCGCAGATGAAAAGCCAGACTGGCCTTATTGCCCAGCTCGCAGTCGCTGGCGAACTCCGTACAGCCCTTTTCCCTGGCCCATTGTTCGCAGCGGTCCAGCAGCGCCCGTGCATGGCCCTGATGCCGGTACTCCGGCAGGATGAAAATGCCCTCCAGATAGCCCACGGGACTGCTTTCGGTCCCTTCCACGTAATCGTGCCGCAGCTGGCACTGAGCAAATCCGGCGGGACGGTCCTCCAATGCAAGCAGAAAGACCGCGCACTCCTCAGAAGGAATCAGCGCATCAAATTCCCTCGTCAGTTCATCCTCTGTACAGTGGAACAGCTGCGCAGCCAACCAGGCGACGGCGGCTATATCCCTCTTCCCGGTGTGAAGAATCATATAGTTTCCTCCATCTTATGTACTGTTTTCTTAAATCAGCCCGTACTCCTCCAGCACGCCCTTCAGCCTCTCCCGGTTCTCCGGTTCCATCTCGCACATCGGAAGCCGGAAGACCTCCCGGCAGTGTCCCATCATCGCCAGAGCGGTCTTGACGGGGATGGGGTTGACCTCCCAGAACAGGGCCTCGCAGAGCTTCCGCAGCCGCAGCTGCATCCTCCCGGCGCTCACAAAGTCCCCCGCCAGGCAGGCCGCCGTCAACTCGTGCATCTCCTGCGGCACGATGTTGGCCGCCACAGAGATGACCCCCTTGCCGCCGAAGAGCATCATGGGGGCGGTCTCGTCGTCGTTGCCGGACCAGATGGAGAAGTCCTCCGGACACAGCTCCCGGGTCTTCTGGACCAGGGCCAGGTCACCCCCGGCCTCCTTCACGCCCACAATGTTGGGGTGCTTCGCCAGCGCGGCGTATGTCTCAGCAGTGCACTTCACCCCCGTACGGGAGGGCACGTGGTAGAGGATCAGCGGCTTTGTCACCGCATCGGCGATGGCGGTATAGTGGCGGACGAGTCCGGTCTGGGTGGCCTTGTTGTAGAAGGGCGTCACCACCAGCAGGGCGTCCACCCCCGCCAGGGCGGCGTCCTTGGACAGGGTAATGGCGTTTTCCGTGTTGTTGGAGCCGGTGCCTGCGATGACGGGGATTCTGCTGTCCACGTGGCGGACCACGGTCTCGATTGCACGCATCCGCTCCACATAGCTCATGGCGGCAGCCTCGCCGGTGGTGCCGCAGACCACGATGGCGTCGGTGCCGTTCTCCAACTGGAAGTCCAGCAGCTTTCGCAGGGCGGTGAAGTCGATGGAGCGGTCGTCGGCAAAGGGGGTGACGAGGGCCGTGCAGGACCCGGTAAAAACAGGATGTTTCATACGCTGCCTCCTGATAAACTGTTCTTAGTGCTATTGTATAGAAACATCCTATGCAATATAATCGGGATTGGTGCTGCAAAGTATGCAAAAAATGTTTTATTTCCGCGCATGGAAAAGGACGCCCTCAAGGCGTCCTTTTCCGTATCAATGAGCAAAACTGTAAGCCGGGTTCTGTATTGGACGGTCATCTATCTAGGCGGCCTGTTGCCAGACCGCTCCAGCCACCTCCTGAGAACGACCGGGCCGGTCTGTATGTTCTCCCACGGTGTTGCTCCGGATAGAGTTTACAGCATCGGACAGTCTCCAGCCGATGGGTGAGCTCTTACCTCGCCTTTCCATCCTTACCGGGCGCTGGGCGCACTGGGCGGCCAAGACCCGGCGGTCTATTTCTGTTGCACTTTTCCTGAAGTCGCCTTCGGCGGGCGTTACCCGTTATCCTTGCCCTGTGGAGCCCGGACTTTCCTCATGACGGGGCTTTCGCCGCCGCCACGCGACCGTCTGTTTTACTCCCCTCCATTTTACCGTAGAACCGGCGGCTTGTCAACGAAAGAAACCGCCGGAACTGGATAAATTTGTTGTTTTCCATACCATCGGGTGATATAATACAGATAACTGGAAACAAATAAGGAGGGATTTCCATGACCCTGCGAGACTATCTGGACACACTGAAAGGAAAGCGGGTGGCCGTTACCGGCATCGGCGTGAGCAACCGCCCCCTGCTCAAGCTGCTGCTGGAAGCGGGCATCCATGTGACCGCCTGTGACAAAAAGGACCGCGCCGCCCTGGGCCAGCTGGTGGATGACCTGGAGAAAATGGGCTGTAAGCTCTGCCTCGGTCCCGACTACCTGGAGGGACTGGACCACGACGTGATCTTCCGCACCCCCGGCCTGCACCCCCGGTTCCTGGAGGCGGCGGTGGCGCGGGGAAGCGCCGTCACCTCAGAGATGGAGGTGTTCTTTGACGTCTGCCCGTGCCCCATCCTGGCGGTCACCGGCAGCGACGGGAAGACCACCACCACCACCATCATCGCCCGGCTGCTGGAGGCGGCGGGGTATACCGTCCACTTGGGGGGCAACATCGGACACCCCCTGCTGGCAGAGGCGGACAGCATCCGCCCCACCGACTGGGCGGTGGTGGAACTGAGCTCCTTCCAGCTCCTGACCATGAAAAAGAGCCCCCACATCTCCGTCCTGACCAATCTGGCCCCCAATCATTTAGATGTCCATACGGACATGGAGGAGTACATCCGTGCCAAGGCGGCGATCTTCGCGTACCAGAGCCCGGAGGATTGCGCGGTCTTCAATCTGGACAATGAAATCACCCGAAAGTTGTCCCAATCAGCTACAGGAAAGCGGTTCTACTTTACAGATACCTCCACCGCTCCCAACCCCTGCGGCTGCTTCATCCGGGAGGAGGCCATCTGGTATCGGGACGAAATCGGAGAGCGGATGGTGCTGCCCCTGCCGGACATCCTCCTGCCGGGGAGGCACAACGTGGAGAACTACATGGCGGCCATCTGTGCGGTGCAGGGCCTGGTGCCCGACGAGACGATCCGGCGCTTCGCCCGGACCTTTGGCGGCGTGGAGCACCGCATTGAGCTGGTGCGTACCCGGCGTGGTGTGCGCTGGTACAATGACTCTATTGCCTCCAGTCCAAGCCGGACCATTGCGGGACTGAATGCCTTCCCGGAGAAGGTCATTCTCATTGCCGGAGGCAAGGATAAAGGCGTTAGCTATTCCCCTCTGGGCCCGGTGGTGAACGACCACGTTAAGCTATTGATTCTCTGCGGGGCCACGGAGGCGGCTATCCGGGAGGCGGTCCTGACAGCAGAGAACTACAAAAACCTGGAGATTTTGACCGCTTCCGACTATCCCACGGCGGTCCGCCTGGCGGATGAGCGCTCCGGGGAGGGGGACGTAGTGCTCCTCTCCCCGGCCAGTACGTCCTTTGACCGCTTCAAAAACTTTGAGGAGCGGGGCCATGTCTTCAAGGACCTGGTAAACGCCCTTCCCTGACGGGAAGCGCACCGCGTGACCGTGCGGAAATGTTGGAAAAGCGGTGCACTAAAGAGCGCATTAAAGTTCTTTTTGCTCCTTTTTCTTTCAAGAAAAAGGAGGAATAGGGAAAAGCTGTCGCCTCATAGTCTTACTCTGAGGTGATGAACGATGCGCCGCCGCCCGCCCATGGAACCGAAGCAGAAGGTCAAACTATTCTGCTTTTTCTTCTCCTGCATTTTTATAGCCCTGGCCGTGGTGGCCACTATGCACCTGCGCTCCATCCTGGGCAGTCTCGCGGTGACGCGGGTGACCAATATGGTCAACCAGGTGGTGACGGAGGCGGTGAGCGAAGCGGTCAACAGCGGCGAGATCCAGTACCACGACCTCATCACCCTGGAGAAGAACGACAGCGGCGGCGTGGCGGCCCTGGTGAGCAACATGGCGGAGTTCAACCGCCTCCAGTCCTCCATTACCCGGGACATCCTCCAGCGCCTGGAGGCCATGTCGGACATTGAGCTGACCATCCCGGTGGGGACCCTGAGCGGGTCGGCCTTCCTGGCGGGCCGGGGCCCGGCGCTGTCCGTGCGCACCCAGTCCACGGGCAGCTGCTCGGCCCGGTTTGTGAACGAGTTTTCCCACGCGGGCATCAACCAGACCACCCACCGCATTTTGCTGTGCGTGGATGTGTCCATGTCCATCCTCCTGCCCGGATTCCGCACGGGGACGGAGATCTCCAACGCCTTCTCCGTGGCGGAGACCGTCATCGTCGGGGAGGTCCCGGGAACCTATACCTACTTCGACTCCGGGAACGCCACAGAGGAGGACGCCTACGAATACGCCATCAACAATGGCTAATACACCACACCAAAGAAAGGAGGCGCTGCCATGCGTATTGCAGTGCTCTCAGACACCCACGGCCGCCTGCGGGACGAGACAGTGGCGCGGCTGGGATGCGTGGACTACATCATCCACGCGGGGGATCTGGATTGTCCCTCCGTGCTGGAGGAGCTGGAACGATTTGTGCCGGTGTACGCCGTCCGGGGAAACAACGACTGGGGCGGCTGGGGCCTGCCCCGGGTGCTGCGCACGGAGCTGGGGGGCGTCCGCTTCTGCGTGGTCCATAAACGCGCGGACGTTCCCTGGGACCTGACGGGGGTGGACGTGGTGGTCTGCGGCCACACCCACCGGTACGAGGAGGAGTGGGTCCTGGGACGGCTGTGGCTGAACCCCGGGAGCTGCTCCTTCCCCCGGCCCTACCACGCGCGGCCCACAATGGCTATGCTGGACACGGCGGAGGACGGGTCCTTCTCCGTGAAGAAGGTGGTGCTATGACGAGCGCGGTCATCGCCGTGGTGGACGACGATGTATACATCGGGGATATGCTGGAGGAGCTGCTGCGGCGGGAGGGCTATGGGGTCCTCCGGGCCTACTCCGGCACGGAGGCGGTGCTGCTCCTGGAGGGGAACAGACCGGACTTGGTGCTGCTGGACCTGATGCTCCCGGGCCTGAGCGGGGAGGCAGTGCTGTCCCATCTGACCGGCGTGCCGGTGATCGTGCTGTCCGCCCGGGCGGGGGTGGAGGACAAGGTGGCGCTGCTGCTGGGCGGCGCTGCGGACTACCTGACCAAGCCCTTCGACACCCGGGAACTGCTGGCCCGGATCGCCGTGCAGTTGCGCTCCCGGACGTCCCTGGGGAACCTGCTGCGCCACGGGAATCTAGCCCTGGACCCGGTAAACCGGGAGGTGACCGTGGACGGACAGGCGGTGCGCCTGACCCGGACGGAGTTCTCCATCCTGCGGATGCTGCTGGAGAACCCGCGGCAGGTGATCGCCAAGTCCCGTCTGCTGGACCGTCTGAGCGAGGAGACGCCGGACTGCGTGGAGAGCTCCCTGAAGGTCCACGTCAGCAACCTCCGCCGGAAGCTCCGGGAAGCGGGAGCCGGGGAGGTCATCGAGGCTGTGTGGGGGATCGGCTTCAAGCTGGCGGACGAAAGAAAATCTTAAAGCTCTTAACCAAATCTTATCCGTTTCCTTAACCGGTTTCTTAACCGCCCTCTGATAAAGTGAGTCTATTCCAACCAAGGAGGCAAGGAAATGGACTATATCCTTCAGACAGACAACCTTATCAAGCACTACAAAAACGGCCGGGCCCTCAACGGGCTGACCATGCACGTGGAGAAGGGGGCCATCTATGGCTTCGTAGGCCGCAACGGCGCGGGTAAGACCACCCTCATCCGCCTGGTCTGCGGTCTCCAGGAGCCTACAGAGGGCATATTCACCCTCTACGGCTGCCCCAACAGGAGCCGGGAGATCACCAAGGCCCGCCGGAGGATGGGCGCAGTGGTGGAGACGCCCTCCATCTACCTCTCCATGACGGCGGAGGAGAATCTGAAGCAGCAGTATCAAATTTTGGGACTGCCGTCCTACGACGGCCTCCGGGACCTGCTGGAGCTGGTCCGCCTGGGGAACACGGGGAAGAAAAAAGCCCGGGACTTCTCCCTGGGGATGCGTCAGCGCCTGGGCATTGCCGTGGCCCTGGCGGGGGACCCGGATTTCCTCATTCTGGACGAGCCCGCCAACGGCCTGGACCCCCAGGGCATCGTGGAGATTCGGGAGCTCATCCTCCGGCTGAACCGGGAGCGGCAGATCACCGTGCTCATCTCCAGCCACATCCTCGACGAGCTCTCCCGTCTCGCCACCCACTACGGTTTCATCGACAACGGCCGCATGGTCAAGGAAATGAGCGCCGCCGAGCTGGAGGCCAGCTGCCGGAAGTGCCTGCGCCTGACCGTCAGCGACGCGCGGCCCCTCACCGCCGCCCTGGACAAGCTGGGGCTGGAGTATTCCATCCGCAGCGATACCGAGGCGGACGTCTACGAAGCGCCCTCCGTCACCGAGCTGACCCTGGCTCTCCACAATGCCGGGTGCGAGGTGAAGAACATCCACGAGCACGACGAGAGCCTGGAGAGCTTCTACATGAATCTGGTGGGAGGTGGCAGCGATGACTAACCTCCTGCGGGCCAATTTCTCCCGGCTGAAGCGGGACGGGACGTTCTGGCTGTGCCTGCTCACGGTGCTGGGCTGCTCCGTCGGCTTCATCGTTGTCTGGTGTCTGGAGAACGCGGAAAGGGGAGCTTTAACGGACCTGGACGAATTTTATTTCCGCTTCTCACCGGCCATGGGCTTTTTCTACGCCATATTCACCTGCCTGTTCCTCTCCGTGGAGTACGGCGAGGGGACCATCCGCAATAAGCTGGCGGTGGGCCATACCCGCCGGGTGGTCTATCTGTCCAGCTTCCTCACCGTCTTTGCCGCGTCTCTGTGCATCGCGGCAGTATGGCTCATCGGCAGTCTGGCGGGCGTTCCGTTCCTGGGCTTCCTGACCATCGGGCCAGTTGGGACGGCGCTGTGCTTCGTTATCATTGTAGGCTATACGGCGGCGTTTTCCGCCATCTACACCTTCATCGGAATGCTCAACGACCGCCGGTCGGTGACGGTCATCACCATTGCGGTGTGGCTGATTTTGGTGCTGGTGTCCAGTATGTTTGAAAACACCCTGCATGAACCGGAGTTCACGACTGCTCTGATGATGACGGACGGGACACAGATCTTGAATACAGAACCCAACCCGTACTATATTTCCGGCCTCCAGCGGCAGATCTATGAGTTCGTGGTGGACTTCCTGCCCACGGGCCAGTCGTCCTCCCTGCAAAATATCAAAATCGACCACCCCGTCCGGATGCTCCTGTCCTCGGCGGGTATCACCGCCGCGTTTACCCTGGGAGGCTTGAAGCTCTTTGAGCGCAAGGACCTGAAGTAGGGGGGGCCTATGAGAAATCTACTGCACGCGAATCTCTACCGGCTGGGTAGGAGCCTGATCTTCTGGGGACTGCTGCTGTTCAACGCGGTCTACGCCGTGATAGATGCACGGATGGGGAATTCCCAGTTTCTCTCGTTCACCACGAATACCGGCCTTGTGTCGGCTGTCCTCATCAGTTTCTACGTTGGTGCGGACTACAGCGATGGGACGATCCGCAACAAGCTGGCATCGGGGCACCGGCGCGGCGACGTATACCTGGCGAACCTTCTGGCCGTCCTGTCGGCAATGCTGGCGCTGAACGCGGTCTTTCTCGGGGGAGCGTTGCTGGCGGGAAACTCCCGGATGAATTTTTCCGAGCTTTCGCTGGAACTGGTGCTGTCCATGCTGGTGGCGTCGGTGGGGATGACGGCGGCTTACTGCGCCGTATTCACCTGCGTCAGCACGGTCTGCACCAGGAAGGCGGTGGCGGTATTGATCTGTGCCGTCGGGGTTTTGTTTCTGAGCCAGACGTCCGTTGGGATCGACAGCGCGCTGAGTATTCCGGAGTATTACACGATCCCGATGATGATGGAATCCGGAGAGGAGGAGTATGTGTGGACGCTGCACCCTCTCTATGTTTCCGGCGTACAGCGGACTATGTATCAGTTCCTGCTGGACATCCTGCCCACTGGACAGGCAGTTCAGTTTCGCTGCATCCGGCCCGTAGGAGAACTGTGGAAGCTGACAGGATACTCGGCGGCGCTGACCACGGGGGTGGCGTCCCTGGGCCTGTTCCTGTTCCGCAGAAAGGACCTGAAGTGATGGGAGCAAAACTGAGCGTCAACCTTCTCCTCCGGGCCAGCTTCTACCGCCTCTGGCGCAGCGCATCCTTCTGGATAGCGGAGGCGGTCATGTTCGCCGCCGCCCTCTTCGAGCTGGCTGTCAGCTATCCCCTCCGCCGGCAGACGGGTATCCTGGACAACCGCTACATGCTCTTCGCCCTGATGTCCGGCGTGGTCCTCTCCGCCTTTTGCAGTCTGTTCGTCGGCGCGGAGTACAGCGACGGGACCCTCCGCAATAAAATCACCGCAGGCCACTCCCGCGCGGCGGTCTATCTGGCAAATCTGCTGACCTGTTCGTCGGCGGGGGTCCTGGTCTGCCTGGGCTACATCCTGCCTATGGCGGCGGCGGGTATTCCGCTGATGGGAGGCTTCGAGCGGCCCCTGCCCGCCATATTGTGGTTCACCCTCTGCGCCTTTCTCATGACCGCCTCCCTGTGCGCGATCTTCACCATGCTGGCCCTTTTGAATGCCAATAAGGCGGTCGTGGCGATTATCTGCATCTTTCTGGCCTATTTTCTCCTGTTCCTGGGGATATATCTCAATTCCCGCCTGACAGAGCAGGCCGTCATCCCCGCCCGGGAGTACATCGAAAATGGCCAAATACTCGTGCGGGAGGCAATGCCGAACCCCGCCTACGTCCAGGGAATCAAGCGCAAAATTTTTGAAGTCCTCTACGATCTCCCCGGCTGTCAGGCGGTGGAGCTGGTCGCCACAGCGGAAGCCTGTCCCGTCCGCCTGCCGCTGGTGAGTCTGGGGGTCATCGCTGCCAGCACGGCGGCGGGGATCGCCCTGTTCCGGAGAAAAGATTTGAAGTGAGGTTCCGCCATGGTGTATATCCTCTGCGCTCTGTGCGTCCTGCTGGGGCTGGCAATCCTGCTGCTGGTCTGGAAAATCCTGCTCCTCCGCCGCTCGGCGGAGGAGCTTCGCTGCGGTCTCCAAGACCGCCTGGACACGGATACCAATACCCTCCTCTCCATCCCCAGCCGGGATAAGGCCATGTGCCGCCTGGCCGCGGGCCTCAACGACCAACTCCGCCAGCTCCGGCGGGAGCGCCGCCGGTGCCAGAACGGGGACCGGGAGCTGAAGGAGGCGGTCGCCAACGTCTCCCACGACCTCCGCACCCCCCTCACCGCCATCTGTGGATACCTGGACCTGCTGGAGGGGGAGGAGAAGAGCGAGACGGCGGCGCGGTATCTGAACCTCATCCGGGGCCGCACGGACCACCTGCGGGGTCTGATGGAGGAATTTTTCCGCTACTCGGCGGTGCTCTCCGCCGCCTCCGCCGAGGCGTCGGCGGTCAACCTGAACCGGGAGGTGGAGGAGGCCCTGGCGGCCTGGTACGCGGCCCTCTCCGCCGCGGGCATCACCCCGGTGGTGGACCTGCCGGAGCGTCCGGTGGTCCGGCGTCTGGATAGGGAGGCGCTGGTCCGGGTGCTGGGCAATGTGCTCTCCAACGCGGTGAAGTACAGCCCCGGGGACCTCCGGGTGACCCTGACGGAGGACGGTGTCCTCACCTTCTCCAACCGGGCCCCGGCTCTGACGGCGGTGCTGGCGGAAAAGCTCTTTGACCGCTATTTCACCGTGGAGTCCGGCGGGCAGGGGGCCGGTCTGGGCCTTTCTATCGCCCGGCATCTGACAGAGCGGATGGGCGGGGGAATCACAGCGGACTGGCAGGACGGCGTGCTGACCGTCCGGCTCCTGTTTCCGGAGGGAAAGACGAAAGAAAAGAGTAGCTTTTTCCCCTGAAATATGGTATAATAATTTTCATCATACGCTTGTACAAGCATAAACGGGGGATACAGATGGGAGCATTGGAAAACGGCAAGTATAGAGAGCGGAATCAGGCGCTCTCCCAACGCGTAGAGGAGCTGACCCAGGAAAACAGGTCGCTGCGCGATGCGCTGGATGCGGCGGAAGAAGCGAACCGCGCGAAAAGCCGGTTTCTCTCCAGTATGTCCCACGATATACGCACGCCGATGAACGCGATCATGGGAATGACGGCCATCGGTCTGAGCCATATCGACGAGAAGGCGCGGGTCCAGGACTGTCTGGACAAGATCCACACGGCCTCCGCCCATCTCATGAGCCTGGTCAACGATGTGTTGGATATGTCCCGGATTGACAGCGGGCGGATGACCATCAGCCAGGAGCGCTTTTCCCTGGCGGATTTGACCCACGATGTGGCTGTCATCGTCCGTCCGCAGGCGGAACAGAAAAGGCAGTCCCTGCGCTTTGAGATCGGAGAGATCCGCGAGGAGAGCCTGACGGGGGACCCCCTCCGCCTGCGGCAGATCCTGGTGAACATCATCGGGAACGCGGTAAAGTATACCCAGGAGGGCGGCAGTATCCGTGTCTGCTTCGGCCAGCGCCCCGCCCGGGAGGAGGGGGCCGTGTGGCTGGACTTTCTCTGCGAGGATAACGGGATCGGCATGAGCCAGGAGTTCCTGGAGCGGATTTTCCTGCCCTTTGAGCGGGTGCGCAGCAGCACGGTGGAGCGCATCGAGGGCACGGGCCTGGGAATGTCCATCGTGAAGAATCTGGTGGACGCCATGGGCGGTCAGATCCGTGTGGAGAGCGAGGAGGGGGCGGGGAGCCGGTTTACCGTGGCGCTCCCCCTGCCAGTCGCCCGCCAGGAGCGGGAACGCGCCCTGCCCGCCGGGGCTTCCGTGCTGATCGCCGAGCGGCGGGAGGACCGCGCCGTTCAGATGGAGACCTGCCTCCGAAGCGGCGGACTGAGGCCCGTGCGCCTGGAGGGGGGCATGGAGGCCGTTACCTATCTCACGGAGGCAAAGTACGAGGACCGGATGCCCTGCGCGCTGCTGCTGGGACAGGAGCTGGAGGACATGCAGCCCCTGGCGGCGGCGGCCCATGTCCGGCAGCTGGCGGGCCGTGAGTTCCCGATCCTGCTGGTGTCGGAGGAGGACTGGGCTCAGATCGAGTACCGGGCGGTCCGGGACGGGGTGAACGCCTTCGTCCCCTGCCCGCTGTTTGGGAGCCGCCTGCTGGATACGCTCGCCCACCTGATTGGGGACAGCGGGGAAAACGCAGACGCGGCGGGACCGCGCGACGGGGACTACAGCGCCTACCGGGCGTTGCTGGTGGAGGACAACGAGCTGAACCGGGAGATTGGCGTGGAGCTCCTGAGTATGACGGGCATTCAGGTGGAGACGGCGGAGAACGGACTGGATGCGGTGGAAAAATTTGCTGCTGCCCCGGCGGGCTGGTATGACGTCATCTTTATGGATATTCAGATGCCCGTGATGGACGGATATGAGGCGGTTCGGAACATCCGGCGGATGGACCGGCCCGATGCCGGTGAGGTGTGGATCGTGGCTATGACGGCCAACGCCTTCGTGGAGGATGTGCGCCTGTCCAGAGAGGCGGGCATGAATGAGCATGTGTCCAAGCCGGTGGACTTAGAGCGGCTTCAGGATGTGCTGTGTCGGCGGCTGAGCTGACGGAATCCGGAGAAAAGGGGTGTGCCGATGCAGGCATATCAGGAACAATATCTTGCCAATATCCGGGAGATCGCCGAGCTGACCGCGTGCCGGAGGCCGGGAGAGCTGTCCCTGGAGGAATACGGCGGCCTTCTCCGCCGCAGCGAGGTACTGGCGGCGGAGAAGGTCCGTCAGAACCTGGCGCTTCTGCGTGAGAACCTGTTTCCCCTGCTGGATCACCTGTTTTCGGCGGGGGACGAGGAGCTGCGGGAGTTGGAGGCGTTCGCCGCCCAGCTGTACGGGAACCCGGAGACCCAGGATGAGGGGCTGTTCCGCTTGATTCACCGGGCGCTGCTGAGTCTGGCCCGGCAGCGGGGGGACCGCAACGCCACGATCCGCCATCTCTACTGGATGGGGATGGGCTGTTTCGGCCTGTGCAACAAGCTGGTGGGGCTGGGGCTGGAGGTCGTGGAGAAGTATGTGAGCCAGATGCGCCTGTACTTCACAGAGGCGGCGGCCTACCTGAAATACTACGAGGAGATCGAGGATACGGAGACCCGCGGCTACATCCTGCGCTCCCGCGCCAATATGTCCCTGGGGCTCTTCAAGTCTCCCGGTGAGAAAATTCGCCTGGTCCGGGAGACGCTGCGGATTATGCAGGATGCGACCTATCAGCGTTTGGCCCCGGACTTGCCCTGGGACCGCTTTATCTATATGACGAACCAGCAGATGGCTACCTGCATCTCCTACAACAAGGAGAAGGTCATGACGCCGGAGGACATGGCCAGCATCATGGAGTCCGCCTATATTGTCTATCAGCGGCGGATCCAGGAGACGCAGGCAACCCACGGGATGCTGCCCTTGCGCTGGATCTTCCCCTACTATGCCATTGAATATTACTGCGGCATCTACGACTTGGACCGCCTGCTGAACAGGGTGGAGGCCCTGCTGGATGCCGGGGAACCCGGTGACCGCTCCCCGGACGGTATGTATGGGATCCTGTCGCTCCCGGCGTTCTACTGCCAGTACCTCTTTCAGTATCCGGAGAAGATCTCCGGCAGGGAGCGGTATATCGACGCGCTGTTCCGCCGGGCGATGGACTACGCGGAGTCCTTTTCCGCGTCGGAGGACGACCGGGTCCTGATCTATCTCCGGCATCTGGCCTACATGTACCTGGAGACGAACAGTGGGATTCCCTACGGGGAATTCATCCAATGGATGATGCTGCGCTTCATGCCGGAGGCGTACCTCCACTCCTGGATGGTGGGCGTGGCCTCCCGGGCGCTGTGCGGCCTGATCTTCGACGAGGAGCCCACCTTTTTCGACGACATCCCCGAGATCCGGTGTCTGACGGACCGGGCGGAGAAGCGTCGGCAGGTCCTGAGCGACGCCATGCAGAGCGGCTTGCTCCACGACGTGGGGAAGGTCAGCGTGCTGGAGCTGTACTCCCGCACGGTGCGGCAGTGGATGGACGAGGAGTACGAGGTGACCTGCCTGCACACGGTGGCGGGGCGGGTCCTGCTGGAGGATCGGCCCTCCACCGCCCGATTTGTCCCCGTGGCCCTGGGGCACCACGCCTGGTACGACGGTTCCGCCCACGGTTACCCGGAGGAGTATAAGCGGTTGGAGTGTCCCAGCCGCCAGATGGTGGATGTGGTGAGCCTGATCGACTGGATCGAAAACGTGACGCACTCGGCCCAGTCCTACACGGGCGTCAGCATGACCTTTGACGACGCCGTGGCAGAGGCGATCGACATGGAGGGACGGCAGTTCTCGCCGATGCTCACCGCCCGGCTGCGGGACCCCGCCGTAGTGGAGAGGATCCGCCTGGCTCTGGAGGAGGGGCGTCAGGAGGCGTACCGGCAGATGTACGGATCGGAGCAATGCGGTGGCTGATGCCGGAGGATCCGGCGGAAAATATAGAATGACAACAGAAGGAAGGATCATCCCATGGTAAAATTTTGGAACGGAGAGAGCGTCCAGTGGCGGCTGACGCCGTGCCTGGACGGCAGGACGGGTGTAATGGAGCAGGGGGAACCCGGACAGCTCCTGCTGCACATGGAGGAGAAGCCGGACGCGGAGGAGGTCCGGCGCTCTTCCGCCAGGGCGGCGGCGCAGCTGCGGACCCTGGAGAGCTCGAGTGCGCTGCTGGACGCGGCGCCGGTGGTGGAGGTCCTGGGCGGAGAGGGGCTGGCTGCCCTGATCCAGGGGGCGGAGCTGGCGCTGTATCGCCAGGAGACCTGGAAGGAGAAGCAGGAGGACAAGCCCTTTGCCCTCTATCTCACGGGGACGGAGAGGGCGGACGCCGGAAAAGTCCTGGAGGAGACGGCGGCGCTGGACCGCTGGATCTGCTTTGCCAGAGACCTGACGAACCGTCCCGCCAACAAGCTGACCCCGGTGATGTTGGCCCAGGCCGTCGCCCAGGCGGCGGAGGGTCTGCCCGTGGAGGTCCGGGTGTTGGACGAGAGCGAGACCCGGGCGCTGGGGATGAAGGCGTTCCACGCCGTGGGGGACAGCTCCGACAATCCGCCCCGGCTGATCGTCCTCCGCTGGCGCGGCGGCAGGGAGGAGGACGCCCCCATCGCCCTGGTGGGCAAGGGCGTGTGCTTCGACTCCGGCGGCTACAGCCTCAAGACCAGTATGCGGGGCATGAAGGGCGACATGGCAGGCGGGGCGGCGGTGAGCGCGGCGCTCCTGGCCCTGGCGGAAAATCGGGTGCCCGTGAACGTGACAGCGGTGATCCCCGCCGTGGAGAACCGGATTTCCCCGGCCAGCTTCCTGCCGGACGACGTGATTGGCTCCATGTCCGGCAAGACCATTGAGATTGGCAGCACCGACGCCGAGGGCCGTCTGATCCTGGCGGACGCCATCACCTACGCCATCGAGAAGGAGAACGCCTGCAAGGTAGTGGACATCGCCACTCTGACGGGGGCTATCGCCCGGATGCTGGGCGGCGTGGCCGCCGGAGTGATGGCGAATGACGACGCCTTCTATGCAGCGCTCCAGGCTGCGGCGGAGCATACAGGGGAGAAATTCTGGCGGATGCCGGACTACCCGGAGTACAAGAAGCTGATTGAGAGCCCGGTTGCCGACCTGTACAACTCCAGCGACGGCTGCGGCGCCATTGCGGCGGGGCTGTTCCTGGGCGCTTTTGCCGGGGAGACGCCCTGGCTGCACCTGGACATCGCCGGTACTGGCCACGCCGGGAAGATGAGTCAGCCCTACCAGCCCAAGGGGGCCACAGGCATGGGGGTGGCCACGCTGTACCGGTTGTGCCGGGATATGGCGGAGGAGAAGCGCTAAATTTCCTGGGAAACGTGGCAACGCTGCATTTGCCGGATGACCAGTTCCACATTTTCCGGGATGGGCCCGGTCCCGTCCAAGCGGATCACCGGACAGCGCAGGCCTCGGACCCATTTCTCTACGCTGTCATCGGTTCTGGATTTCACTAAGTCGAAGAATTGCGCTTCCCGCTCATATAAATCTCCGCCCGGCAGCATCCTGTCCCCGAACTTCTCGAAGGAGCGGGCTCTGACCCGCTGGAGCCGGATTTCCCGGGGAACGTCAATGAGAACGGCGCACCGGAAAAACGGGGAGAACGCTTCTCCGAAGTCCCCCTTTACGGAGGCCAGGACAAAATTCTCATGGGTCGTTATCTCTCTGAAGAGCAGTGCGGCAACCTCTTCCCGGGTACGCGGGGAGGCATACAGATAGTGGGGATCGGTCTTGGGGAAGTAGAGGTCCTCAATGTCGATGAAACGGTACTGCAATTTTTCCGCAAGGGCCCTTCCCAGCGTACTTTTCCCCGCGCCGTTCAAGCCGCACACAATGATTCCGATTCCCATAACCGCCTCCTGAAAATTTGATCTGCATCCTATAGTAAAGGAATATCCGCTGGAAAGCAAGCGCCTTCCAGCGGATATTTTTCTATCTCATATTCTGCGCCCTGTTACTCCTCGTCGCCGTCCGCGGGGACGGAAACCTCGACGGTCTCCGGTTCAGCGGCAGGGAAGACCTCCGCCGTCTCCGGGTTGGCCTCCTCGAACTCCTCGTAAGCCAGGTCCATCGGCTCCTGGGGCTCGGGATCGGGGACGATGGTCTCCGCCATTTCCCGGTAGGCGCTGATGCCCGCACCGGCGGGAATCAGCTTGCCGATGATGACGTTTTCCTTCAGGCCCACCAGGTGGTCCACCTTGCCCTTGATGGCGGCCTCCGTAAGGACCTTGGTGGTCTCCTGGAAGGAGGCGGCGGAGAGGAAGGACTCCGTGGCCAGAGAGGCCTTGGTGATGCCCATGAGCAGCTGCGTGACCTCGGCCTCCCGCAGGGGCTCGCCGTCCTCCCGGACCTCTCCGGCGGCAGTGCGCTCCCGGACCTTCTCATTGGCCGCATACAGCTCCAGCACATCCACCATGGCGCCGGAGAGCAGGCCGGTGTCTCCGGCGTCCTCCACCCGGCACTTGCGCATCATCTGGCGGACGATGACCTCGATGTGCTTGTCGTTGATGTCCACGCCCTGCTGGCGGTACACCCGCAGGACCTCTTGGATCAGGTAGTTGTGAACGGCGGAGGGTCCCCGGGTACGCAGCACGTCGTGGGGATTCAGTGCGCCGTCGTTGAGGGCCGTGCCCTTCTCCACCAGATCGCCGTCGTTGACCCGAAGCCCGGTGTGGGGCACGGCGTACATCTTCGTCTCGCCGTCGTCGGCTACCACATGGATGTTCAGCAGGGAACCCTTGTGACTCTCCTCAAACCGCAGCCGTCCGCCGATCTCCACCAAGGTGGCCATCTTCTTGGGCTTGCGGGCCTCGAACAGCTCCTCCACGCGGGGAAGACCCTGGGTGATGTCGCCGCCTGCCACGCCGCCGGTGTGGAAGGTACGCATGGTCAGCTGCGTGCCCGGCTCGCCGATGGACTGGGCGGCAATGATGCCCACGGCCTCGCCGGTGCCCACGGGCTTGCCGGAGGCCAGGTTCATGCCGTAGCACTTCGCACACACGCCGCTCTTGGCCCGGCAGGTCAGCACGGTGCGGATTTCAACACGGGTGATCCCCTTGGCTTCCAGCAGCTTGGCGTCCTCCTCGTCCAGCATCCGGTCGCTGGGGCAGAGGACCTCGCCGGTCTCGGGGTCCACAATGTCGCGCACGGGGAAACGGCCCCGGAGGCGCTCTGCGAACTTCTCGATGACCTGGCCGTTCTCGCTGATCTCCTCTACCCAGATGCCCTCGTTTACGCCGCAGTCCTCCTCGCGGATAATGACCTCCTGAGAGACGTCCACCAGACGGCGGGTCAGGTAACCGGAGTCCGCGGTACGCAGAGCGGTATCGGCCATGCCCTTCCGTGCGCCTCGGGAGGAGATGAAATACTCCAGCACGCTCAGGCCCTCGCGGAAGTTGGACTTGATGGGGATCTCGATGGTACGACCGGCGGTGTTGGCCATCAGGCCGCGCATACCGGCCAGCTGGCGGATCTGCTTCATGGAGCCGCGGGCGCCGGAGGTGGCCATCATATAGATGGGGTTGAGCTCCTCCAGGTTCTCCTGTAGGGCGACGGACACGTCGTCGGTGGTCTTCTCCCACTCGGCGACCACCGCGCGGTAGCGCTCATCATTGGTCATGAAGCCCATCTTGTACTCGTTTTCGATGTCCACCACCCGCTGCTCCGTCTCATGGATCAGCTCATACTTCTTGGCGGGGACGGACATGTCATAGATGGAGATGGTAATGGCGCCCCGGGTGGAGTATTTGTAGCCGGTGGATTTGATATTGTCCAGGACCTCGCTGGCCACAGTGAACCCGTGGGAACGGATGGTGCGGTCCACGATCTTGCCCAACTCCTTGGACCCGCAGGTCATGCCGATCTCGTAGTCGCACACGTGGGCGGGGTCGTCCCGGTCCACAAAGCCCAGGTCCTGGGGGATGTTCTGATTGAAGATGATCCGGCCCGGGGTGATGTCCACCAGCTTCTGGTAGCGCACGCCCTTGTACTCGAAGGAGCGGCGGACCTTCACGGGGGCGTGGATCCCGACGATGTGGTCGTTGTAGGCCAGCATAACCTCGTCCTCGTTGACGAACACCTTCCCCGCGCCGGGCTCCTGGTCATTGGAGTAGGTGAGGTAGTAGGAGCCCAACACCATGTCCTGGGTGGGGACGGTGACAGGGCCGCCGTCCTGGGGCCGCAGGAGGTTGTTGGCGGAGAGCATCAGCAGGCGGGCCTCGGCCTGGGCCTCGGCGGACAGGGGCACGTGGACCGCCATCTGGTCGCCATCGAAGTCGGCATTAAAGGCGGTACAGTTGAGGGGGTGGAGCTTGATGGCCCGGCCCTCCACCAGCACCGGCTCAAAGGCCTGGATGCCCAGGCGGTGCAGGGTGGGGGCGCGGTTGAGCATGACGGGGTGGTCCTTGATGACCACGTCCAGCGCGTCCCAGACCTCGCTCTCGCCCCGGTCCACCTTCTTCTTGGCGGATTTGATATTGTTGGCTGCGCCGTCCTCCACCAGCTTCTTCATGATGAAGGGACGGAACAGTTCCAGCGCCATCTCCTTGGGCAGGCCGCACTGATAGATCTTCAGCTCGGGGCCCACCACGATGACGGACCGGCCGGAGTAGTCCACCCGCTTGCCCAGCAGGTTCTGGCGGAAGCGGCCCTGCTTGCCCTTGAGCATGTCGGTCAGGCTCTTGAGGGCCCGGTTGTTGGCCCCCGTCACGGCCCGGCCCCGGCGGCCGTTGTCGATGAGGGCGTCCACGGCCTCCTGGAGCATCCGCTTCTCGTTGCGCACGATGATGTCCGGGGCCTTGAGCTGGATGAGGCGCTTGAGCCGGTTATTGCGGTTGATGACCCGGCGATAGAGATCGTTGAGGTCGCTGGTGGCGAACCGGCCGCCGTCCAGCTGGACCATGGGCCGGATCTCCGGGGGGATGACGGGCAGCACGTCGATGATCATCCACTCCGGCTTGTTGCCGGAGATGCGGAAGGCGTCCACCACCTCCAGCCGCTTGACGATCCGGCCCTTCTTCTGGCCGGAGGCGTTTTTCAGCTCGGCGTGGAGCTGCTCGGAGAGCTCTTCCAGGTCAATATCCTGGAGAAGCTTCTTCACGGCCTCCGCACCCATACCGGCCTGGAAGTCGTCCTCGTACTTCTCCCGCATGTCCCGGTATTCCTTCTCCGTGAGGATCTGGTTCTTGATCAGCGGGGTCTCGCCGGGATCGGTGACGATATAGTTGGCAAAGTACAGCACCTTCTCCAGGATCCGGGGGCTGATGTCCAGCAGCAGGCCCATCCGGGAGGGGATGCCCTTGAAATACCAGATATGGCTGACGGGGGTGGCCAGGTCGATGTGGCCCATGCGCTCCCGCCGGACCTTGCTCTTGGTGACCTCCACGCCGCAGCGGTCGCAGATCTTGCCCTTATAGCGGATCTTCTTGTACTTGCCGCAGTGGCACTCCCAGTCCTTGGTGGGCCCAAAGATGCGCTCGCAGTACAGGCCGTCCCGCTCGGGCTTCAGGGTACGATAGTTGATGGTCTCCGGCTTTTTGACCTCGCCGTAGGACCACTCACGGATCATCTCCGGAGAGGCGACGCCGATCTTGATGGCGTCAAATTCCACATAACTCATTTATCCTTCTCCTCCCGGTCAAAAATCTTCATCATCGCCGTCATCCTCGTCCCCGGCGGCGAAGTCGTCGTCATCCTCGTCCACATCCTCAATGGCGAAACCGGATTCCTCAAAGGCGGCGTCATCCGCCACGTACTCCTCCCGGTCGTCCCGGTCCATGCGGGAGAGATTGAAGGTGGTCATCTCGTCGTCGTCGTCCTTCAGCTCGATGACGTTGCCGTCCTTATCCAGCACCTGGATGTCCAGGCACAAGGCCTGGAGCTCCTTGACCAGCACCTTGAAGGACTCGGGCACGCCGGGCTTAGGCACATTGTGGCCCTTGACGATGGATTCGTAGGTGTGCACACGGCCGGTGACGTCGTCGGACTTGACCGTCAGAATCTCCTGGAGCGTGTAGGATGCGCCGTAGGCCTCCAGGGCCCAGACTTCCATCTCACCGAACCGCTGGCCACCGAACTGGGCCTTGCCGCCCAAGGGCTGCTGGGTCACCAGGGAGTAGGGACCGGTAGACCGGGCGTGGATCTTGTCGTCCACCAGGTGGTGGAGTTTCATGAAGTAGACATAGCCTACGGTAACCTTGTTGTCAAAACGCTCCCCGGTGCGGCCGTCGTAGAGCCAGCTCTTGCCCTCCGGGTCCAGACCGGCCAGCTGGAGGGCGTCGGCGATGTCCTGCTCGTTGGCCCCGTCGAAGATGGGGGTGGCCACCTTCCAGCCCAGGGCCTTGGCGGCGTAGCCCAGATGGACCTCCAGCACCTGGCCGATGTTCATACGGGAGGGCACGCCCAGGGGGTTGAGCACGATGTCCAGTGGTGTGCCGTCGGGCAGGAAGGGCATATCCTCCTGGGGCAGGATCCGGGAGACCACGCCCTTGTTGCCGTGGCGTCCGGCCATCTTGTCGCCCACGGAGACCTTCCGCTTCTGGGCGATATAGACCCGGACCACCTGGTTGACACCGGGCCCCAGCTCGTCACCGGCTTCCCGGGTGAACACCTTGGCATCCACCACGATGCCGCTCTCGCCGTGGGGCACCTTCAGGGAGGTGTCCCGGACCTCCCGGGCCTTCTCACCGAAGATGGCCCGCAGCAGGCGCTCCTCGGCGGTGAGGTCCGTCTCGCCCTTGGGGGTCACCTTGCCCACCAGGATGTCGCCGGAGCGGACCTCTGCGCCAATGCGGATGATGCCCCGCTCGTCCAGGTCGTGGAGGGCGTCCTCGCCCACGTTGGGGATGTCCCGGGTGATCTCCTCGAGGCCCAGCTTGGTGTCCCGGGAGTCGATCTCGTACTCCTCGATGTGGATGGAGGTATACACGTCCTCCCGGACCATGCGCTCGTTGAGGAGGACGGCGTCCTCGTAGTTGTAGCCCTCCCAGGTCATGAAGCCCACCAGGATGTTCCGGCCCAGGGCGATCTCGCCCTGCTCGGTGGCAGGGCCGTCGGCCAGGACGGTGGGGGAGATGCCGTTGGCGGGATCGGCCCCGTGGACCCGCTCGCCCACGGAGACAATGGGGCGCTGGTTGATGCAGGTGGTATGGTTGGAGCGCAGGAACTTGACCAGCTTGTAGTCCTTGGTCTCCCCGCTGTCGTACTTCACGGAGATGGAGGTGGCGTCCACCTTGGCGACCTCGCCGTCGCCCTCGGCCAGCACCACGATCTCGGAGTCCATGCAGATCTTGTGCTCCATGCCGGTGCCGATGATCGGGGCCTCGGGCCGCAGCAGGGGCACCGCCTGGCGCTGCATGTTGGCGCCCATCAGGGCGCGGTTGGCGTCGTCGTTGGGCAGGAAGGGGATCATGGCCGTGGCGATGGACACCATCATCCGGGGGCTGATGTCCACGAAGTCCACCTTCTCCTTCTCCACGCCGATGATCTCGTCCCGGTGGCGGCAGGTGATACGGTCATTGATAAAATGCCCCTTCGCGTCGGTGGGCTCGGCCGCCTGGGCCACGATATACTGGTCCTCCACGTCGGCGGTCATGTATACCACCTCGTCGGTGACCCGTGCTGTGGTGTGGTCCACCTTCCGGAAGGGGGCCTCGATGAAGCCGTACTCGTTGATCCGCGCGTAGGTGGCCAGGTAGTTGATTAGGCCGATGTTGGGACCTTCCGGGGTCTCGATGGGGCACATGCGGCCATAGTGGCTGTAGTGGACATCCCGGACGTCCATGCTGGCCCGCTCGCGGGAGAGACCGCCGGGGCCCAGGGCGGACAGACGCCGCTTGTGGGTCAGCTCGGCCAGGGGGTTGGTCTGGTCCATGAACTGGCTGAGGGGGGAGGAGCCGAAGAACTCCTTGATGGCGGCGGTGACGGGCCGGATATTGATGAGGCTCTGGGGGGTAACGATGTCCAGGTCCTGGATGGTCATGCGCTCCCGGATGACCCGCTCCATGCGAGAGAAGCCAATGCGGAACTGGTTTTGCAGCAGCTCGCCTACGCACCGCAGACGGCGGTTGCCCAAGTGGTCGATGTCATCCCGGGTGGTCAGGCCGTGGCTGAGGGCATTCATGTAGTTGATGGAGGCCAGAATGTCGTCCACGATGATGTGCTTGGGCACCAGCTCGTCTACGTGGCTGCGGATGGCGTACCTCAGATCGTCACCCTCGTACTGGGTCAGCAGGTCCTGGAGCACAGAGAAGCGGACCCGCTCCTTGATGCCGCACTCGGCCACGGGGTCGAAGTCCACGTACCGGCTGAGGTCGCACATGTGGTTGGAGAAGATGCGCAGGCTCTGGCCGTCCACGTCCACGGTGACCTCGTTGACGCCGATGGCGTCCAGCTCCCGCAGCTCGCCGCGGGTGAGGACGTGGCCCGGCTCGTGGAGCAGTTCGCCGGTGGCGGGGTGGATCACGGGCTCCACCAGGGTCCGCTCTGCGGCCCGGACCCACAGGGCCAGCTTCTTGTTGAACTTATACCGGCCCACGGTGCTCAGGTCGTACCGGCGGGGGTCGAAAAACAGGCCGTTGATCAGCGTCTCAGCGGAGTCCACCGTGGGGGGCTCGCCGGGGCGCAGCTTCCGGTAGATCTCCAGCAGGGCCTCCTCATAACTCTTGCAGCCATCCTTCTCCAGGGTGGCCCGGATGGTGGGGTCGTCGCCGAAGGCGTCGAGGATGTCGCTATCCTCCTTCAGACCCAGCGCACGGATAAGGCAAGTGATGGGCAGCTTGCGGTTCTTGTCGATACGGACCCAGAAGAGCTCATTGGCGTCCGTCTCATACTCCAGCCACGCGCCCCGGTAGGGGATCAGCTGGGAGGTGAGGATGGGCAGGTCGGTCTTGACGTCCGTCTCCTTGCCGTAGTAGATGCCGGGGGAGCGGACGATCTGGGAGACCACGACCCGCTCGGCGCCGTTGACGATGAAGGTGCCGGACTTGGTCATGAGGGGGAAGTCCCCCATGAAGATCTCCTGCTCCTTGATGACGTCGGTCTTCTTGTTGCGCAGGCGCACCGTGACCTTCAGAGGCGCAGCGTAGTTCACATCCCGGGCCTTGCACTCCTCCACGTCATACTTGGGCGGCTCATCCATGCTGTAGTCGATGAAGCTCAGCTCCAGGGTGTCGGCGTAGTCGCTGATGACGCCCACGTCGGCGAACACCTCCCGCAGGCCGGTGTCCAAAAACCACTGGTAGGAGTCCTTCTGGATCTCCAGCAGATTGGGCATGGGCATGATCTCCTCATGCCGGGCAAAGTTCTTGCGCAGGGTCTTGCCGTACAACTTGTCCTTGGCCATCTTGCAATTCTCATCTGCCTTTCCGCGCCCCAACCGCGGGGCGTCAAATTTTCACACGATTCTGATACGCACGGGGCGGTTGATAATTTTAATATAATTGCCTCTTGCGTTTTTCGTTGAACAATGCTATACTAAAGACGATAGGGAGGAGCGGTTCTGCCGCTCCTTTTAGTCATAGCGCTTTAGTTTACCATTTTCTCCTTGACTTGTCAAGGAGATTTTTGGTTTGTGGGGCAAAAAAGTGGCGGCCAACCGGTATGCTCCGGCTGGCCGCCTTATACTAACCTTCTCATATGGTATAGGCTGGATTCGCCCATAGCTGTACGCTGCTGTGCAATCCTTGGAAAAAAGTCCAGAAAATCCCTCTGAATTTTGCTGTGGCCATTCGACAGGATTCCCTATTTTTCCTGGTTTTCCGCCAATTTCGGCGGAAAGCACAATTGAAATGTGGGAAAGAATATTGTATACTGTGCTCGACTATGTGAACGGGAGGCACTCTATGCTGGAGCTGGTGGTGACCCGGGCGCAGGCGGGACGGACGGTGAAGAGCATCCTGAAGGGAACGTGGGGCATGTCCACCGCTCTGGTGGGCCGTCTCAAGCGGTCGGAGACCGGCTTGACGGTCAACGGACAGCGGGTGTTCACCAGTGCGGTGCTCCGGGAGGGGGACTGCCTGCGGGTGGATCTCGCTGCGGCGGAGGTGCCCACCGATCTGGATCCCGTACCCATGGCGCTGGATGTGCGCTATGAGGACGAGCACCTTCTGGTGGTGAACAAACCCGCGCCGTTGGCGAGTATCCCGTCCTCCCTGGTTCCGGACGAGCCCACCCTGGCCGGAGGATTGAAGCACTATCTGGGGGAGGGGGCCTCCATCCACCTGGTGAACCGGCTGGACCGGGGGACTACCGGCCTCATGGCGGCGGCGAAGAACGCCTGGGTCCACGACCTTCTCCGGCGGCAGCTCCACACGGGAGACTTTCAGAGGACCTACCTGGCCGTCTGCGTGGGTACGCCGGTGGACGGACGGATCGACCTGCCCATCGGACGGGACCCGGCCTCCGCCATCAAGCGGCGGATCGACCCATTGGGGCGGGCGGCGGTGACGGACTGCCGCGTCCTGGAGCAGGCTGCCGGTTTTTCCCTGGTGGAGTTGACGCCCCGCACCGGGCGTACCCATCAGCTGCGCGTGCATCTGGCGGCCGTGGGCTGCCCCCTGGCGGGGGACTGGCTGTACGGGGCGGAGGACAGGACTCTGATTGCCCGGCCCGCCCTCCACGCCGCGCGTCTGGAGCTGACTCACCCGGTCACAAAAAAGCGGCTGGTCCTGGAGGAGGACCTGCCGGAGGATATGAGAAAACTAATATACCTGGAGCATTGAAGTTATGGCAGAACTGATTTTTCTGGATCTGGAGTGGAACACCACTTTTTACCGCAGCAAATCAGGGGAGCGACTGCCCTTTCATGAACTCATCGAGGTGGCCGCGATGAAGGTGGAGCAGGCCACCGGGGCCATGCTGGATTCCTTCCACAGCTATATCCACCCCAGGGCCAGCCGCAAAATTGAGAGCCGCACCTACCGCCTGCTGCCCTACGAGCGGGAGGAGCTGCGCGCCCTGCTGGCCGACGCCCCCCGTTTTTTGGACCTGGGTCCGGCATTCCTGCGCTGGTGCGGCCCGGACCCGGTGTTCGTGGAGTGGGGAAACAACGACGTGGAGGTGCTGCTGGACAACTTCGCCTTCCATCGGCTGTCCTTCGACGAGGGCTGGAAGTGTGAGTATTTTGATCTACAGTATATGTATCAGAAGCTCATTGAGGAGAGTCTGGGCTGCCAACCTTCCCTGGAGAAGGCGGTAACGGAGCTTGGCATCGAGACGGACCTGGACTTCCACTCCGCCTGGAATGACACCTACTATACGATTATGGTCTATCAAGCCATGCTGGACCGGTTTGAGGATCTGACCATGTTCCACCGTCCCCCCAAGCACAAGGGGGTCCCGCCCCTGTGGGAGCTGGACCTGGGCAGCTACGACGCCCGCTGGACCTGCAAGAACCGACGGGAGGTGGAGCACCCCCTGTGCCCGCTGTGCCAGGAGCCGCTGCTGATGGGGCGCTGGGTGCGGACCACGTCCACGGAGCAGGTGGTCCGGTGCAAATGTCGGGAGCACCGCAGGCTGTATCTGGCGGTGACGGTGGAGAAGGACGGCGCCCAGTGGGCGGGGAAGGCCGCCATCTACAAGGAGGCGGGCCCCATCGCCGAGCGCTACCGCAAGACGGTCCGCAAGCTCCAAGAGAACGCCCGCCGGAAGGCGCAGAATAAGGCGGCAGTATAATCACGGACGGGAGCTGGTTTCACAGCTCCCGTTTTTTTGAAAAATGTAAAAAAGACGCTTGACAAATCCGTTCTATCAGAGTAGAATACAGATATTCTATCGCGATAGAATAGAAGCAAAGGAGCGACAGGCATGGAATACAGAATTTTTGACAGCGAGCTGAAAATCCTGGAAATCCTCTGGGAGAGCGGGGAGGCGTCCGCGAAGGACGTGGCCGCGCAGGCAGGGGAGCAGGTGGGCTGGAGCAAGACCACCACCTACACGGTGCTGAAAAAGTGCGTGGAGAAGGGGTTGGTGGAGCGTTCTGACCCGGGATTCCGGTGCCGGGCCCTGGTGTCCCGGCAGGAGGTCCAGCGGCGGGAGACGAGAGGGCTCATCGACCGGATGTACGGCGGGTCCTCCGACCGGCTGGTGGCGTCCCTGCTGGATGGCAAGACGCTGTCCGGGGAGGAGATCGCCCGGCTGCGGCGGCTGGTGGAGGAACTGAAATGAGGGGTGAGCTGCTTACAGCGGTGGGGAAAACCGGTCTCTCTGCCGCAGTGATGGTCCTGGCGGTGGTACTCCTGCGGCTGCGGTTCCAGGAGCGGACGCCCCGGCGGGTCTTCTGCCTGCTGTGGGATCTGGTGCTGCTCCGGCTGCTGGCGCCGGTGGAACTGCCCTCGCCGGTGAGCATCCGGCGGTGGCTGCCCGCGCTGTCCATGGGGCGGACGGCCGAGACCGATATGGCCTCCACACTCATGCCCGGGGCCGCCGTCTACGCGGACACGGGGACGATCCGACAGGCGCATATCCACTCCGTGGTGGAGGACACGGTGGTTTCCCAGACCCCTTCGCCGTCCCTGGATTGGGGAATGGTATTGACAGTGCTGTGGATGGCGGGCGTGGCAATTCTGGCGGTCTGGCTGCTGTGGAACCATCTGCGTAGCCGCCGGATCTATGCCGCCTCGCTGCCGGTGCGGGATGAATTTGTCCTGGACTGGCTGGCGGAACACCCGCTGCGCCGCCCAGTGCAGGTGCGCAGCAGCGACCGGATCGCCGCGCCCCTGACCTACGGCGTGCTGTATCCCGTGATTTTGCTGCCCCGGGGCGTGAGGGACGGGGAGACGCTCTCCTGCGTCCTGCCCCATGAGCATGAACACATCCGGCGTTTTGACGCGGTGCGGAAGGGACTGTTGGCCGCCGCGCTGTGCCTCCACTGGTTCAACCCACTGGTCTGGGCTATGTATGTCCTGGCCAATCGGGATATGGAGCTGGCCTGCGACGAGGCGGTGCTGCGCTCCGGTGCGGACCGGGAGGGGTACGCCCTGGCCCTGCTGGGCCTGGAGGAGCGGCGGGGCGGCTGGAGCCCCACCGGAAGCCACTTCAGTCGAAACGCCCTGGAAGAAAGGATCAAGGCAATTATGAAACGCAAGCATATTTCCTTTACTGCCCTTGTGGCAGTGCTGATAGTGATGGCTATCACCACCACCGTCTTCGCCTCCGCCGCGCCGGAGGATAAGGAGGACTCGCACAAAAAACCGCCGGAGACCAGCTATGTCTATGACCACCTGGGAATCGTGGAGGACGACGGCACGTCCATCATGTCCAAAGAGGGAGCGGACGGCGAGACGCTGTACTCCGTGGACGGCGGCAAGACCTGGATGAGCGAGGAGCGCTATCAGGCCGAGTACGGCAGCGGCTGGGGCGACGACTGGCAGGTCGAATGGTGGACCTATGAGGACTACAAGGCGTGGCTGGAAGAGGAGAAAATAGCGCTGCAAAGCATCATCGGCGAGCGGGCCTACACCAGCACGGACGGATGGTTCATCTGGGACCAGAAGAAGGTGGACGAGGCCATCGCCCTGTATGAGAGCATCCTGGAGGACATCAAGAACGGTGCGCTGCACTCCAAGACCATCATCGACAAAAACGGCAATACGGTCGAAGACGTCGCCCTTGGCAGCGACGGGCCGTTGAGCGCAGTGGTCACCTCTACTTTTGACGAGACGGACATGGTCATTGCTGAGAAGTCCGTGGATGAGGCGGCTCTGTCGGAGGAGCTGAAAGCCTTCGGGATCGGCGGGAATGCGAACCTGATGACCTACAATGGGGAGCTGGTCCGCACCCTCGTGGACGGTGCGCCGGTGGGGGACAACGAGTATTCCATCCAATACGTCTATACCAACCCGGATGGCGTGGTGGACCTCCACACCCTGCGGGCCGTGATTTACAATCCGGACGGCTCCTATAACGTCATGGGCAATCTGATCGGCCTGGCGGCGAAAGGCGACAAAAATTTCGACCAGGCACTGATGGACGCCGCCACATTTTCCGGACCTCAGGTGGCCTACGCCGAAGGAAGCGGCGGCGAGGGCGGGAAGACCTTCGAGAAAATCTTCGCGCAGTATGCCGACTACGGTCTGACCTACGTTCCCACCGGGAGCGGTAGGGGCAACCTGACCTATAACGGTCAGCCGGTGGGGCATTTTGCCGACCTGAAGCCTGACGGTTCCACCTTTACGTTCGGTTCCGATGACGGCGGGGAGCTCAAGCTGTTTACCCAGTACGATGCGAATGGGAAGCTGATTGGTCTGACCACCGAAATTGTTCCCGTGAAGGCTGTCAGCGTTGAGAAGCGGGAGCTGGGCTTCGATTACAGCGCCCCGGTACAGGGGAAGTTGTCCACAGCTTTTGGCGCTAACAGATATTCCTTCCACTACGGTGTTGACTTCACAGCGGCAAAGGGTACGGACGTGACGGCCTTTGCCAGCGGGACGGTCAGCGAGGTCGGATTTGACGCAGACCTGGGCAACTACGTCGTGCTCAGCCACGAGGGCGGCTATTCCACCCTCTATGGGCACTGCGGCAGCATTGCCGTATCCGCTGGGGATAGCGTTTCCATGGGAGGAAAGATTGCCGAGACGGGCGCCTCCGGGCGGGCCACCGGTCCCATGCTCCATTTTGAGCTGCGTGATGGCGGTGTGTATCTGGACCCCGCGCAGTATCTGGATACGCTGATTTAATCGGAAGATAAAAAAGGGAGCCCCGGACTTTCGTCCGGGGCTCCCTCTTTGTGAAATCAGGTGTTTCTGGTATGTGTTTATCCTATTCTCCCATTAAAACGATACTTCCGTTACCGGGCAAAAAACTAGGAATAGCGACGGCTATAGTCTCGTGCGAAAGTTCTTTTTGAATACTTTTTCTTTCAAGAAAAAGTATTACGCGCCCATGAGGGTATCGACCATGCTCATCAGCAGGCGGTAGACGGTCATCCACATCTCCGCGCGGAGCATGGGCTGGTCGGGACGGAAGGTGCCGTCGGCATAGCCGGAGAATGCACCGGCGTCCGCCAGGGCAGCCACGGCGCCGTCATCGGTGTCGGAGAAGGGAGCGGAGTCGCTGTCCTCCAGCTCTAGGGCCTCCGCCAGCAGACGGGCAAACTCCACGCGGGTGATGGACGCCTCGCCGTTCTCGGCCGCAGGGGCCTCTTCGGTCAGCTGCTCCACCAGAGCGACGGCATCGCTCCACAGGGCGGGATCGTAGGGGAGAACCAGTCCGGCCTCGTCCGGGGCGATGACTCCGGCGGCGTACAGGGCGAGGGCCGCGGGAGCGAACCACTCCTCACCGGTAATGTCCTGGGGGGCCAGGGACGCGGAGCGCTCCTCGATTTCCAGGGCCTCCCACAGGGCGTCCGCCAGATCCTCCACGTACTGGGGATCGATGGGGGAGTCCATGCCCAGCTCCTCAAAGCTCTCCTGGAAGCCGTAGGTAGCATCCAGCGCGGTGAACGCCAGATAGTTGTCCACGGCGGAGAAGTAGTCGTCCTCCTGGGTGTCCAGCCAGAAGGCCAGGGCACCGGCGGCGGACACGGCGTAGCTGATATAGTAGCAGGGGCTGGTGAAGGTGTGGGGGATCTGATACCAGCTGTACATCTCTGTGCGCTCGTCGTCCTCGGGGATCATGCCGTACTCCTTGCACAGGCGGCAATACTCCTGGTTGATCTGTTCCAGCGTCACGTTTTCCGTGGCGTAGACGTACTGCTGGAGCTCATCGTGGAGGCAGCCGTTGATGATGGCGCCATAGAGCAGGTTGAGCATGAGGTAGTCCTGTACGGCCACGGCGGATTCCTCGCTGTCGAAGAGGTCGGCGTAGAAGTGGGTAAACAGAAGCTCCAGCCCCTGGGAGTGGACCTCAGCGATGTCGATGGATTTGCTGCTGTCGTTCCATCCGGCGGGCTGCCAATAGAAGTTGTTGTAGTGGCCGAACTCGTGGATGGCGGTGGTCAGATCGTAGAGGTCGCCATAGGGGGAGTTGAAATAGAAGGGAGCGCCATACGTGTTCAGGATGGTGGTGAAACCGGCGTCGCCCTTGGTGTCGCTGTAGTCGCTGTCATAGAGGCCGTGGCTGCGCATGTAGGTAAACGCCTCCGTCAGCTCGCTGGAGAGCTGCTGGATATAGGGCTCGATCATGTCCAGCGCGATGTCCCCGGCGTAGTCCCCCTCGAACACGGGGTCGCCGGACTCAGCGTAGTACAGCGGATACAGCGCGTCGTACAGGGGAACGATATACTCCTTCACCGCCTGGTGGAAGGAGTGGATCTCCTCCTGGGTGTAATCCCGGTCGTAGACCTCGGTGTAGGCGTAGTCACCGTAGTTGTCGTAGTCGTAGCTCTTGGCGATCTCCTTGCGCAGCGCCACCATCCGCAGGTAGATGTCGCCCAGGGCGGCGTTGGTGTTCTTGGCCACCTGGCGGGAGACGGTGGTGTAGGTCTCCTGGTCCATCTCACCGGCGGCCAGCGCTTCGGCCAGGGAGGCGTCGTCCCACTCCTTGCCGTCGTACTCGGCGGTGTAGGTCTGGTAGGCGGCGGACAGGTACTCGTTTTGCAGAGCGGTCTCCTGGTTGGACCGGGCCAGCTGCTCCTCGGTCATGGCCTCGTACTCGGTATAATACTCGATGTCCTCCTCCGTCAGCTGGTCACGGAGGAACTTGTCGCAGGGGGATTCCAGGATGTCCTGGATCAGCAGGATCAGCCCGTCGACCACCGTCATGTACAGTTCGTTGGTGTACTCCATCTCGGCAGCGGCGTCCTCGTCGGTGACGTCCTGATAGGTCTTGATGTTCACCAGCTGGTACATGGTGATGATCTCCAGGAACTGCCCGGCAAACTTGTTGAAGGTCTCTTCCACCTTCTTTGCGTTGGCGCCGTCGGACAGGAGCTCCCGGATCTCCTCCATCTCCTTCAGGATCGGCTCGCCGTCAATATGCTTGTATTCCATGTCGGCATAGTTGACGTCGGCGTGGGTCTGGTCGGTGAAGAAGTCGGTTTCGCGGACTCCGTCCTCCGCTGCCAGCGCCACCGGGCATACGGAGAGCAGCAGGGAAAGGGTCAGCAGCAGGGCTAAAAGTTTCTTTCTCATTTCTTTCATTCTCATCCTTTCTTAACACACGGTTAGTTTTGGCAAAACCGTTATCATTATACGCGCCTTTCTGCAAGATTTCAAGCCCCTTTGGGGCCCCTGAGACAATTTTTTCCGGGAAAGAATTGAATGTCGCCGCAATATCTGGTATACTGGGAGGCGACGAGATACGACAGGGAGGGACGCGTATGCTGCGAATCTGGATGGGACGGGCCAACACCGGAAAATCCCGGCGGGTGCTGGAGGAGATCAGGGACCGGCGTTCGAGTGCGCTGCTGCTCGTGCCGGAGCACGCCTCCCATGGCTCGGAGATGGATTTGTGCCGTGTGTGCGGCCCCGGGGCGACGAAGTATGCGGAGGTACTGAGCCTGCGCCAGCTGGCCACGCGGGTGCTGGAGCGCACCGGCGCGCTTTCGGACGGGGCGCTGGATGCCGGGGGGAAGCTGCTGATGATGCAGCTGGCTCTGCGGGAGGCGGGGCCGCAGCTGACGGTGTACGCCCGGCCCTCCCGGAGAGCGCCGTTCTTACAGGAGCTGGTGGCGCTGTGCGACGAGCTGATCGCCTGCCGGGTGCAGCCGGAGGATCTGGGCGGGGCGGCCCCGGCTCTGGAGGGCGTGAGCGGGGAGAAGGCCCGGGACGTGGCCCTGATCTACGCGGCCTACCTCGCCCGGCTCCACCGGGAGGGGGCGGACCGCCGGGACAGGATGGAGAAGCTCCTTGACCACCTGGAGGAGTCCGGCTACGCCGCGGGGAAGGACGTATATCTGGATGGCTTCACCTACTTCACCGCCCAGGAGCTGAAGCTGTTGGAGCTCCTGCTGCGCTCGGCCCGGTCGGTGACGGTGACGCTGCTGGGGGACGGGAGCAATCTGGAGATGTTCCGCCAGGGCGTGCTGGCCCAGAGCCGCTTGGAGCGCATGGCGGCGGAGTGCGGAATAGCCTGCGAGACGGAGGTTTTGCCCGCCGGGGAGCCGGAGAACGAGCTGGCGCACCTGGCGGAGCACTTCTTTGGTACGGCGAAGCCCTGGGAGGGGGACTGCGGCAGGGTGGAGCTGGTCAAGGCGGAGAGCATGTTCACGGAGACGGAGTACGTGGCCGCCCGAATATTGGAATTGGTGCGGACCACGGGGTGCCGCTACCGGGACATCGGCCTGGCGGCCCGGAACCTGGACGAGTATGCCGCTACCATTGAAAATGTCTTTGAGCGCTTTGGTATTCCTGTCTACCTCAGCCGCCGCAGCGACGTACTGGAAAAGCCGGTGCTGAGCCTGCTGGCGGGGGCCCTGGACGCGGTGACGGGGGGCTATGAGTACGAGGATATGTTCCGCTGGCTGAAGACCGGCCTGGCGGGCATCCGTGATGAGGAATGCGACAAGCTGGAGAACTACGTCATCACCTGGGACATCCACGGCGCCATGTGGGTCCGGGAGGAGGACTGGACCGCCAACCCCGACGGCTGGGGGGAGGAGTTCACCCCCGCCCAGGAGGAGGCCCTGGCGGAGATCAACGCCATCCGCCGCCGGGTGGGCGGCCCCCTGGGGCGCCTGGCCAAGGGCTTGAAGGAGCAGGAGGGGGCGACGGGGAAGCTGCAGGTCCTGTGGGACTTTCTGGAGGAGCTGGACCTCGCCCGACAGATGGAGGAGCACACCGCCCGGCTGGAAGCGCTGGGGGAGCTCCAGCGGGCCAGGGAGTACGGCCAGCTGTGGGAGCTGCTGTGCGATGTGATGGACCAGTTTGCTGAGATACTGGAGGATATGCCCCTGAATGGGGAGGAATTTGCGCACCTGTTGAAGCTGGTGCTGACGCAGTACGACGTGGGGACCATTCCGGTGTCCCTGGACCAGGTGCAGGCCAGTCAGATCACCCGCAATGACCGCCACCGGATCAAGGTGCTGTTCCTCATGGGGGCCAACGACCACGTACTGCCCGCCGTCCAGACGGGGACGGGCCTGTTCACCCGGGAGGACCGGGAGCGGCTGCTGGAGAGGGGCATCGAGCTGGCCCCCAGCGGTATGGAGGTGTTCCACATCGAGCTGCAAAACCTCTACGCCGCCCTGGCTCAGCCCACGGAGAGGCTGATCGTCTCCTGGCCTGCGGCGGACCTGTCCGGTACGTCTCTGCGGCCCTCCTTCGTGGTGGGGCGGACGCGGGCCCTGCTGCCGGGGGTCCGGGAGACCGGAGACGGGGGCGTCCGCTTCCGGCGGCTTACCGCGCCCCTGCCCGCGCTGGAGCTGGCGGGGGGAGAACGGGAGGGGGCGCTGTGGCGCTACTTTGCGGACGCCGGGCGGTACGGGGAGGCCCTGGCCGCCATGGAGCGGGCCGCCGGGATGAACCGGGGGCGGCTGTCCCCCGGAGCGGTGGAGGCGCTGTACGGGCACAGCTGCCGCATGTCGGCCAGCCGCATCGACAAAATCAACTCCTGCCACTTTGCCTATTTCATGCAGTACGGTTTGCGGGCCAGAGAGCGGACGCCCGCCGGGTTTGACGCCTCCCAGGTGGGCACCTTCCTCCACTTTGTGCTGGAGTATGTGACCCGTGCGGTGATGGAGAAGGGCGGCTTCGCCCAGGTGGGGGAGCGGGAGCTGAACCGGCTCACCGACGAGGCGGTACAGGCGTACATGGACCAGGCGCTGCCCGGCTTCGACAGGCGGGACGAGCGGTTCAAATACCTCTTCCGCCGTCTGCGCAAGACGGTCAGGACCATTGTGTCCAACGTATCCGGGGAGCTGGCGGAGTCCGATTTCACGCCTGTGGCCTTCGAGCTGGGCTTCGGCGAGGGGGAGGCCATGCCGCCCGTGTCCGTGCACATCGAGGATGCGTCCCTCACCGTGGCGGGAAGGGTGGACCGGGTGGATGGGTGGCTGTCGGAGGGGAAGCTGTACCTGCGGGTGGTGGACTACAAGTCCGGCAAGAAATCCTTTGACCTCAGCGATGTCCGACACGGGCTGAATATCCAGATGCTGCTCTACCTCTTCGCCCTCAGGCGGGAGGGGAAGCGGATCTTCGGACGGGAGATCGTCCCGGCGGGGGTGCTGTATCTGCCCGCCCGGGACGTGCTGGTCAGCAAGCCCCGCAGCGTCGGAGACGAGGAGCTCCGGTCCGCCCTGGACCGGGAGCTGCGCCGTAGCGGCCTGGTGCTCAGTCAGCCGGAGGTGCTCCGGGCCATGGAGCACAGCGCCTTGGACGCTCCCCGGTTCCTGCCGCTGTCCGTGGGAAAGAAGGGCGTGGCCGGGGGACTGGCCTCCGCTGAGGAGCTGGGGAAGCTGGAGCGGTACGTGGACCTGCTCCTGGAGAAGATCGCCCGGGAGCTCCGGGGAGGGGTCATTGACGCGGATCCCTTCTACACCAATGAGAACGACAACGCGTGCACCTATTGCGCATTTGCCTCCGCCTGCAATTTTACCGACGGGGAGGGCGGGGACTGCCGTAAGCCCCTGCACCCGGTGAAACCGGAGGAGTTCTGGGGCCATATTGACCGGATCGTGGGAGGGAAGCCATGAGTATCCAACTGACCGAGAGCCAACGCGCCGTGGTGGAGGACCAGGGCGGGCGGGTACTGGTGTCCGCCGCCGCCGGGAGCGGCAAGACCCGGGTGCTGGTGGAGCGGCTGTTCCGCCAGGTGCTGGGGGAGGAACAGGCGGACCTGGACGACTTCCTGATCATCACCTACACCCGCGCCGCCGCCGCAGAACTCCGGGAGCGCATTGCCCAGGAGCTGGGCCGCCGCATGGCGGAGCAGCCGGGGAACCGCCGTCTCCAACGGCAGATGCTGTTGGTGTACCAGGCGGACATCAAGACCATCGACGCCTTCTGTACCGCGCTGCTGCGGGAGAACGTTCACCTGCTGGACCTGGGGGAGCAGGGGGGACTCACGGCGGATTTCCGGGTCCTGGATGAGGGCGAGGCGTCGCTGCTGCGGCAGAGGGTGTTGCCCCGGGTCCTGGAGGAATTTTACACCGACATGACCCCCGGACAGGTCCAGCTGGCGGACTGCTTCGGCTTCGGCCGGGACGACCGGGGACTGGAGGACCTGGTCCTGGAGCTCCACAACAAGGTCCAGAGCCACGCCTACCCGGAGCGCTGGCTGGAGGAGCAGAAGGCGGTCTGGGCGTCCCTGCCGGAGGACGGAGGCGAGACGGAGTTCGGCCGGGCGCTGCTGGACCGGGTGGAGCGCAAGGCGCGCCACTGGGCGAAGCTGCTGGAGAACGCCGTGGAGGAGATGCGTGGGGACGCCGCCGTAGAAAAGGCGTACGCCCCCGGATTTACCGAGGCGGCTGCGCAGATGACGGCCCTGGCGGATGCGGCGGCGCAGGGGTGGGACCGGGCTGCGGCGCGGATTCCCGTGTTCCCCAGGCTCTCCGCCGCCCGGAAATGTGAGAACCCGGAACTGAAGGAGCGCGTCAAGGCCCTCTGGGACCGCTGCAAGAAGGAGACCTTCTGGGCCATTCTGGATGCCACGGGGGCGGAGACAGGGGAGGACCTGCTGCGCTCTGCGCCCGCCATGGAGGCGCTGCTGGACCTGTGCCTGGACTTCACGGCGGCGTATCAGCGGGAGAAGCTGCGGCGGAACGTCACCGACTTTTCCGACCAGGAGCACTACGCCGTGCGGCTGCTGCTGGGGGAGGAGGGACGCCCCACGGCCCTGGCCGAGACCGTCGCCGCCCGCTATCGGGAGGTGATGGTGGACGAGTACCAGGACACCAACCAGGTCCAGAACCGCATCTTCGACGCCGTCTCCCAAAACGGGCGCAAGCTCTTCACCGTGGGGGATGTGAAGCAGTCCATCTACCGCTTCCGCCTGGCGGACCCCACGATCTTCTTAGAGCAGTACCGGGTCTATCCGGACGCCGCCGACGCCGCCGAGGGGGAGCCCCGGAGGATCCTGCTCAGTCAGAATTTCCGGTCCCGTGCGCCGGTACTGGATGCGGCCAACTTTGTCTTCTCCAACCTCATGAGCCGGGAGATGGGGGAGGTGGACTACGGCGAGGCGGAGAGGCTGTACTTCGGCGCGGCCTACCTGCCCCCCCGGGAGGACTGCGAGACAGAGTTCCACCTGCTTCTCCCGCCCCAGGACGGGGAGGAGGAGCAGGTCCCCGGCCCGCTGCTGGAGGCCCGGTTTGTGGCCGAACGGATCGACGATCTGCTGCGGGAGGGCTATCCCGTCACAGACGAGAATACCGGGGAACTCCGCCCCTGCCGGGCGGAGGACGTGGTGATCCTCATGCGCTCCCCCGGCCCCCGGCTCAAGCACTACGCCAGGGCCCTGGAGGAGCGGGGCATCCCCTGCGCCGCCCAGGAGAACGAGGACTTCTTCTCCGCCATGGAGGTGGCGGTGGTGTGCTCCCTGCTGGAGATCCTGGACAACCCCCGGCAGGATGTGCCGCTCATCGCCGTGCTGCGCTCGCCGCTGGCCGGGTTCACACCGGATCGGTTGGCTGTCATCCGGGGGACCCACCCGGAGGGGGATTTCTATGAGGCCCTGGCCGCCTCGGAGGACCCGTTCTGCGTGGATTTCCTGCAAAATCTTGAGGAGCTGCGCAGTCTCGCTCGGGATTTGAGCGTCCACCGCCTGATCTGGCGGCTCTATAACCGGCTGAACGTGCTGGGCGTCTTCGGGGCCATGGCGGGCGGCGTGCGCCGCAGGGAGAACCTGATCGCCCTGTATGAGCACGCCCGGAACTTTGAAAGCGCGGGCTACAAGGGCCTTTTCGCCTTTGTCACCCACCTGCGCCGCCTGCTGGAGAACGGGGAGCAGCCCCTGACCGCCTCCGGGTCCCCCTCCGGCGGCGTGCAGATCATGAGCATTCACAAGTCCAAGGGACTGGAGTTCCCCATCGTCATCCTCTCGGACCTGGGGAAGCGGTTCAACCGGATGGACCTGCAAAAGCCGGTGCTGATCCACCCCCGGCTGGGCTTGGGGCCCCAGTACATCGATCTGGACCGGCGTATTCGATACGCCACCATCGCCCGGGAGGCCGTGTCCGGTCTGCTCAGCCGCGAGTCCCGTTCCGAGGAGATGCGGGTCCTCTATGTGGGCATGACCAGGGCCAAGGAAAAATTGATCCTCACAGCCTCCATGGCCTCTGCCGAACGGCGGATGAAGGAGTTGACGGCTCTGTCGGCCCTCCCGGTCCCGCCGGAGACGGTGGACGGTGCGCGCTCGGCGGCGGAGTGGATCCTGCTGCCCCTGCTCCAGCGGCGGGAGGCGGCGGAGCTGCGGGCCCTGGCGGGGATGGAGGATGGGATCTGGGCAGCGGTGGAGGACACCCCCTGGCGGGTGGAGCTCCACGACCGGTCCCTGTACGAGACCGCGCCGGACCAGGAGGAGCGAGCCGCTTCCTCCGCCGGGGAGGCCCTGCCGGTGGACCGGGAGGCTTTGGAGTTCGTCTACCCCCACGCCGCCGCCTGCCTTGTGCCCACCAAGCTCACCGCCACCCAGCTCAAGGGGCGGGAGAAGGACCGGGAGATCGCCCAGGAGACCGTCCAGCCCTACGTCCACCGGGATTTTGCCGCGCCCCGGTTCCTGTCGGGACAGCGGCCCCTCTCCGCCGCAGAACGGGGCACGGCCACCCATCTGGTCATGCAGTACCTGCCGCTGGAGCGGGACACGGACGTGGACGCCGTGGTGAAGTCCCTGCGGGTGCGGCGGCTGCTGAGTGAGGAGCAGGCGGACGCGGTGAACCGGAAGGAGCTGCGCCGGTTTCTGGCTTCGCCGCTGGCGGAGGAGCTGCGGAGGGCGGAGCAGGTGGAGCGGGAATACCGCTTCAGTCTGCTGATGCCGGGGCGGGACTACTTCGACGGACTGGAGGACGGGGAGGAGATCATGCTCCAGGGGGTAGTGGACCTGTTCGCCGTGCAGGATGGGGCCGTCACCGTGGTGGACTTCAAGACGGATTACGTCACAGAGGACACCCTGGAGGAGAGAGTGGCGGCCTACCGCCCCCAGCTGGCGGCCTATAGTGCCGCGCTGGAGAAAATATTGGAGCTGCCGGTCAGACGGCGGGTGCTGTACTTCTTCCGATTGGGGGAGGCAGTAGAAGTTTGAGGGTATATGATAATGGGCCCCGGGCGTCTGCCCGGGGCCCTCTGTCTGTGCGGGATGGGAAGGGGGTGGGTGAGAATTTACGCGGCCTTGGCCTCCTGTGCCTCATAGAACGCGGAGAGAATTTCGTCGCAGTTCATAACGATCATGTCGTCCTCTTCTTCGATTGCCACATCAAAGGTGGTGTCCATGTATGCGGCATAAGCGGTCATGATTCCACGGAGAATGGCCACGGTGACGACCTCGTCGGGATCCAGGGGCGCTTCCTCAGCGTCGGTTATGAACTGCTCGGCAAGTCCCCAATAGATGGCCTGGGCGTACTCGTGGTCAATCCACTGGAAGTCCTCGGGGAGCTGCACATCGTCGATGCCGTCATGCAGGCGCAGGGCCTCCAGCAGCTGGGCTACGGAGACCAGGCCCGCTAGAGGGATTTCCTCATCGGCGATGGTGGAAGTGGTGGTAGTGGTGGTATCCGCGCCTGCTTCTACGACGCCGGGAATCTCCGGCGTGACAGGAGCGGCGGGGGTATCGGGCTCATCGGCCGGGATAGGCTCCCACTGGGCAACCAGAGTGATATTGCGGGTCACAGTATCACTCAGCTCACCGTCCTCCGACAGCTGCCAGCCGGTAAAGGTAAAGCCTTCACGGGTGGGTTCGCCATCGAAATTGGGGGTGGCTGTGCCCTTCTCCAAATCAACCGTCTGGTCTGCAAAGACCGCGCCGTCCGCGCCATCCGTGAAGGTCACGGTAAAATATTCGTCGTGAGCGGCTTTCAGATACAGCGCACTGTTGCCGGAATATTCATGGGGTTGGAGGTAATACGCGTATAGACCATTTCCCCACCGGTCGTTGCCATCGAAGTACCAGCCGGAAATCGCCTTCCCGTCTTCCCCTGCGGCGCCCATCTCCTGTGCGGAGGGCAGCTTAATACTGCCCCTGTAGTGATAGACGTCAGCGGCGTTCTTGCCGGACACGTTGTTGCAGACTTCACCGCTCTTCATTTCCAAGTGAGAATTGACATTGAAGATGCCGCCGCCAATGCTCCCGGCAGTATTGCCGGTGATGGAGGCATTTTCGATTTCTGCCTTGGAATCGTGGCTGTAAAGGCCGCCGCCCTGGTTGGCTTTGTTCCCGGAAATTTCGCCGCCGGTGATGGCGAGACCTCCGCCCAGGATATAGATCCCTCCGCCGTTTCCACCGGAGAAGTTGCCGGAAATCTCGCCGCCCGTGATGGTAATGGCGTTATAGCTGGTGTCGATGTTCTCCGCATTGGCCGAAGCGCCGACACCGCCGCCAAGGCCCTGACCGTTTTTACCTGTGGCATTTCCGGTGATGGAACCGCCGTTCATAACGAACTCGGCCTTCTGATCATTCATGTGACTTGCGGTGCTATTCAGGAAGACGCCGCCGCCACCGTGAGAAGCATAGTTTTCTGTGATGGACGCATCACCGCTCATCTCAAACTTGCCGTTGTTGACGTAGACGCCGCCGCCGTTGTTCTTGGCGGTGTTTCCGGAAATTTCACCGCCGGTCATAACGAGGGTGCCCCCGTCGACCCGGATACCGCCGCCAAAGGTTGCGGCATTGCCCCCGGTGATCGTACCGGTTGCGCCGCCGTTTCCTCCGTTGGCATCGGTGTCCTGTACCGTCAGCGCAGCGCCGCCGGTGACCTGAATGACAGAACCGGTCTTAACCGTGCTGCCATCCGCATTTCCGGCGGTAACGTTGGTGACGTATCCGGATTCATCCGTGGTCACAGAAGGGGCGGTGTTGAGCGCAAGCGTATAACCGTTCAGGTCCAGGGTTGCATTCACGCCGTTGCTGACCGTCAGGGTTTTGTCGAGGGTGATGTTGCTGCCGAGGAAATAGTCGTAGCTTCTGGTATCGCTGCCCTCATCTGCGATATACCCAAGCAGAGCGCCGGAAGTTTGGTCGATATGATCGCCCATATTGGCGTCGTTGAGTTCCATCGCCGCAAACGCGGTGGTTGACAGCAGCGATAGCGTCATAAAGAGGGCCAAGGCTTTAGAAAAAATTCGTTTCTTCATAAGATTTGCTTCCTTTCTTTGCATTATTCGGACGCAAAGGGAGTCCGGTAACCGAACGAGCATAGGATTACCGGCGGGGTTGTGGTAATCCCGCAGCCTCTGGTTTTGCGTCACAGTGTTTCCACTGCTTTGCCGTGCAACCGGTCGAGCGTGTCCTCGTCGGAGCAAAGTCCGCTTCGTTCCGTTTCCGCCTCACGGCGAAAACGGAACGCCGCTCCCTTGCTCCTCCTCTTTCCCACGCGACCCGCCGCTTCGCGGCTGGGCTCGCGCGGGAACCCTGGAGTCCGACGCACCTGGCTTTGCGCCCCATCGTTTCCAATGGTTTGCCGAAATAATTGGTTTACGCTTTCCGCACATTCCGTGCGATCTCCCCCTTCCTTCGTTTTCCTGCACAGACGCCTATGTCAAACCGTTCAGCGCGGACGCTTCGCGGATGGCATACCAGTGGACAAAATTTCTATTTTGTCTGCTGGTTGCATGATTTTAGGCAACTGACCTCAAAGAACAGAAAAAAAGGGCATGAAATCTAAGGACTGCGCAAAGTGTTTTTTTGCAGTCCTTGGATTTTCATGCTCTTTTTTCGTTAAACCGCTGATTTTGGGAAAACTGTCTTTCCTTTTTGGAAATCTATGCTATAATGAGGGAAAGCTAACTATGTAGAAATGCGACAAAATAGAAATTTTGTCAACATGACGAAAGTCACGTAACCAGCCCCAACTTTTCCAGCTGCCGCGCATGTTCTGCCCCGGAGGTCATCAAATAAATCCGGGTGGTGTTGATGGAGCTATGACCGAGAACGTCCGCCAGCTTCACGATGTCCTTACAAGCTTTGTAGAAAGTTGTTGCGAATAAGTGCCGCAGGTTGTGTGGGAAGACTTTGCTTTCCTCCACGCCTGCTTTTTTACAGATGGCTTTCATTTCCCGCCAAATCTGACCGCGTGAGAGCGGCTTTCCGCTTCCGGTAAGAAAAATCTCTCCGGAGGCGATTTTGTTTTTCTTAGCATACTTGAGCAGCTTCCGGCGGAGCTTGTTGGGGATTAGGATGGAACGGATTTTTCCCTTGAGATTGATGTCCGTCTCCGCCCGGTTCGCAGCTTCAACGGTAATATAGCGGACCTCCGAAACGCGGATACCTGTTGCGCAGATGGTCTCCATCAAGAGCTCCAATCGTTCCTGGCCCGTCTCCCTGGCGGCATCGAGTAAGCGCTGATATTCCGCCTTCGTCAGTTCCCGGTTCTCCTCCCGGAAGGCTTTGCGCTGGACGCGGAGAAACTTGATCTTGCAGTCCTCCCGGCCAAGGAACTTGAGAAACCGATTGACAGCCGAAAGCATAGAGTTCACCGTCACCGGTGCATATCCCTGTTCCAGCAAATACTCCCGCCAGCTGGAGGCTTCCTCCAACGCCAGGTCGTCCAGCCACACGGCGAACGCGAGGACATCTCTGCGGTATTTTTCAATGGTTCCGGTACTTCGCCCCTCGCTCTCCAGGTGAGAGGTAAAGTTTAATATATCGTTTGTACGCATAAAACGAATCCTCCTTTCGTATTCCCTATAAGTTTCACACAAAAAGGGGAAAAGTTGTATAATATTGTGCAACCAATTGAAAAATTCCGGCAGACAGTTTGACAACAGAATGTATTTGCTATGCGGAGAGCCGCTTATTTTTGAAAAATGTGTAACCTATGGGAGAAAAACGGTGTTTACAAGGGTGAAGGACCTTCAAATTCGCTTGAGAGGAGATGCTGCTATGGAGGACGGACAGATTGTGGAATTATTCCTGGCGCGGGATGAAACGGCTGTTCAGTTTGCATCCGAGAAATACGGCCTCCGTCTGCGCTCGCTGGCCCTGCACATCGCGGGAGAGGTCCAGACCGCCGAGGAGTGCGAGAATGACGCATACCTTGCCGCCTGGAACGCCATCCCGCCCAACCAGCCCAGGGACTACCTCTACGCCTTCCTGGCGCGGATCGTGCGGAATCTCGCCCTCAACCGCTGCCGGGACCGGGAGAGGCTCAAGCGGGCCGCCTTTGTCTCGGAACTCAGCCGGGAGATGGAGGAGTGCATCCCCGCGCCGGACGATCTGGCCAGCCGGATGGACGACCTGGCGCTGCGGGAGGCGCTCAACGGCTTCCTGGGGACGCTGGGGGAGGAGAAGCGGAATATGTTTCTCCGGCGCTATTGGTACATGGACTCTGTGGCGGACATCGCAAAGCGGTTCGGAGTGGGGCAGAGCAAGGTCAAGACAGCGCTGTTCCGGACGAGAAATCAACTGAGAGAATACCTGAAAAAGGAGGGTTACAGCGTATGAGAGGAGAGGACCTTTTGAATAAGATGGAGCTGGTAGACCCGTCGTACATCGAGGCGGCGGACGCCGCGCCGGTGGCGCGGAAAAAAATCTGGACGGGTTGGCGGGCCGCTGTGGCGGCGTGTCTGTGCCTGATTTTGCTGGCGGGAACGGCGATGGCGGTCAGCGGAGGCAGGACCTGGCTGGTGGAGGTATTCGGCGGCTTTGGGAGCGATGAGACAGGGTATGAATTGAGCGTTGATATGGACATTATCCCGACCTCCCGGATGTCGGACAATTTGCAGGGCGTCAGCAAAGAGATCGTCCGCCAGTTTGAAACCACCACGCTTTTCAGCAGCTGGATCCCCGGCCACTGGATGGAGAAAGATCTGTCGGTGGACGAGGCGTGGGAATTTATCGGCCTGGAATCCCTGCAAAAGCCGGACTGGGATTTGGAGGTGTGGTACAACACCCTGAATATCTACGGCGACAGCTCCGGCAGGATCGAACACATTCTGATTGACACGGGCTATCAGGAGGGAGACATCCGCTTGCAGGCATGGGCGCAGATCAAAACGGAGAACTATGAGGGAGAGCAGCATTTACGTTCGATCACGGAGTCGGGCATTCGCTTTGAGGAGACCTTCCTCGCTACCCCCGGCGGAAACAGCTGCCAGGTCATTTCCTCCAGTGCCAATGAGCGGGGGTGGCTGGGGCTGACGGGATATTTGGTGGAGAACCGTGTGCTCTATCAGCTGCACATATCCTTTCAGGAGCCCGACGCCGCCCGGGCGGAGGAGCTGCTGCACCAGTGGGCGGACCAGTTTTAGCGCTTGCCAACTGGCAGCGGAAATGGTATAATGCTCCCACCAAGAAAAAGGGAGCGTGGTCCCATGGCGCTGCTGCCGAAAAAAGAAGAGAACTATACCTACACCCAGAGCCGGGAACTGAGCTGGCTTCGCTTCAACCGCCGGGTGTTGGAGGAGGCGGGGGACGAGACGGTGCCCCTGCTGGAGCGGCTGAAATTCATCTCCATTTTTGCCAGCAACCTGGACGAATTTTTCATGGTCCGGGTGGGAAATCTCTTTGACCTCTCGCTGGTGTCCCCGGGGGAGATCGACAACAAGACCGGCCTCACCCCGGCGGGACAGCTGGCGGAAATCTACAGCGTGATCCCGGGCTTGATAGAAATCAAGAACCGGCTCTATGCCAACGTGACGGCACTGCTGCGCCGGGAGGGGGTCTGCGACCTGGGGATGGAGGAGCTCTCTCCGGAGGAGCGGAAGTTTGTCAGTACCTACTATAAGGCCAAGATTCTCCCGGTACTGTCCCCCCAGATCGTGGATGCGCGGCACCCGTTTCCCCACCTGGCCAATAAGGCCCTGTACGTTGCGGGCCTCATGCGCAGCCGGAAGGGAACTGCGTCCCTGGGCTTTCTGCCCGCGCCTCAGGGACTGCCTGCCATCCTGACCATGCCTGGGAATCCGGGGCGATTCATCCGCATGGAGACCATCCTGCTCCACTACGCCCCGTCCCTCTTCGGGGAGTATAAGCTGGAGAGCAGCTGCGTGCTGTGTGTCACGCGGAACGCCGACCTGAACCTGGATGCGGAACTGCTGGAGGAGAGCGGGGAGGACATCCGCAGCCGCATGAGCAAGCTCCTCAAGAAGCGGGCCAGCCAATCCGCCGTGCGCCTGGAGCTGTCGAAGAAGATGGGCGGGGAGTTTATGCGTCTGCTCAAGGGCAGACTGGGGCTGGAGAACCGGCAGATTTACGTGGACCAGTCCCCGTTGGAGATGCACTACGTCTTTGATCTGGCCAAGGCCCTGCCAGAGGCGAAGGCGGCGGCGATCGGCTTTCCTCCCTACAGCCCCCGTTGGCCGGAGGACCTGGACAAATCCGGCAGTATCATTGAGCAGGTGCGGCAGGAGGATCGGCTGTTGTTTTTCCCCTTTGACGGCGTAGACCCGTTCCTCCAGATGCTGGAGGAGGCGGCGGCGCGGCCCGACGTGGTGTCCATCCGGATCACGATCTACCGCTTGGCGACGTCCTCCAAGGTGGCCCACATTCTCTGCAAGGCGGCGGAGAACGGCAAGGAGGTCACCGTGCTGATGGAGCTGCGGGCCCGGTTTGACGAGGCCAACAATATCTCCTGGTCCCGGTTAATGGAGGATTCCGGATGTAAGGTGATCTACGGGGTGGAGGAGTACAAGTGCCACAGCAAGATCTGCCTCATCACCCTCCGCAGGGGTGACAAACTCAGCTATGTCACCCAGATTGGCACCGGGAATTACAACGAGCGCACCAACGAGCAGTACACCGACCTGAGCCTCATGACGGCCAACGAGGCTATTGGGCTGGACGGGGCCGCTTTCTTTCAGAACATGCTGGTGGGCAACCTGGAGGGAGAGTACCGCCACCTGCTGGTGGCTCCAACGGGAATCAAGACCAGGCTCCTGGAGCTGATGGACGAGGAGATCGCCAAGGGTCCGGAGGGGTATATCTGCGTGAAGGCCAACTCCATGACGGAGAGGGAGGTCATGGACAAATTGGTCCAGGCGTCCCAGGCGGGGGTCCAGGTGCAGCTGATTCTAAGGGGCATCTGCTGCCTGCGGCCCGGCATCGCCGCCCAGACGGAGAACATCCACGTCACCAGCATCGTCGGGCGGTTCCTGGAGCACGGGAGGATCTACCGCTTCGGCCGGGACAAGGACGTGAAGCTCTTTATCGCCTCAGCGGACCTCATGACCCGGAATCTCAATCACCGTGTGGAGATCGCCTGCCCGGTGTACGACCCCGCGGTCAAGGAGATGCTGCTGAAGATCCTCCACACCCAGCTGGAGGACAATGTAAAGGCAAGCTCGCTGCTGCCGGATGGCTCCTACTGCCGGAAGGTGAACACGCTGACGCCCTGTGACAGCCAGGAGGTCTTTATGACCTCCTCGCTCCACCCGCTCGCCGCCCTGCCGGAGAAGCCGGATGCGCTGCGCCGGTTCCTGCACGGGCTGCGGGGACGGAAAAAATGAGAGGAGAGAACTGCTATGTTTCGTGAGATGCGCAGAAGCAAACAGGAGCTGCCCCGGCAGGAGACGGAGGCGATCCTGCGCCGGGGGACCTCCGGCGTGCTGGCCCTGGCGGGAGACGACGGGTATCCCTACGCCGTGCCCATCAGCTATGTGTACGACGGCGGGAAGCTCTATTTCCACTGCGCCCTTGCGGGGCACAAGCTGGATGCCGTCCGGCGGAACGAAAAGGCGTCCTTTTGCGTGATTGGCCAGGACGAGATTGTGCCGGAGGTCTATACCAGCTATTTCAGAAGCGTGGTGGTCTTCGGACGGATTCACGTCATGGAGGACCAACAGGAGAAGCGCACCGCCATTGAGAAGCTGGCGCGGAAATACGCGCCGGAGGACACCGCAGAAGGCCGGAGGAGCGCCATAGACCGGGAGTGGAAGACCCTGTGTATGCTGGAGATGGAGATCGACCACATGACCGGGAAAGAGGGCCGTGAGCTGGCGAAGCGGCGGCGGGAGGCGAAGGATTAGCGCAAAAAAGTCCAGGGAAGGCGCAGCCGTTCCCTGGACTTTTTATGTTGCAGGTCCGATTTCGTTTCGCACGAGGTTTACGGTATCGTCAAGGAAGCAGGGTTCGCCTAAAAGCGTTTTCAGTCCCTCGAAACGGATGGGAATGCCGGGCCCTTCGATCCCGTTGCGCATTGCATGGAAATGGAGGTGCGGCAAATAGCTTGAGCCGCTGCTCCCCACGCGCCCGACCTGCTGACCGGCGCGGACCGTCTCCCCGGCCTTTACGCAGACGGAGTTTTTAAGCAGATGTGCATAGAGGGAGAGCTCCCCGTTTGCGTGGCGGATCAGGACGTGATTGCCGTCAATGCGCACGTGCTCACCGTACTGCTTTTCGACCTGGCCAAGATCGGTGGCATCATCGGTGTCGGGGAGGCCGTCGAAGACCTCCTCCACAATGCCGCCGCAGGCGGCGAAAACAGGTGCGCCGCTGATGACGGACGATTCCAGAGATTCATGGAAGCAGCCCACGTCAAAAGCAAATTCACTGTTCCGGCACCACCTGTGAGAATTGATCGAGGGGTAGGTGTCCGTTACAAGGAAGGTCCCGCTCATGGGAAAGGTGTAGCGGTTAGGGGACTCATATGGGACAATGGCGATTTCTGTTTCCAGGATCTTTTCGCCGCACTTTGCTTCCACAACAAGACGATTGACTGCTTCACTGGAGAAGAACGAAAAATGCTCGTGCAGAAAGGCATTTTGCAGATTGTGGGGTCGGCCAAGAATCCGGCGCAAACTGCTCTGCCTGTATCGGGCTATTTCTTCTCTTCCATACTGAAAACGAGCCGCTATCTCCTCCGCTTCATACCGGACTTCATAGCAGGCTCTGTTTCCCGCAAAGCATGTCAGGATCAGGCTCGTGGGCTGTGGTTCGTCAACGAAGTCCAGGTAGCGGAGAAAAAAATCGTTGTGCATCATGTGTTCTTCCCGCACAACGGAATAGAGAACGGAATCGTTTACAATGGGCATAAAATTTTCCCCTTTTTGATTTATATGTGGAATTTTTCTCGATCTCTTGCGATCTGCCTGGCATACCGGTCCTCCTCGGAGAACACGCAGCCGCAGTATTTTTGCATATAGAGTCCCAGCTCCCGTGCCTTGGCCTGCCCCTGGCGGAAGCCGGGGCGGAAGTCCCGGTAGAGGAAGGTCACGCCGTACTGCGCCCCCACGGCCTCCGCCGCCCGGCAGATGCCCTCGTGGTCCTGGTAGGGACTGACCAGCAGCGTGGTGGAGAAGTGCGTGAAGCCGTTTTCGGCGGCGTACCGGGCGGTCTCCTCCAGGCGGCAGGCGTAGCAGTGGGCGCACCGATGGTCGACGTCCTCCGCCACCGCCCGGACAAAGTTCCGAAGGCCGTAGTCCTCCCGGACCACCAGCTCCAGGCGAATGGAGGCGGCGTAGTCGATCAGCGTGTCCCGGCGGGACTTGTACTCCTGATAGGGGTGGATGTTGGGGTTGTACCAGAAGCTGACGGGCTCGATGCCCTCCTCGCGCAGGGAGTCCACGCAATAGACGCTGCATGGTGCGCAGCAGGTGTGCAGGAGAAGTCGTTCCATGGCTGTGACCTCGATGTTTATAAGAATAGAACTATCATAGCACAGGAAGAAGCGGCTGTCAAAGAGAGAAATGCGGAGCGGCATTTGGAAAGGCTGTCGAAATTTTTAAGGAGTGGAATCGGTTGACAAATTCGCCTGGGGCTTATACAATAGATCGTGGAAAGATATGGACAGGGGGGTGCGGATATGGAGAAATCAGTCCCACGAATCCTGCTGACGGGGACCGGCAGCGGGTGCGGGAAGACGACGGCGGTCTGCGCCGTTTTGCAGGCCCTGGTGGACCGGGGACTGCGGGTCGGCGCCTTCAAGTGCGGACCGGACTACATCGACCCCATGTTCCACAGCCGCATCATCGGCGCAAAGAGCGCCAATCTGGACCCCTTCTTTTTCGACAGGAACACGCTGCGGTTTTTGCTGGCGAAGAACGGGGCAGACCGGGAGGTATCCGTCATCGAGGGCGCCATGGGCTACTATGACGGTGCGGGTCTGACCACCGCCCGGGCCAGCAGCCGGGAGGTCGCCGGGTGGACGGAGACGCCTGCCGTGCTGGTGGTTCCGGCTAAGGGGGCGGCGCTGTCGGTGCTGGCCACCATCGCCGGATTCCTGGACTTTCAGGGGGAGAGCGGCATCCGGGGCGTGCTTCTGAACCGCTGTACCGCCATGACCTATCAGGGACTGGCGGAGGAAATCCGGCGGCGGTTCGGCGGCAGGGTGGAGCCCCTGGGCTTTCTGCCGGAAATGCCGGCGTGTACGCTGGAGAGCCGCCACCTGGGGCTGGTCACCGCCGGTGAGGTGGAGAATCTGCGGGAGATGACCCGGATGCTGGCCCGGCAGGCGGAAAAAACCGTTGATCTTGACGGCCTGCTGTCCCTGGCGGGGAGTGCGCCGCCGGTATCATTCGAGCCGGTGGTTCTGCCCGGGAGGGAGCCGGTGCGGATCGCTGTGGCCCGGGATAGGGCGTTCTGCTTCTACTACGAGGACAGCCTGGAGGCCCTGGAGGAGATGGGCGGGGAGTTGGTGGCGTTCAGTCCGCTGTCCGATGAGGCGCTGCCGGAGAATATCCAGGGGCTCTACCTCGGGGGCGGCTACCCGGAGCTGTACGCCGAGGCGCTGTCGCGGAACGCGGGGATGCGCGGCGCCGTCCGGCGGGCGCTGGAGGGGGGACTGCCCTGCATCGCGGAGTGCGGGGGGTTCATGTACCTGACGGAGCAGATCGAGGCGTGGCCCATGGTGGGGTTCCTGCCGGGGAGGTGCTGGGACAATGGGAAGCTGACCCGGTTCGGCTATGTGACGCTGCGGGCGAAGAGGGACAACCTCCTCTGCCGCGCCGGGGAGGAGATCCGGGGGCACGAGTTCCACCACTGGGACGCGGCGCTTCCCGGGGAGGATTTTACCGCCGAGAAGCCCGGCGGCAGGACGTGGGACTGCGCGATTGCGGGAGAAAATCTGTATGCGGGGTATCCACACTTCCATTTTTATGCCAATCCGCGCTTTGCGGAACGTTTTTATGAAGCTTGTGTAAAGGAGAAGCAACGATATGCCTGAAATCGTGAAACCGATGGATATTGAAAAGCGCAGCTTTGAGATCATCACGGAGCTGCTGGGAGAGCGGAGGCTGGAGCCGGAGAACGAGCTGGTCATCAAGCGGGTGATCCATACCTCTGCCGACTTTGACTATGTGGACAACCTCTGCTTCTCCGAGCACGCGGTCAGGAGGGGCATCGAGGCCCTGCGGGGCGGATGTGACATCGTAACCGATACCCAGATGGCCCGGGCGGGGATCAATAAGTCCATCTTAGGGCAGCTGGGCGGCGAAGTGATGTGCTTCATGTCCGACCCGGATGTGGCGGCGGAGGCCAGGGAGCGGGGCGTCACCCGGGCCATGGTGTCCATGGAGCGGGCGGCGGCGCTGGAGAAACCCTGCATCTTTGCTATCGGTAACGCGCCCACGGCCCTGTTCGCGCTCAAGACGCTGATGGAGGAGGGGAAGGTCCGCCCGGCGCTGGTGATCGGGGTGCCGGTGGGGTTCGTCAATGTGGTGGAGAGCAAGGAGGCCATCATGACCGCCGGAGTGCCCTACATCGTGGCCCGGGGCCGGAAGGGCGGCAGCAACGTGGCTGCGGCGATCTGCAACGCGATGCTCTACCAGATTGCCCGGTAGCATGGAGGAGTACATTGTCAAGGGCGGGAAGAAACTCCGCCTGGGGTATACCACCGGGTCCTGCGCGGCAGCTGCGGCCAAGGCGGCGGCGTATATGCTGCTGACCGGGCGGCGACTGGAGCGGGTGGAGCTGACCACGCCCAAGGGCATCCGGCTAACGCTGCCGGTGCGGGAGGTCCGGATGGGGGAGGAGGCCGTCTCCTGCGCCATTGAGAAGGACGGGGGCGACGACCCGGACGTGACCACGGGGACGCTGATTTTCGTGGAGGTGTCGCGGCAAAAAAGTCCAGGTGTGTCGATTGACGGCGGCGCGGGCGTGGGCCGGGTGACGAAGCCGGGACTGGACCAGCCGGTGGGCGCAGCGGCCATCAACAGCGTACCGCGGAAGATGATTCGGGAGAACGCGGAGGAAATTCTGCGCCTGACGGGAGAGACGGGCGGTCTGTCCGTGGTCGTCTCCGTGCCGGGCGGGGAGGCGCTGGCGAAGAAGACCTTCAATCCCCGGCTGGGGATCGTGGGCGGCATCTCGATCATCGGGACCACGGGCATTGTGGAGCCCATGAGCGAGGCGGCGCTGGTGGAGACGATTCGGGTGGAGCTGCGGCAGCGGCGGGAGAGCGGAGCGGAGTACGTGCTGCTGACGCCGGGAAACTACGGGTCTGATTTTGTCCGGGACGGCCTGGGTCTGGACCCGGCGGAGGCGGTGCAGACGTCCAACTTCATCGGTGACGCGGTGGAGATGTGCCGGGAGATGGACTTCCGGGGCGCACTGCTGGTGGGACACGTGGGAAAGCTGGTGAAGGTGGCCGGTGGGATGCTGAATACCCACTCGAAATACGGGGATTGCCGGATGGAGATCCTGGCGGCCCACGCCGCCGCCGCAGGACTGCGAGCAAAGCGGGTGGAGGAGATCTTAAATTGCGCGGCCTGCGATGACGCGCTGCGGGTGCTGCGTGAGGAGAACCTGTACGAGGCGACGCTGGCGCGGCTGACGGAGCGCGTGGGATTTCATCTGCGGGCCAAGGCGGGGGAAAGTATGGAGATGGAGGCGATTTTGTTCTCCAAAGTCTATGGCGAACTGGGACGGACGGCGGGCGCGGGGGCGTTACGCCGGAAGATTGTCCCTTAGTCATCATTTGAAAGGTAAGGTAATGAATCATCATATCATCACTGATATAACAAACTTTATATTTGTATCTGATGAGCCGGAAAAGGCTGACGCCATTTTTCTGCCGGGCGGGTCCCATCCGGCACAGCCCGAGTATGCTTCCGAGCTGTACCGCCAAGGCTATGCAAGATGGGTGATCCCCTCGGGTGGAGTCAGCGTAAAACGGGATAAATGGCCGGGGGTTCGCGCAAAAGCGGACATATACAACGGAGATTACCAATCCGACTGTGCATTTTTTACGGATGTGCTCCTGAAAAACGGCGTGCCAGCCTCGGCCATTATCGGGGAAAATCAGTCTGGCCACACGCGGGATAATGCTTTTCTCTCTCGAAAGGTGGTTGATGAGAGAGGAATTGAGATAAAATCGGCATTGATCGTCTGCAAGGCGTTTCACGCCCGGCGGTGTCTCATGTTATACCAAATGGCCTTTCCCGATGTGGAGATAAAGGTGTGCCCCGTGCACTGCTATAACATCACCAAGGAGAATTGGTACAGAAGCGAAACAGGAATCGACCGCGTCCTGGGCGAACTGACCCGATGCGGCAATCAATTTGTGGGAGACATCAAGAATTTTGTCCGTTAGGCGGGCCCCCTAGCACGGCGTGAGCCGTGCGGCCGAATTTAGACCACAAATTACCGCGCGAAGCGAAGGCTTCGCGCAAGGGCACGACAGGGCTGTAGAAGGGTGCCTCGGCGGCACCCATAGAGCAAGCGCAAGCTTGCGGCAAAAAGTTTTTCTTTTTGATCCTTTTTCTTTGTTCACAAAGAAAAAGGATGACTGCCGAAAGGAGGCACTGAATTTATGGTACATTTTGTAGGCGCAGGCAGCGGGGCGGCGGATCTGATCACGGTCCGGGGCGCGCGGCTGCTGGGCGAGGCGGACGTGGTGATCTACGCCGGGAGTCTGGTGAATCCGGAGCTGCTGGGGTATGTCCGGGAGGGCTGCGCGGTTCACAACAGCGCGGAGATGACTCTGGAGCAGGTGCTGGACGTGGTGAAGCGGGCCGAGGCGGAGGGGAAGACCACCGTGCGGCTGCACACCGGGGACTCCAGTATCTACGGCGCGGTGCGGGAGCAGTTCGACCAGCTGGAGGCACTGGGCATCGAGTACGACGTGTGCCCGGGGGTCAGCTCCTTCTGTGGTGCGGCGGCGTCGCTGCGAGCGGAGTATACGCTGCCCGAGGTGAGCCAGACGGTCATCATCACCCGCGCCGCCGGGCGGACGCCGGTGCCGGAACAGGAGTCCATCCGGTCCCTGGCCGCCCATCAGGCCACCATGGTCCTGTTTTTGAGCACCTCGCTGGCGGAGAAGCTGCAAGCGGACCTGCTGGCCGGGGGCTATGCCCCCGATACCCCTGCGGCGGTGGTCTATAAGGCCACCTGGCCGGAGGAGAGGGTGTACCGGTGCACCGTGGAGACCCTGGTACAGACCGTGGAGGAGAACGGGCTGACGAAGACCTCGCTGCTGATCGTGGGCGGGTGCCTGGGGGACCTGTATGAGCGCTCCAAGCTCTACGACCCGAGCTTCACCACCGAGTTCCGGAAGGGGAGCGAGACGTGAGGCTGGCGGTGTTCGCGTTCAGCCTGCGGGGACTGCAAACGGCGGAGCGGGTCTGCCTGGCCCTGAGCGCCCCGGAGAATACGATCTGCATCTACGCGCCAGAGCGTCTGGCGGGGGGCGAGATTGCGGCCATCACGCCGCCGCTGGCGGACTTCGCCGGGCCCCTGTTCCGGGAGATGGACGCCTTGATCTTTGTCAGCTCCTGCGGCATCGCCGTCCGGGCTGTCGCGCCCCACGTGCGGAGCAAGGTCAGTGACCCCGCCGTGGTGGCGGTGGACGAGACGGCCCGGTTCGTGGTGCCGCTGCTGTCGGGACATATCGGCGGGGCCAACGCACTGGCGGTGCGCCTGGCGGAGGCCCTGGGGGCGACGGCGGCAGTGACGACCGCCACAGATGTGAACGGCAGATTCTCCGTGGACGCCTGGGCGGCGAAACGGGGTCTGTTCATTGCCGATATGGACGCCGCCAAGGCGGTGTCCGCCGCCATCCTGGAGGGGCCGGTGCCGCTGAAGTGTGATTTCCCCATCGGGGGGGAGCTGCCGCCCGGCGTGGTCCTGGGGGAGAGCGGCCCGGTGGGGATCTGCGTCTCCTGGAGAGAGCAGGAGCCCTTCGGGAAAACGCTGCTGCTGGTTCCCAAAACGATTCGGCTGGGCATCGGGTGCCGGAGGGGCGTCGGGAGGGAGGCTGTGGCAGCGGCGGTCCGGGAGGCGCTGGAGCAGCGGGGCGTCCACCCAAGGGCGGTGAAGTGCGCCGCGTCCATCGACCTGAAACGGGACGAGCCGGGACTGCTGGATTTTGCGCGGGAGGCGGGTGTTCCGCTGGCGTTCTATTCCGCGGAGGAGCTGCGGGAAATCAAGGGAGAGTTCACCCCGTCGGAGTTCGTGAGGAGCGTCACCGGCGTGGACAACGTCTGCGAGCGGGCGGCGCTGACCGGCGGGGGAGAGCTGATTATCAAAAAGACCGCCCGGGACGGCGTAACCGTAGCTGCGGCGGCAGAAAAATATGAGGTGGGATTTGATGGGTAAGCTGACAGTGGTGGGCATCGGCCCCGGCGACTATGAGAATATGACGGTCCGGGCGGACCGGGCGCTGAAGGAGTGCCAGGTGATCGTGGGATACCATGTCTACGTGGACCTGGTGCGGGAGCGGTATCCCGACAAGGAGTTTCTGACCACCCCCATGACCAGGGAGGCGGACCGGTGCCGCATGGCCCTGGACGAGGCCCGGTCGGGGAGGGACGTGGCCATGATCTGCTCCGGCGACAGCGGGATTTACGGCATGGCGGGATTACTCTACCAGCTCCGGGGCGAGAGCCGGGAGCCGGAGATCGCGGTGATCCCCGGCCTGACCGCCGCGTGCAGCGGGGCGGCCCTGCTGGGCGCGCCCCTGACCCACGACTTCGCCGTCATCAGTCTCAGCGACCGACTGACCAGCTGGGAGAAGATCGAGAAGCGCCTGACCGCCGCCGCGGAGGCGGATCTGTCCATCGTCCTCTACAACCCCGCCAGCCGGGGACGGCCGGACTACCTGCAAAGGGCCTGCGACATCCTGCTGCGGACGCTGCCGGAGGAGCGGCCCTGTGGCGTGGCCCGGAGTATCGGCCGGGAGGGGGAGAGCCGGACCATCCTTCCCCTGGGACGGCTGCGTGATTTTGAGGCGGACATGTTCTGCACCGTCTTCGTGGGCAACAGTCAGACGGAGGTCATCGGCGGGGAGCTGGTGACCCCCAGGGGGTATCGGAATGTGTAAGCTGTGCGTGTTCGCCGGGACCACCGAGGGCCGGGCGCTGGTGGAGCTGCTGGCAGGTCAGCCGGTGGAGGTCACCGCCTGCGTGGCTACGGAGTACGGCGAGGCGCTGCTGGAGAGCCGGGAGGGTCTGACCGTCGCCGCTGGGCGGCTGCCGGAGACAGAGATGGAGAAATTGTTCCTCAGGGAGCGGTTCGACCTGGTGGTGGACGCCACACACCCCTACGCTGCGGAGGTGACGGAGAACATCGCCGCCGCCTGTGGGGCGACGGGGACGGAGTACCTGCGGCTGCTGCGGGGGGCCGATGGGACCCCGGAGGGCGCGGTGTGCGTACCGGACATCAGGGCCGCGGTGGACTACCTGGCCGGAACGGAGGGGTACATCCTCCTGACCACCGGCAGTAAGGAGCTGTCCCAATACGCGGCCCTGCCGGGCTTCAGGGAGCGGGTCTACGCCCGGGTGCTGCCCATGGAGGCGTCGCTGCAAGCCTGCCGGGAGGTGGGGCTGGCCCCGGACCATATCATCGCCATGCAGGGGCCCTTCTCCCGGGAGATGAACACCGCCACGCTGCGCGCGCTGGGTGCGGCGTACATGGTGACCAAGGACACCGGACGGGCGGGGGGCTTCGGGGAGAAGGCCGCCGCCGCAAGAGAGGCCGGAGCAACCCTGGTTGTCGTGGGCCGTCCGGCGCAGAGGGACGGTCTGAACTTTTCGGGCGCGGTGAACCTGCTGGCCCAGCGGTTCGGACTGCGGCTGCGCCCCCATGTGGTCCTGGCAGGCATCGGCCCGGGCCGACTGGAGAGCATGACGGGCGAGGTCCGGCGGGCTGTCCACGAAGCGGACTGCATCATCGGGGCCCGGCGGATGCTGGAGAGCTTCCCGGAGGGGAGGCGGACCTATACCGCTATTGCGCCCGAGGACATCGCCGGGTGCATCCGGGAAAACCGGGACTGCCGCCGGTTTGTGGTGCTGCTGTCCGGGGATACGGGATTCTTCAGCGGGGCAAAGCGGCTGCTGCCGCTTTTGCAGGACTGTGAGGTGGAGGTCCTGCCGGGGCTGAGTTCCCTACAGGTGCTGTGTGCCCGGCTGGGGACCTCCTACGAGGACGTGTTCTCCGTCAGCCTCCATGGCCGGGACAGGGACATCGTGCCGGACGTCTGGCAGAACCGCCGGGTGTTCGCCCTGGTGGGCGGCGCGGACGGTGCGGCGAAGCTGTGCCGCACCCTGGCGGAGGCCGGGTTGGGCGGTGTCCGGGTCAGCGTGGGGGAGCGGCTGGGCTACCCGGAGGAGCGCGTCACCGTGGGCAGCGCCCGGGAGCTGGCCGGGGGGACCTTCGATCCCCTCAGCACGGTGCTGATTGAAAACGGGGAGGCACGGCCCTTTTCCCCCGGCCTGCCGGACGAGTGGTTCCAGAGGGGGAGAGGACAGGACGGCGGCGTGGTCCCCATGACCAAAAGCGAGGTCCGCGCCTGCGCGATGGCGAAGCTGGCCCTGCCCCGGGACGCGGTGTGCTGGGACATCGGCGCGGGCACCGGGTCGGTGTCCATCGAAATGGCCCTCCAGGCCCGAGAAGGCCGGGTGTTCGCCGTGGAGAAGAAGGAGGGCGCGCTGTCGCTGCTGGAGGAGAACCGGAAAAAATTCCATGTGTCCAACCTGGAGATCGTCCCGGGCTCTGCGCCTGGGGCCTGCCGGGAGCTGCCTCCGCCTACCCACGCCTTTTTGGGCGGCAGCTCGGGCAACCTGCGGGAAATCGTGGCGCTGCTGCTGGAGAAGAACCCGCAGGTCCGGATTGTGGCCTCCGGGGTGACGCTGGAGACGGTGGGGGAGCTGACAAGGATCGGAAAAGATTTTTCCTTCGCCACCTTTGACGCGGTGTGCATCTCCGCGTCCAGGAGCCGGAACGCGGGCGTGTTCCACCTGATGTGCGCCCAGAATCCGGTGTACCTCTTTACATTCCAGCGACAGGGGGGAGCGCCATGAGTTGGTCCCTTTGGGCGCTGGTGCTGGGATTTTGCCTGGACCTGATCCTGGGGGACCCCCACGGGTGGCCCCATCCGGTGGTTGCCATCGGGAAGCTGATCTCCCTGCTGGAGCGGGGGCTGCGGCGGATCCTTCCCGCCACGGCAAAAGGGGAGAACCTGGCGGGCGGAATCCTCTGGGTGCTGGTCACCTCCATATCTGCGGGCGTTCCGGCGTTGCTGCTGTGGGGATGCCATCTGGTCAGCCCCTGGCTTCGGCTGGCGGCAGAGAGCGTGATGTGCTGGCAGATCCTGGCCACGAAATCCCTCAAGGCGGAGAGCATGAAGGTGTACTCCGCCTTGGCGGCGGGGGACACGGAGGGCGCACGGCAGGCGGTGAGCATGATCGTGGGCCGGGACACGGCGCGGCTGGATGAGGCGGGCATTGCCCGTGCGGCGGTGGAGACGGTGGCGGAAAACACCTCGGACGGGGTGATTGCGCCGATGGTGTTTTTGGCGCTGGGCGGCGCGCCGCTGGGATTTTTCTATAAGGCGGTGAACACCATGGATTCCATGCTGGGCTACGTGGAGCCGCCCTATAAGAATGTCGGCCTGGTTCCCGCGAAGATGGACGATGTGATGAACTTCCTGCCCGCGCGGTTTTCCGCACTGCTGATGCTGGCGGCGGGCGGGCTGCTGGGGATGCGGGCGAAGGATGGCTGGCGGATTTTCTGCCGGGACCGGTACAACCATGCAAGTCCCAACTCGGCGCAGACGGAGTCGGTGTGCGCGGGCCTTATGGGGCTGCGGCTGGCGGGGGATGCCTGGTATCACGGGGTACTGCACAAAAAGCCCTATATCGGCGATGCAGTCCGGGAGGTGGCACCGGAGGACATCCCCGGGGTCTGCCGCCTGCTGTATGGCACGGCCCTTCTGGCGCTGCCCGTGTGCCTTGCGATGGGGGTACTCCTCCGGTGGGTCATCCAGCTCCTTTAGACTGATAGACTGACCACCGCACGGTGGGAACCCTGCGGCCATAGGAAACCCCCAAAGAATGAGGGCGCGGAACTTCCGTTCCGCGCCCATGCCATTTTCCGGATATATTCGGTTTCCGTTTGGACTTCACAAAGAAAAGGATCCCTGTTGGAACCTACCTCCTCCGACCCCGGTATCCGCTGTTTCCTTTGCCCCAGTTCGCCGGGGGACGGCGGTTTTGCTGGCGGCGGCGGACCTTGAGGATAGCGCGGAGGATGAGGATCAGGACGATGAGGGATGCCGTACCGCCGAGAGCGATCCACAGGATAGGCTTGTGGAGAAATTCGATGAGGTCGCGGCGGAAGACCAGGAGGCGGGAGAGGGAGACGTCCTCATCCGCCAGGAGGTCCACCTCGGCGTAGACGGTGTCCTCGGTGCAGAGGGTGATCTTGCCCATGATCTGCCCCTTCGTTACGGGGGCCTCCACGCTCTTGGCGGTGTATGTAATGATCCGGTCCACGTCCTGGATGGGGTCCATGTCAACGGGCAGCAGCCGCTCCACCTCCTGAGCGGGGTGGACCTTCACGGTGTTCTGCTGCTGGGAGAGCTCCACGTCCACTTCTCCCACCAGCTCGTCGGCCCCCAGGAGAATCTTCCGGTCGAAGCCGTCGAAGCCCAGGTCAAAGAGCTTGGCCGTCTCGATGAAGCTGTAAGTCAGGGTGATCTCGGGGCTGACCACCCGCTCCGCGCCCAGCACCACGGAGAGCAGACTGCGGTCGCCCCGGGTGGCGGAGGCCACCAGACAGAACCCCGCGGCGCTGGTGGAACCGGTCTTGATGCCCTCGGCCCCCTGGTAGAGGTAATAGCTGGTCTTGTAGCTGGAGATCAGATAGTTGGTGGTGTACAGCTGCCGGGGCTCGGAGAGATTGGTGGCAGGGACTTCATGGTAAATCGTGCCCACCAGGGGCATGAAGTCCGGATAGGTCCGAGCCTCCTTGGTAATAAGCCACAGGTCCCAGGCGGTGGTGTAGTGGTTGGCGTCCGGCAGGCCGTTGGTGTTGCAGAAGTGGGAGTCCTCACAGCCCAGGTCCTTCGCCTTCTGGTTCATTCGCTCCACGAAGGCGGTGATGGAACCGTCGATGGCCTCCGCCAGGATGTTGCACCCCTCGTTGGCGGAGGAGAGCATGATGCAGTAGAGCAGCTCCTCCACCGTCAGCTCCTCTCCGGGCTTGATGCCCACGTTGCTCCCGTCCGGGGGGACAGCGGAGATGGCGGATTCGCTGGCCGTGAGGACCGTGTCCAGCGTCAGCTTGCCGTCCTTGATGGCTTCCAAGGTCAGCAGGCAGGTGAGGATCTTCGTCACGCTGGCGGGGTACAGGCGCTCGTGGGCGTCCTGCTCATAGAGGATCTCCTCCGTAACCGGATCAATGAGCAGCGCGGCCTTGGCCGCTACCCGGAAGGGCTGCTCCTCCTCCGGGACCGGGGTGGGATCCGGCTCCACGGCTTCGCCTTCGGCGGCCAGCACGGGAAGGGACAGGTTCAGGGCAATCAGCAGGCTGAAAAAAAGAGCGCAAAAACGGCGAATTTTCATATCATTCTCTCCAAGAATATGGTATACTGTCTTTGTATGCGGCACACAACCCTCCCCGGAGGGAGGGTCCGGTAAAAAACGGACGGGTCTTTCCTTAACAGTATAGCAAATAACCGGGGGAAGTTCAATATAAAAAGTGTTGAAAGAAACAGGGAGGTCATCTCATGAAAATATTAGTGGTGGACGACGAGCGGCTGCTGGTGAAGGGAATCAAGTTCAACCTGGAGAACGAGGGCTACCAGGTGGAGTGCGCCTACGACGGCGCATCGGCGGTGGAGCTGGCCCGGTCGGGGGGTTTCGACCTGATCATTCTGGACCTGATGATGCCGGAGATCGACGGGCTGGAGGCATGTATGCGCATCCGGGAGTTCTCCAACGTGCCCATCATCATGCTCACCGCCCGCAGCGAGGACACGGACAAGATCATCGGCTTTGAGTGCGGGGCGGACGACTACATCACCAAGCCCTTCAACATCCTGGAGCTGAAGGCCCGCATCCGGGCTATGCTCCGCCGGGCCTCCGGGGGAAAGCAGGGACAGAGCCTCATCACGGCGGGGGACCTGACGCTGGACACCGAGCAGCGGGTGGCCATCCGGGACGGGGAGACCGTGGAGCTGACCGCCAAGGAGTACGACCTCATCGAGCTTCTGATGAAGAACCCCCGCCGGGTCTACAGCCGGGAGAACCTGATGAACGTGGTGTGGGGCTATAGCTACGCCGGGGACTACCGGACAGTGGATGTCCACATCCGGCGTCTGCGGGAGAAGCTGGAGCGGCAGCCGGCAGAACCGGAGTACATTCTGACAAAGTGGGGAGTGGGCTACTATTTTAAGGGGTAGAATTTCCTTGCAGCTGAAGATCAGCGCCAGCTATCTGGCCATGCTGCTGGCGGTGATGGTGCTGATGAACACCTACCCGCTGGTGGTCAGCCAGGACCTGGTGTTCCAGTCCAAGCGGAATACGCTCCTGAGCGGCGCGGCCGCGCTGAACACCGCCGTATCCGGCCTGGACGAGCTGACGGAGGAGAACGTGGGGCAGGCCCTGGCGGGGGTGGACGTGGCGGGCATCTCCCGGGCCATCATCTCCGACCCCTACGGCAAGGTGCTCTACGACACCCGCGAAGCGGGGAACGCCGCCGGGCGGTACGTGTTTTACAATGAGCTGGTGGAAGCCCTGCGGGGCAGCGTGGCCCTCTACAGCGAGTACAAGGAGGGGGCCTTCCACTCCTCCGCCGCCCAGCCGGTGGTGTATCGAAACCAGATCATCGGGGGCATCTACGTCTATGAGTACGATACCCAGCAGGCGTCCCTCCTGGCCAACCTCAGCAGCACGCTCATGAGCATCTCCATCGGCATCGCAGCACTGGTGGTCATGCTGAGTATGGTCTTCTCCCGGCAGCTCACCCGCCGTCTGGGGAGCCTCCAGGCGGCCATCCGGGGCGTCCGGGAGGGGGCCTACAACCGGCGGGCCATCCTCTCCGGCCACGACGAGTTCACCCAGATTGCCGGGGAGTTCAACGACCTGGTGGACCGACTACAGGAGACGGAGAGCGCCCGCCGCCAGTTCGTCTCCGATGCCTCCCACGAGCTCAAAACGCCTCTGGCGGCCATCCGGCTGCTCACAGACTCCATTTTGCAGAATGAGAACATGGACAATGCCACCGCCATGGAGTTCGTCAGCGACATCGGCCAGGAGGCGGAGCGCCTGAGCCGTATCACCGAGGACCTGCTGCGCCTGACCAGGCTGGACAGCGGTGTGGCGGAGGCCGCCCACCCGGTGGAGGTGGCCCCGGTGCTGGAGAGGGCGGTGCGGATGCTGCGCCCCGTGGCGGAGGAGAAGGGGGTGGAGCTGCTGATCGTGTGCATCTCCGGCGCGGCGGTGCTGGCCACCGAGGGGGAGCTGCACCAGATCCTCTACAACCTGGCGGAGAACGCCATCAAATACAACCGCCCCGGCGGCCGCGTCCGGGTCAAGGCGGAGCCCGCGGAGGAATCCACGGTCATTACGGTGGAGGACAACGGCATCGGCATCCCGCCGGAGGAGCTGTCCAACGTGTTCAAGCGATTTTATCGGGTGGACAAGGCCCGCTCCCGGGCCGCCGGTGGCACGGGCCTGGGTCTGAGCATCGTCAGCGACACGGTCAGCCGCCGGGGCGGCGCTATCCGGGCGGAGAACGTGCCCGGCGGCGGCACCCGGTTCATTGTGACCATGCCCAGCCTGGAGAGAGGAGGGGAGGAGCCGTGAGGAAAGAGTGGCGGGCGGCGCTGCTGGCCGCACTGCTGCTGACGGGCTGTGCCGCCCCTGCCGAGCCGGAGAACCAGGAGGAGGGGACCCTGATCTACTACCTGGTGCCGGAGGAGGAGGCCCGGGGCGGCGACCGTATCCGGGCCAGCCGGGAGCTTCTGGACCTGCCGGAGGACACGGAGGGGCAGGCCACGGCGGTGGTGGAGCGCCTGCTGGCAGGGCCGTCGGAGGGCGGGATGCTCAGTCCTCTGCCGGAGGGCGTGGAGCTGCTGAACCTGGAGATCCGGGAACGGACGGCCCACGTGGACCTGGGCGAGGGGCTGCGGGAGCTGTCCGGGGTGGACCTGACCCTGGCGGACTACTGCCTGACCTTGTCGCTGACGGCTCTGGGGAGCATCCGGTCGGTGGTGCTGACGGCCCAGGGCCGACCGGTGGGCCAGCAGCCCAAGCAGGTATTTTATGAACAAGATGTACTCCTCAACGATATGGACGACGTCCTACAGATGGTCGAGGTGAAGCTGTACTTCTTCAATGCGGACGGAGAGCTTGTATCGGAGCAGCGCACCCTGTCCCTCTATGAGGGGCAGACGCTGGCGGAGGCCCTGGTGGCAGCGCTGCTGGAGGGACCGGAGAGCCGGGACCTGCTGCGGACCATTCCGGAGGGATTTGCGGTGAGCAGCGTTCGTGTAGATAGCGGAGTGTGCTACGTCAGCCTGCCCGCATCTTCCCTGATGCTGCTGCCGGAGGACGAACAGATCCAGAGGATGATCCTATGGTCTCTGGCGGATTCCCTGTATTCTCTGGATGCCGTGGAGGAGATTCGTCTGCTGGCGGACGGCGAGGAGCTGGAGATGTTCGGACAGGTCCCGGTGGCAACCATCGGTGTCAGACCCCAGGGATGATATTTCTGTGGACAGAGAACAAATATGCAGACGAATTGCACAAATGCGGCCCTGCGGGTTCATCCCGCAGGGCCGTTGATTCTGGCGTTAGCGATCAAAAGAGGGGTTGGTGAAATAGATATTATTTTTCTCCGACATGCGGTCCTTCGCTAGGCGCAGGCCCTCGCCGAAGCGCTGGAAGTGCACGATCTCTCTGGCGCGTAAGAACTTGATAACATCATTCACATCCGGGTCGTCGCTGAGGCGGAGGATGTTGTCGTATGTGACGCGTGCCTTCTGCTCTGGTGCAATCACAAAAGTACAACTTTTTTGCGAGAAATAGCGAAAGACGACATCAAATCGTGTCCGCAATGCGGTCGATTTTCTGCTGAAGGCGTTCCAGCGTTTTTTGCAGCGTCTCCCGGTCCACGTTCAAATCGCTGGCGGACAGCTTGGCTAACGTCAGCATTTGCTCCAGGGTGCGCTCGATCTCACCCAGGGATTTGTCAATGGACTGAATGGATTGCTCAAAATTCTCGTTTGGTTGCATAAGTCTATGGCTCCTTAAAAATTCCAATAGATTTCGATGGGAACATCGTGGGTGCCGGGAATGCGTTTCCCCACAGTGATGTGGTCGATAAGAATTTCCACGATTTCGCGCGTCAAGCGGCCTGGGGCTGCGTACTGCTCCACCAGGGCCCGGCGGTTGTCTCCCACGGCGATTCGCTCCTCCAGCTCCGCAAGCTGCCGCTGGCCGTCCAGCAGGACGCGCTCCAGCCGGGATTTCTCGGAGGAAAACTCCTTGGAGAGGGCGGAGAAGTCGCTGTCGTTGAGCAGGCCCTTGACCTTATCCATGTATAAGTCCCGCAGACCCTTGGTGTACTCAGCAATTTTCTTCTCGTAAGCGGAGAGGGTATCCAGGAGCTGCCTTTTCTGACCTTGGAGGTTTTCGCAGAACTCAATGTTCCGCTCCAGCTCGTTTTTATCCAGATATGTCGCCGCCAGCCAGCTCAGCTCGTCAATCACCATTTGCTCCAGCTTTTCCACGGAAATAAAAGAGCCGATGCAGGCGTCCTTTGCCACATGGCGGTTGGAACATTGGAGATAGTGCCGCCCGTGATTTTTTGAGGAGCGCATGGTATAGCCGCAGTTGGCGCAGATTGCTTTCCGTGCGAACAATCCTACCGTGCCGCAGTCAAAGGGTTTGGCCCGCTCCGCAATCATGGACTGTACCCGGTTCCAGAGGGGGCGGTCGATGATGGCCTCGTGGGTTCCCTCCACGCGATACCACTCACTTTTGGGGCGGGGCTTGTTCTGCTTGGTCTTGTAGGACACGCTGCCATATTTGCCCTGCACCATGTTGCCGATATAGATTTCGTTGGTGAGCATATCGGAAATGGCGAAATACTTCCAGAGGGTGCTGTTTTTCCGCTTGGGCTGCTGGTAGCGCAAGCCGTGGAGCCGCTTGTACTCGGTGGGGTTGGGGATACCCCGGTCGTTGAGCATCCGGGCGATGGCCGTCTTGCCGTAGCCCTGGGAAAAGAGGGTGAACACCTCCCGGACAACGGCGGCGGCCTCCTCGTCGATAATCAGGTGGCCTTTCTGGTCGGGGTCTTTTTGGTAGCCATAGAGGGCAAAGGCCCCGATGTGAAAACCGTTCTGCCGCCGGTTGGTGAGGACGCTGCGGATGTTCTCCGACATATCCTCCAGATACCACTCGTTCACCAGCCCGTTGATCTGCCGGGACTTCTTGTTGCCCTTGTTGGCGGTGTCGGCGTTGTCCACGACGCTGACAAAACGGATGCCCCAGATAGGGAAGAGACCGTGGATGTACTTTTCTACCAGTTCCAGCTCACGGGTAAAGCGGGATTGGGTCTTGCAGAGGACAATGTCAAAGCGGTGTGCCTTGGCGTCTTCCAACAAGCGGTTAAATTCGGGCCGTCTGCGGTCTGAACCTGTGTAATCATCATCACTGTAAAGGTTATAAACTTCCCACCCCTGTTCCATCGCGTATTGCAGCAGCATGGCCTTTTGGTTCTGGATGCTGTTGCTGTCGTCGGTTTCAAATTGCTTGTTTCTATCTTCCTCGGATAAACGGCAGTAGATCGCTGCTTTCATGGTCATATCTCCTCAGAGATAGGACAAGCTGTTTCCTGCCTACAGTATAGCACAGAGGAAACAGCTTGTCACATTATTTTTGCTCGATGGTCTGTTTTCCTTTTTCCAGCTGATTGATTAGCTCAGTCAGCTTGTGCGTGAAATTTTCACGGGTGGTTTCTGTGGTTCCGTCTTTGAAAATACTTTTGCATAGCTCCTGTGTCTGCAAATAACATCACCCAGCCTTTCACAACAGCCTATGCGAAATTGCCTGTCCATTAGTCATCTGCGGAACAGTACAAATCTGTTTGGGCTGGCTACCCGCGTCTATCCATTTGCAATCATATGGCGACATCCTCTATGTGCCGCCGATGAATATAAAAACAGTGGCTATTGATTTCTCAAAAGCCACTGTTTTCAAGATGGGCGCGGGGAAAATTCTCCGCTGTATGACGGCTTTTTTCTTTTGCCGTCGTGCAGCAAACATTTTGTTATTGACTTTTACTTCGTGTGAAATTGGCAGGAACCCCCTGCCCATTCAGCACTTAAATCCAATTTTTACTTTGTATGCTAATTCTCAAATATGTTAAGCTGCTCTGCGATTTTCTGCATTTTGACATCTGTTTCAGCAAGCATATCCGCACATTCCAGCAATTCACGGTCAATCTCCGGGCCGCAGGGCCTATCCTCTTTATAGCGAAGGCTGTGCTCCAGCGCCGCCCAGGTGTCCATCGCTGTAGTACGAAGCTGCAACTCGCAGATGACCTTTTGAACGCCAGTCTGAAAAGGAACCGGGACAGCTACAATCAAATGCAGACTTCGATAGCCGTTGAGCTTGGGTGTTTTGATATAGTCCTTTTCTTGCAGAAGCTCCATAAAACCGTCCACAAGCAGATTGTCTCGCACTTTATAAACATCTGATAAATACTCGCAGATAATCCGCACGCCTGCCACATCGTGCAAATTTTCCATGATGGATTTTGTTGTCAGCGGCATACCTCTATTTCGCAGTTTGCGATTGATGCTGAGAGGCTGCTTGATGCGGCTGGAAATGGAGCGGATCGGGTTATGCTTCCCAGTGGTGTCCGCTTCCTTCTCCATGATGCTCAGGCGCATGGCAACGCAGCGGACCGCACTCTCGTACATGGTTATTAGCTGCTTGTAGTGCAGAATAAATTTTGTAAAGGCTTCGTCATCCGGCAGAGGAATATCCAGAATTTCACTTCCATCCATCATATTTATATCCTCATTTGCTTTCGAGCATCATCTTCCGGGAAACCCGGACATAGAGGAACAAGGCCAGACCGATGGAGAGAATATCCGCCACCGGCTGCGCCCACACAAGGCCGGTGATGCCGATAGCCGCCTGCAAAATGAACAGGGCCGGAATGAAGATAATCCCCTGACGGCTCAAATTGATTACCAGAGCGGGGGTGGCGGCTCCCATGGCTTGTAGCGTGTTAATCAGCACATAGAACACGCCGAACAGGGAACTTGTGGTCAGCAGGATGCAGGAGAATTGTACGGCATAAGAATAGGCGTTTACGTCCGTTAGGAACGCCCCCACAATCTGATTGACAAACAGGTAGCAAATGACGGTAAGGGCCACGCCCAGCGCCAGTGAGAAAGTTAGTGAGAATCGCAGCGCCTTTTTGAACCGCTCCCACAGTTTGGCCCCCACACAGTAGCCCAGCAACGGCTGAACGCCTTGTCCCAGCCCCATGCAGACCATTCCGGTAATCGTCACAACTTTCATAGCAACGCCCATCCCGGCCACGGCCATATCGTCATACTGGGTCATTTGGCTGTTAATAATGATTTGGGAAACGCTCATCAGCAGGGAACCCAGCGCCGCCGGAACACCGATCGCCAGAACGCCGCTGCACACTTGATCTTTCAGCGTAAAGTCCTTGATGCTGACACTCAAAGTAGATTTGCCCCGCACGAAATAGAAAATGTAGTAGAGAGCGCCAGCCACATTTCCGATTACCGTCGCAATCGCCGCGCCAGCAATATTCCAGCCAAAACCGAGTATCATAATCGGGTCAAGAACGACATTCAGCAAATTACCAATGATTTGCCCCATCATGGCTTGGCTTGACCGGCCCTCGGCACGAACTACGTTTGAATAGCAGTTGGAGATCAGCACGAACGGCCCGCCCAGGCTGACGATGGTAAGGTAGGATTTTGCGTAGTCCCAAGTGTCGGGGCTTGCTCCCACCAGGGAAAGAATTTCATCCATAAAAATGAGGAAAAGCGCCGACATAACTACGCCGACAACGACGCATCCCCACATACAGAACGAGCAGACCTTCTTGGCGTACTCCATCCGGCCCTGTCCCAGCGCCCGGGAGATTACCGAAGTACCGCCCATGCCGAACACCGTACCGACCGCCATGAACATCAGGAACACAGGCATCGCCAGGGATACCGCCGCCACTTGAAGCGCGTCATGGGTCTGGCCGATAAAGAATGTGTCCGCCAGGTTGTAAATCAGCACCATCAGCATCGCGGCCATAGCGGGCAGGGCGTTTTTCAATACGGCCTGGGACACAGGGGCTTTCTCAAAGAGTTCTACCGCTTTTGAATTGTTCATACAAAATCCTCCTTATTATAATCGTAAGTTTGCTGTTAATATCATGCTATTGATTTGACTGAAATAAATGTCCGCCACCGGGCGGACATTTATTTCAAGTTGCCTGCTACCCGTTCCAGCAGAGCAACAAATGTCGTGCGTTCGGCTTCGGTCAAGCCAGTGAGCAAGTTTTCTTCAAATGCCGCCATATGCTGGTCTGCAAGCTGGCAGCACTCCTCCCCTGCGGGGGTAATGCGGAGCATTTTTATCCTGCGGTCGCTGGCATCACCGAATCCCTCCACAAACCCCTTTTGTTCCAACCGAGCCACAATCCCGGCGGCAGTGGACTGCGCCACATGAAGCCGTCGTTCCAGTTCCTTGAGCGCCATCTGTTTTTCCGGTGAAAAGCGGAGCTCAATCAGCGCGCCAACTTGGGACATGGTAAGGTCTTGGGAACGCAAAGAATTGTTGGCCTGCTTTTCCAGCCCGTCATGTATCTGCTTGATAAGCGCCGCGCAGGTCACTCTTTCTTTCACGGGCGTCACCTCCTTGGGATATATAATAGCACGCTGTCATTCTCTTGTCAATAGCTTGCTGTCAAAAATTTAATTCAATTTCCTACATCCGCTTGATGCCGAGACAGGTCATACTTACCCAGGTCACGGTCAGAAAACGATTCCACTGGCAGGTGGAGAGAAAGTAATCGTCGAAAATTTTAACAGGTTGCCCTTACGCCATCGCCCCATCTGCTGCCAAGTCCTCTGTCAGATCGGCGATGGTGTCGCCAGTAACCTGCATGGTCGCAGCAGTCCAGGGCGTGCCGGAGGCGAACTGCGGAAAGACACCGGTAGTATGATCAACGAAATAAGCATCAAAACCGGCGGCTTTGATTTGCTCTTCATTGAGGTTTCTGGTCAGCTGGTGTACCAGAGTGCCCACCATTTCCAAATGTCCCAGTTCTTCGGTGCCAATATCTGTCAGCAGCCCTTTCAATTCCGGGTAGGGCATGGAAAAGCGCTGGCTGAGGTAGCGCAGGGATGCGCCGAGTTCTCCGTCGGGTCCACCATACTGACTAATAATCAGCGCCGCCAGCTTCGGGTTGGTATTTTTGATTTTAATGGGATATTCCAGGCGCTTCTCATATACAAACATTACTGCTTACCTCCATCCATCGCTTCCCAGGGCCAGGGGTCGTTAAGCCAGGTGTACCCGGCGGCGGTGACGCTGGTCTGCTGAAGCGGACCGTAGGTGGCTTCATAGCGTTTGCGGCCCTCTTTCTCCAGCTTGACATAGTCCAGGTACAGCGCCAACGCTTCCTTGTCATTCTGGTGGGTGTCCAGATACATCCCCAGTTCGGTGATGGTGAAGCCCAGGGCCATCAGCTCACAAAGGGCGTTGTTGGGACAGTTCATCTTGCTCTTAACCGCCCGGAAGAAGGGAAGGTTAAGACCAGGAAATAATGTACCGGCAGCCAGGGCCTGCTCCTGGTCGTAGCGCTCGGTACTGTTGCTCTGCATGGGGATATATGGAAACACCATATTAGCGCATTTTCCGGGCAGACTGCCCTCCATGACGCCGCAGGCGTTGGGATTGGGATTCTCCAAGGGAAGATTCCTCCTTATCGGTAAAGTTGGGAGCGCATTGCGCTCTCAAACCATGCTATGCCGAAACAGAAAATGGGTGTGTGCCGGGCATAGTTGCCCTTGCACCGGAATATGGTAGATAGGGGTGATTTCATGTTCATTACATTCAAAAAGTGGACGGCGCTGTATGTAGTGGTGCTTTTGGTGCTTTTCGCTGTTTTTGCCGCCGTGCTGTGGCAGGGGAGCGCCATCAACGCATCCAAGAACCTGGAGCTGGCGCAGGAGATGGTCCTTGTGATCGACCCGGGTCACGGGGGATTTGATCCCGGTGCAGTCGCATCGGACGGAACGGCGGAGTCTCGGCTCAACCTGGAGATTGCATTGCAGCTGGAGGAACTGGCACAGTTTTTGGGGGTGCAGACTGACATGACCCGCCGCGAGGACGTCTCTACCGAGAGTGATGAGACAGCCGCCGTGCGGCAGAGAAAAAATTCTGACCTCCAAAATCGCGTGGAGCAGATCAACGCCATCACCGACGGCGTGCTTGTCAGCCTGCATCAAAACAGTCTGCCGCAGGTGCCCAGTGTGCACGGGGCGCAGGTGTTTTATGGAGGAGCCGAGGGCAGTCAGGCCATGGCGGAGACCGTCCAGGCTGCCTTGAACACGACCGTCAATGACCGTGCCAAAGAGTGCAAGGCAGCGGGGGGCGGCGTGTATCTGCTGAAAAACGCGAAAATCCCCGCCATCCTTGTGGAGTGCGGATTTCTGTCCAACGCGGATGAGACGGCGCTGCTCAATACCCAGGAGCACCAGAACCGGCTTGCGCTGACGGTGCTGGCGTCGGTACTGGAGCATGTGCGGTAAAAAAAGTCTGGTAAAATCGAAACGTTTGTTGTATAATTCCGGTAAAGAACATTTACCGGAGGTGCGATATGGCAAAGGTGAGGAGCGTATTCTATTGCACGGAGTGCGGCAACGAGACGCCGAAGTGGGCGGGGAAGTGCCCCGCCTGCGGGGCGTGGAATACCATCGTAGAGCAGGAGGCGGCCCCGAAAAACAAGCGTGTTCCCGGCGGGAGAAATGCCTTTCACTCTGTAAGGGCAGTTTCCTTGACAGAGATTGATACAGAGGATGAGATCCGCTTTTTTACCGGGATGGGAGAGCTGGACCGGGTCCTGGGAGGGGGCGCGGTGAGGGGCTCACTGGTGCTGGTGGGCGGCGCACCGGGAGTGGGAAAGTCCACGCTGATGCTCCAGATCTGCGGCAGCTTGTGCAGGAACAACCGGGTGCTGTATGTCTCCGGCGAGGAGTCGGTGCGGCAGCTGAAGCTCCGGGCCCAGCGGCTGGGAGTGGGCGGTGGAAATCTGCTGGTGCTCTCGGAGACGGCGCTGGAAGATGTGTTGCAGGCCGTGTCCGACGAGGAGCCGGACATCCTGATCGTGGACTCCATCCAGACGCTGTATAACGGTGCGCTGGACAGCCCGCCGGGCAGCATCGGCCAGGTGAAGGACTGCACCATGGCCCTCATGCAGCTGGCAAAAGGGCGGAACATCACGGTGTTTGTCATCGGGCATGTCAACAAGGAGGGTTCCATCGCGGGACCCAAGGTGCTCGAACATATGGTGGACTGCGTGCTTTACTTCGAGGGGGAGCAGCACAGCACCTGCCGCATCCTCCGGGCGGCCAAGAACCGCTTCGGCGCTACCAACGAGATCGGCGTCTTTGAGATGCTGGACGCGGGGCTGGAGGAGGTGGAGAACCCCTCCCAGATGCTTCTCTCCGGCCGTCCCGAGGGTGCGCCGGGGACCTGCGTCACCTGCGTGATGGAGGGGGTCCGCCCGGTGCTGGCGGAGATCCAGGCGCTGCTGGCCCCGGCGTCCTACGGCAATGCACGGCGGTCCAGCAACGGCTTTGACTTCGGCCGCGCCGCCATGCTGCTGGCGGTGTTGGAGAAGCGGGGCGGGCTGAAGGTGTCCGTCTGCGACGCCTATATGAACATCATCGGCGGGCTGACGCTGGACGAGCCCGCCGCCGATCTGGCGGCGGTGCTGGCACTGGCCTCCAGCTATCTGGACAAGCCTATTGCGGCGGACCTGGCGGCCATCGGCGAGGTGGGGCTCACCGGAGAGCTCCGGGCGGTGAACAACTTAGACCAGCGGCTCAGTGAGGTGTGCCGCCTGGGATTCAAGACCTGCATCGTGCCCCTGCGGCGGGGGAAGAAGCCCGTGCCTCAGGAGGGACTGCGGGTCATCGAGGCCGCCAACATCGGTGAGGCCATCCGGGCTGCGCTGGGGAAGTAGAGGCGAAAATGAATATTGTTGCTGGATTGCAGAACAAAAACAACACGGAGGCATATCAGCTGCTGTTGCTGCTGGAAAAGGAATCAGCGGAGTCCGATGCGCTGTATGGCAATTTTGAGGATTTTGTCGGGCTGTTGAAGAATAAGAGTTCCTTTGTCAGGACCCGGGGGTTCCGGCTGGCCTGTGCACAGGCGCGGTGGGACGTGGAGGATAAGCTGGCGGCGAATATGGAGATGCTGCTGGATATGCTGGACGATGAAAAGCCGACGGCGGTGCGGCAATGTCTGGAAGCGCTCCAGGGCGTTGTCCGTTATAAGCCGCAGCTGGTGGGCGACATTGAGAAAAGGCTGGATACGATGGACCTGAAGAAATACAAGGACAGTATGCGGCCTCTGATTGCGGCGGACATGGCGGCTCTGCGCGAATTGTATGGGAAAGAGAGCGTTACATAAGATGAACCATCTGGGAACAAAAATACTGAAAACGGACCGCCTGCTCCTGCGGCCCTTTACTCCGGCGGACGCGGAGGCGATGTACCGCAACTGGGCGTCCGATCCGGAGGTGACCCGGTTCCTCACCTGGCCGTGCCACGCTTCCCCGGAGGTGTCGGCGCGGGTCCTGGCGGACTGGGTGGAGAGCTACGGAAAGCCGGATTACTATCAGTGGGCGATTGTGCCCGTGGAGCTCGGAGAGCCCATCGGCTCCATCGCCGTGGTGGGCTGTGACAGCCGGATTGGCCAGCTGGAGGTCGGCTACTGTATCGGGAAAAGGTGGTGGCGGCAGGGGTATGTCAGCGAAGCGCTGGGCCGGGTCATCGCCTTTCTGATAGGCGAGGTTGGCGCGAGCCGGGTTACAGCCCGGCATGATTCCCGAAATCCCGGGTCCGGCGCGGTTATGAAAAAGTGCGGTATGACCTGTGAGGGCACCTTGCGGCAGGCGGACCGGAACAACCAGGGGATTTGTGATGCCTGCGTTTATTCCATTCTGGCGGGGGAGTGGCGCGGGGCGGAGTGAATACTTTGGAGAAATTTGCGGAAGAATAGGCGGAGTGAGTTGGAGAAAATGACCGGGACTTCCGGCTAATTGAGGCAAATGAAAATTTTTGCCCCATTTTTTCCGCAAAATACTTGCAATTATGGCTTGGATACGGTAAAATATCCGGTAGGTAATAGATCCCAAGAAAAATATTCCAATCAGGAGGATATAAATATGGCAACCATTACTGCCGGTGAGTTTCGTAACGGCAAAACCTTTGAGATGGACGGCAAGGTGATGCAGGTCGTCGAGTTCCAGCACGTCAAGCCCGGCAAGGGTGCGGCCTTCGTGCGTACCAAGATGAAGAACGTGGTCACGGGTGCGGTCACCGAGACCAGCTTCAACCCTACCGCTAAGTTCGAGGAGGCCTTCGTCGAGCGGAAGGATATGGAGTACAGCTACAATGACGGCGATCTGTACTACTTCATGGATCAGGAGACCTACGACATGGTGCCCCTGGCCCGGGACCTGCTGGGCGACGCCTTCCGCTTTGTGAAGGAGAACACCATGTGCAAGGTGCTCAGTTATAAGGGCAACGTATTCGGCTTGGAGTGCCCCAACTTCATGGACCTGGTGGTTACCGATACCGAGCCCGGCTTCGCTGGCAACACTGCCACCAACGTCACCAAGCCTGCCACACTGGAGACCGGGGCGGAGATCAAGGTGCCCCTGTTCATTGACGTGGGGGACAAGATCACCATCGACACCCGGACGGGGGAGTATCTGTCCCGCTGCAAGGAATGATTCCGGCATTTGAGTTGTGTTCCATCGGCCGGGGGCCGTGTGTTTTGTAAGAGGAGAACCTGACACAACATGACTTTTTGAAAGGAGAATTGCTATGGAGATTCTGGAAAAGGTCGCGTATATGAAGGGTTTGGCGGAGGGCATCGGCCTGGACGTCAAATCCAAGGAGGGAAAGCTCCTCAAGGTGATGATGGACATCCTGGACGACGTTGCCCTGGAGCTGCAAGACATCCGGGACGAGCAGGGAGACCTGGAGGAGGGTCTGGACGCGGTCAGCGAGGACCTGGCTGACGTGGAGACCTACCTGTTCGACCTGGAGGAGGAAGACGACGACGAGGAAGAGGAGGACGAAGAGGTCTATCAGACCACGTGTCCCAACTGCGACGAGGAGATTTTTTTCGACGAGGATGTCCTGGCGGATGGCAGTGTCCTCTGCCCTAACTGCGGCGAAGAGCTGGAGTTCGATTTGACGGACCTGAGCGGCTGCGGCGGCTGCTGCGGCGCCTGCTCCGATGAGGAGGACAACGACGAGGACGATGCGGACGACGAGGAATAAGAACCTGTATTCATAACCGAGGGATGCTGGATGGGCGAGGATTTTTCTCGCCGGACAAGGAAATTTTTTGAAGCAATCCTGACGGATTGCGAGGAAAATTGACGCCGTACGGCGGGGAAAAGACCGCCCAGACAGCGTGCAGCGGTTGTGAATACAGGTTCTAAGTAACTGAGGGCGCTCCCGCTTCACGCGGGAGCGCCCTTTTATCAAATGGGAAGCGTATGGCGTAAAAAGGAAATTTGTGGTTTTTCTCACCGATAACGTCAGGGGTCCTCCCACTGGAATTTGTATAATTTACCAAAAAATTCTGGACAAGACGGGATAAGTGTGGTATAGTAAAAAAGCTACTAAGCGCTACATCTGCCCCGGTATGAAAAAGGAGGTAAGCTCATGGAACCCAATTTCTTTAAGATTCCCGTGTGCGTAGGCGACGTAACCCTGCGCGTGGCGAAGGGCCATTTTGCTACCCGGCACAGCCATATCAACTACTTTATTGACGTAACCCGGCAGCAATCCTGCTTGCAGGACGCGGACGCGGTTGCCCAGCAGCTGGCGCAGCGGATCAGGTCAACGATGATGGTAGATACGATTCTGTGCATGGATGGTACGCGCGTGATCGGCACCTGCTTGGCTCGTCAGCTGGCGCAGTCCAGCTACGGCTCCGTCAATGCAGGAAAGGAGATCTACCTCCTCCGGGAGAACGTCAGCTCCGACGGAAAGCTCATCTTCCGCGACAATGCCCGCTTTATGCTGGAGGGGAAGAATGTGCTGATTCTTCTGGCCTCCATTACCACAGGCAGTACGGTGGAAAAGGGGATGCGCTGCGTCCGCTATTACGGAGGCAACGTGGCTGGCGTGGCCTCAATCTACAGCCACCTGAAGGAGGTGGAGGGCGTGCCGGTGGAGTCCCTGTTCAATACGGCCGACTTGCCGGATTACGCCAGCTATTCACCGGATGCCTGTCCCCTGTGCAAGCAGGGGCTGGAAGTGGATGCGGTGGTGGACACCTTCGGTTATTCCAAGCTGTAACACATCTGAGCGAAACAAAGGCGCGGTCCCATCCGGGACCGCGCCTTATCTGCTATGTTTTACAATACTCTTGCAGCGCTACAGCCTGGAACCCATCTGTGGTCAGTACCCATGCCTCGTGAAAACCGCAGCTCTCCGCCAGGGCCGCGGCCTCCGGGAAGGAACATGTAATGGTATCCGCGTGGTGGCTGTCGCTGGTGATACAGATCCGTCCACCCTTTTCGCAGATGGCCCGCAGCAGGAAGGCCGAAGGATAGGGGAGCGTCCGGTAGCCCCTGGAGATGGCGCCGGTGTTGATCTCGAAAATCACATCCCGCTCCATAGCGGTTTCCAGAGCGTCCAGGGCAGCTCGCACGTAGCGCGGATCGCTCTCGTCGAAAAGCCGCCCGCCCTCGTTGAATTTGGTCACCAGATCAAAGTGTCCCACGATCTGACACCCGCACTGGCGTACAAATGCGGCCTCCCGCTGGAAGCAGGCGGCGGCGAAGGCGTAGTAGTCCCCGCCGAAGTGCTCCCGGACGCCCCGGACGAAGGATTCCGGGTCTGCATCTGCGGAGAGGTAGCAGCCGTCCTTCCAGACGCCGTGGGAGGAGCCGATCAGATAGTCATAGGGCAGCGTCGGGGCAGGGGAGTCCGGGTCCAGCTCCAGGCCCAGGAAGATTTCCAGGCGGTCCCGGTATGCCTCTCTCAGCCGCAGGACCTCCCTGCGGTACTCGTCCTCCCGCGCCGCGTCCATGGTCCAGCCGTCCGGGTCCGCATCCGGCGGCATGGGGCTGTGTTCGGAGAAGCCCAGGGAGCGGCACCCCGCCCGGATGGCGCCCAGGACCATCTCCTCCGGCGTGTTCTTGCCGTCGCCGAAGACAGTGTGGGTGTGCAGGTTCTGGGGGAAGGGGGTCAAATGATTTTCCTCCCCTCCACATAGTACCGCTTGTCCTCCGCATGGCCCATGGAGAAGGTCTTCCGGGGCAGTACGCCGTCGGCAATCACCGTCTTGAACAGCTGGTCCTTTCCCATGGCGGGGAGCTTGAAGCCGATGTTGCCGAGCTTCCGGCCCAGCTCGTCAGTGACCGCTTCGCCGTGGATATAGTCCACCTCGCCGCCGTGCTCCTTGAGGTAGGCATCCAGGAAGTTTTGAAGCGTCCCCACCGGGAGCTGCACCCTGGGGTTGGGAACGGTGAGGTAGCCCTCGCCGCCGGACCAGGTGTACGCCACGGTGTGGCCCACCCCCTGACCCTCGTGGGCGTTGGGGTAGAACTCCAGGAAGGCGGCGATCAGCTTCTCGGGGTCCACGCCGAACGCCACCCGGTGGATGGCCTCGAATTTCAGGGCGTCGTCGTGGAGGTTCTCGATCTCCACCAGGGCGTACCGGGCGGGCAGGTCCGCCCACCGGTCCTCCGGAGTGACCTTCTTCAGGTTCTCATAGCAGGTCTTGGCAGTGGCCAGGGAGTGGTTGCCGTCGCCCACGGCGAACAGCAGGGGGGCGATCCCGCCCAAACCGTACTTGTGCTCCATGGCCTCGTCGCTGCTCAGACGGCTCAGGGCTGCTGCCAGGGCATCCACCTGCTCCTCACTGAGCCTCCAGCCCCGCAGATGGCCGCCCCGCATCATCAGATCGAAGTCGTACAGCAGCTCCATGCCGCCTGCGGCTGCGGCTGCGGTGATGGGTTCCACGCAGATTTTCTTGGGGTCGTCAATGAGGAGCATCACGTGGGGCAGCTCGATAGGGGCATCCTTCCGCACCCGCACACGGGGCGGGATGCGCTCGAGAACGGTGCCTTCGGTGGCCCGGATCAGGGAGCCGGAGCCGGGGGTGTAGTCGTACTTCTCCAGATCCACCGCCGCCACCAGACCCGGGCGCACCGTGCCGTCGGACTGGGTCCGCTCGATGTAGATGATGCTCTCCGGGTACTCCCGGAAGATGTTTTTCGATAGATAGTCCTCCATGGAGCGGTTGATGTTGGCGATGTGCTCGTCCACATTTTCGTCGCCCAGCTGGCTCTCGGGCAGGATCAACCGCAGGGTACTGGGAGCATCCCCGGCGATCCGTTCCACCTCCTCCCAGTATTCCGGCTGGCTGGTAAACTGGTCGCAGGCCACCACGGCCCAGCGGGTCATGTCGCAGTCTCTCGGCAGCAGGATGTCCGCCGGACGCAGACCAAGCTTCTCAAACGTCTTGTTCATAGTTCTCTCCTCCATCAAAATTTACGAGCTCACACTCTTTTTCAAGAAAAGAGTAAAAAACAGGTTGCCCGGATGTGCGCGCAGTTTATCGCCGTTTCTCAAACAGCAAGTCCAGAAGTACGCTCCCATTTTCGAGGAACGGCCCCTTCTCACCGGCGGACTCGTCGTATGCGCCGCCGTGCCCGGCGTCCCTCCGGCTGTCGTAGAGCAGGAAGGGGACCGGCTCCGCGCCGTGGCCCCGGGTGGCGGTCAGCGTCTTGTGGTCACTGAGCAGCAGGACCCGGTGGTCCAATTTTGCCGTCTCCAGGCGGCGCAGCAGGGGGGCGACCAGCTTGCTGTCCAGCCACTCGATGGCCTGGAGCTTGCCCGGGAGGTCTCCGTTGTGGGTACACTCGTCCGGCGCCTCCAGATGCAGGCAGACGAAGTCGTACTGATTCAGCTTCTCCCAAGTTGCCTCCAGCTTCCCCGCAAAGTTGGTGTCAAGTTCTCCCGTAGCGCCCTTGACCTCCACCATCTCCAGGCCCCGCAGCACACCGATCCCATGGCACAGGGGAACGGCGCTCACCACTGCGCCGTCCATGCCGTATTGTTCCCGGAAGGAGGGCAGCGCTACAGCCGTGCCCTCAGCCCAGAACCAGATACCGTTTGCGGGCAGCTTTCCGGCGGCGCGGCGCTTCTCCGTCACCGGGTGGTGGTCAAGGATTTCGTGGGCGAGAACCATCAGGCGGGAGAACACATCCGCCCGCTCGTTCCCGGCGGGGAGGTATTGACCGATTTTCTCTCCCAGATGGTCATGGGGCGGGGTGAAGCGGATGCCGGAGAGGTCGCTCTCGTGCTGCACCGCCAGCTGCCGGAAGGCGGGGAAGCGATGAATCTCCATCCGAGCCTCCGCCAGGGCCTTTGCGAACCGGGAGTCACCCAGCAGCACGTCCACGGTCTCCAGCGCCGAAGGGCCATCGATGGACCCGGCGGAGTGGGAGAGGATCCTTTTCTCCTCCATGGGCATATCCCCGTCCTCGAAGGAGATCAGGTTGCACCGGAAGGCGGCGTCCCCGGGGCGCATGGTGATCCCGGCGGCGGCGGCCTCCATGGGGGAGCGCCCGGTGAAGTAGTCCCTGGGGTCGCAGCCGAAGATGGACAGAATCGCCGTCTCGCTCCCGGCGGGCAGCGGCGCAGGACAGTTGACCACGCTCCCCACGGTTCCCCGTGCGGCCATAGCGTCGATGGCGGGGATGGAAGCGGCCTGAAGCGGCGTTTTATTCCCCAGCTGGGGCACGGGGTCGTCGGCCATGCCGTCCCCGATCACAAGCAGATATTTCATGGAAAAGACCTCCCTTAGCATAGGTGTTATCTAGTATACCGTATCACGGCGGTTTTTTCAACCGAAAACTGGAAAAACAACAGAATCTATCATAAATGCACAGAAATATATGGGAAGAAGCCAAGGGGATCCGTCCTTGCATTTTTCCGGCAGGGATGGTAGAATAAGGAGCAGTGATGGAACGGTAGGGGGGCGGTCCGGTGCACAGACAGAAACATAACAACAGGCGGACCCTGGCGGAGCAGGTGTTCCGGCCGCTGGCCGCCGGGGCGCTGGTCCTCTGCGCCGTTCTGGCCGGATGCGCCGCTGCGGCGCTCTGCTCGGTGCTCCCTGTGGGATGGGCGGTTCTGGCGGCGATGGGGATCTTTGCGGTGACTGGCGGCGGGACGGTGGCACTGCTCCACCTGCTCTGCCGGTACTACCTGGACCCCGTTACCCGGGCGGCGGCGGCCGTCGGTCAGGCAGCCGCCGGGGACCACTCCGCACCGCTCACCGGCATTCCCCGGACCACCGGGGAGACCGAGCTGCTGCTGAATGCGGCGGAGAACTTGGGGACCAAGAGCACCGAGTGCCTGTTGGCCCTGGAGGACGTCCTGCGCCGGATGGCTGAGGGGGATCTCACGGCGGAGTTGCCCTGCGGCAGGGGGGCGGAGTGCGGCGGCGCCTGCGGCGCTTTAGAGGGGCTATCCCAGAAGCTCCGGGGTGGCATCGGCTCTGTCCGCAGCGCCCTGGACCAGATGGCCGCACAGCTCGACGAACTGGAGGGAGAGGTCCGGACCCTATCCCAGAGCAGGCAGGACCGCCGCCAGGACAGAGAGGCGCTCACCCGCGCCCTGGAGCACCTGACCGGGTGTGCACAGAGCCGTGCGGAGGGAGTGCGGTCCGTCAGCGGCGGGGCAGAGAATCTCTCCCGGCAGTTGGAGGACTACGGGAAGAGGTCTGAGGAGCTGCGCCGGGCGGTGGAGCGGATCAACGAATGCGCCGCCGAGGAGGAGCAGATCGTCAGGTCGATGGAGTCCGCCGCATTTCAGTGCAGCGTTCTGGCACGCACGGCGTACATGGAGGCGGCAGGGGCTGGCGTGAACGGGAAGGGCTTTGCTGTCGTGGCCAGCGAGCTGCGGATGCTGGCCTCCCGCAGCGCCCAGGCCGCCCAGGAGGCCGCCGCGCTCATGGAGGAGATGGACACCAGCATTCGGGAGAGCGCCTCGTTGGCCGCCGTGGCCTCCAGGGAGCTGTGGAAGATCTCCGACGGCAGCCAGGAGCTTCGCCGCCGGGCCGCCAGTGCGCTGGAGGAGGTGCGGGAGATGAAGGGGGAGCAAGACGCCGTCCGGCAGGCGGCCCGGCTGTCCGCCGCAGCGGAGGAGGACCGGCTTCTGACCTCCCGCGCCGCCGTGTCCGCCACACTGCTGCGGGAGCGTGCCGCCCGTCTGCGGGAGGCGCTGCGGGTGTTCCGGCTGAACTGAAAGGAGATTATTTATGCTCGATAAAATACCTGACAAAGAACAGATGACAGCTCTGGTTGGACAACCTTTATACGGGATATGGGAGAAACTGTGTGCTCTGATTGATGAAAAATATGATATGGATCGCTTGTGGGATAGAGGCGGTAAAGCATGGACATACGAATATAAATACCGCCGGGGCGGGAAAACTCTGTGCGCCTTGTATGCAAGAGAAAGCTGTATCGGATTTATGGTCATCCTGGGAAAGGATGAGCGCTTGAAATTTGAAGAGGACAGAGAACGTTACACAGAGGAAGTGCAGAGAATTTACGATGAGACGCGAACCTATCATGATGGGAAATGGCTGATGTTTGAGCCGGTGGACACGTCCTTATTTGAAGATTTTATTAGACTGTTGTGCATTAAACGGAAACCAAACAGGAAATAGTGCCTTTCAAAGGATAGGGGGATTTCACCTTGCGTGAAATCCCCCTGTTGATCCTGCGCTCTTGAAAGATGCTCAGATATAATTCTCCGCGCACAGCAGTTCCGCCAGCAGTACCGCGCCACCGGCGGCGCCCCGCAGGGTGTTGTGACTGAGGCAGACGAACTTGTAGTCGTACTGGGTGTCGGGGCGCAGACGGCCCACGGATACCGCCATGCCGTTCTCCAGCATCCGGTCCAGCCGGGTCTGGGGCCGGTCGGGCTCCTGGAAGTAGTGCAGGAACTGCTTGGGGGCGGAGGGCAGGTTCAGCTCCTGGGCCCGGCCCGCGAAGCTGGCCCAGTCGGCCTTGATCTGCTCCTCGGTGGGCTTGCAGCCCTCCTTGAACTTCATGAAGCAGGCCGCCATATGGCCGTCCTGGCAGGCCACCCGGAAGCACTGGGCGGTAATGGAGGGTCCCTGGGCCAGGACCAGCTTCCCGTCCTCCACCTTGCCCCACAGCTTCATGGGCTCCTTTTCGCTCTTCTCCTCCTCGCCGCCGATGTAGGGGATACAGTTGTCCACCATCTCCGGCCAGCGCTCGAAGGTCTTGCCCGCGCCGGAGATGGCCTGATAGGTACACACCAAAGCCCGGTCCATGCCGTACTTCAGCAGGGGGGTGAGGGCGGGAACATAGGACTGTAGGGAGCAGTTGGATTTCACGGCCACAAAGCCCCGCTTGGTGCCCAGGCGCTTGCGCTGGGAGTCGATGAGGCGGATGTGGTCCGCGTTGATCTCCGGCACCACCATGGGCACGTCCTCGGTCCAGCGGTGGGCGGAGTTGTTGGAGACCACGGGGCACTCCAGCTTGGCATACCTCTCCTCCAGGGCGCGGATGTCCTCCTTCTTCATGTCCACGGCGCAGAAGACGAAGTCCACCATCCCGGCCAGACGCTCCGCGTCCGCCTCGGCGTCCATGACCACCAGATCTTTGGCCTCCCCGGGGATGGGTGCCTCCATGGCCCAGCGGCCTGCAACGGCCTGTTCATAGGTCTTGCCCGCGCTGCGGGCGCTGGCGGCCACGGCGGTGAGCCGGAACCAGGGGTGCCCCTCCATCAGGGTGACGAAACGCTGTCCAACCATGCCGGTGCAGCCGATGATTCCGACGCGATATTCCTTCATGATAAAAACCTCCAGTAAAAATTGGCAGGGGCAAAAGAGGGAAAACTGTCGAATGCTGGGTTGAAAAATCCCTTCGCCCCGTGTATACTGTAACATAGTATGCAGTCCCTGTGGGAACGTACCGTTCTTTCATACCACATTTTTTGTACGCTGTCAACCGCTTTTGTCCTTTTTGGAGGTTCCATGAAGAAGTTTTTATGCACTTTTTTCCTTTGTATGCTGACTGCGGTCACATTGACCGTTTCTGCCCGCGCGGCGGAGGACATCATCAAGGCCGGGCTCTACTATGGCGACGGGGCCCTCTACTCCGCCAATCTGGAGAATTACGAGGGCTCGGGCTATGACCTGGGCTGGTACGACGAGGCGACAAGGGATTTCAACCGAATTGGATTCCTGTCGGATACGGCCATCTCCATGACCGCCGACGGCACCATCTATCGCAGCGGAAAGGTCTACTCCGCCTCACGGCCCGCCCAGACCTACTCCACCATCGGGGGCTACCATGTGCAGCTGCGGGAGGAGTTCCCCTCCTTTGACGAGGCCGCCTATGCCGCCGGACAGCTGGAGGACGCCTTTCCGGCCTTCATCAACAACGCCTACCGGGTCCGCATGGGCAGCTTTGTTACCCGGGAGGAGGCGGAGATCGCTGCCGCCACCTACGCCACCAGGAGCTGGCGGGACCGCTACGGAATGGACCGGGCGGCCTCCGGCGACGCGGTGGCTCCCAGCGCCACTGGCATTGTTGTGACCTCCACCGGGACGGACAGGATCCTATTCGTCTTCGACTGCTCCGGGGCCAAGAGCCTGGGGATCCTGCCCAACAATGGGGCGGGGAAGGCCCAGACCTGGTTCAAGGGCTACCGCTGGTACGGCGGCTTCGAGTACCGGCGCAGTACGGGAGGGAATCTCAACGTCATCAACGTTGTACCGTTAGACGACTATGTCAGAGGGGTGCTCCCCTATGAAATGAGCCCCAAGTGGCCTCTGGAGGCCCTGAAGGCCCAGGCGGTCTGCGCCAGGACCTACGCCCTGCTGCCCAGCAAGCACTACGACGGCTACCGCTTTGACGTGTGCAACACCACCGACTGCCAGGTCTACCAGGGGGTCAACCTGGCCAGCGCGGTGACGGACCAGGCGGTGACGGAGACGGCGGGGATCGTGGCCACCTACGGCGGGAAGTACGCGGAGACCTACTACTGCTCCGCCAACGGCGGCGCGTCGGAGGCGTCGGAGAATGTGTGGTCCAATCCGCTGCCCTATCTGGTGGGGAAGGAGGACCCCTACGAGAAGCTGACGGACATTCCGGACTATCACTACACGATAAGCTATACATACAGCCAGCTGGGCGAGCGGCTGCGGGCGAAGGGGTACTCGATCGGCACCGTGAACACCGCCTACGTCTCCCAGACGACGCCCACGGGAAACGTGGCGGAGATCACCTTCCGGGACACCGCCGGTAAGACGGTGAAGCTGACCAAGGAGGCCTGCCGCTGGACGCTGGATGCCAAGAGTATGCGCTTTACCATCTCCGGCGGCGGCAGCGGCGGGACAAAGAGCTGGTCCGTCAACCAAGGAGGGGACACCCTGTCCGATCTGGGCGGCGCCTACACCATCTCCGGCAAGGGGGTGGTTGGCCTCTTCGGAAGCGGGACGGCCTACGCGATTACGTCCTCCGGCACGTCGGTCCTCCAGCCGACGGTCAGCGCCGGGACCAGCGGTACGGGCAGCGGGATCACCATTACCGGCACCGGCTGGGGCCACGGCGTGGGCATGAGCCAGTATGGCGCCAAGGCCATGGCGGAGCAGGGGTATACTTATGAGGATATTCTGCTATTCTACTATACAGGAATCAAACTGGAGAGAATGGTCCGATAGGAAGGGGCGGCTGCATTGAAGACGCATGATTTTTACTACGAGCTCCCGCCGGAGCTGATTGCCCAGACGCCGTTGGAGCGCCGGGACGCCTCCCGGCTTCTGACGCTGGACAAGGACACGGGGGCGTGGGCCCACCGGTACTTTCATGAGCTGCCCCAGCTGCTGCGGCCGGGGGACTGCCTCATTATGAACGACTCCCGGGTGCTCCCCGCCCGGCTATTGGGAAGCCGGGTTCACGGTGACGGCACGCTGGGCGGGGCCTGCGAGGTGCTGCTGCTCATCGACCGGGGGGATAACGTCTGGGAGTGCCTGGTCCGTCCGGGGAAGAAGCTGCGGAAGGGCGCGCGGGTCGCCTTCGGGGAGGCCGGGGAGCTGACCGGAGAAATTGTGGATGAAATCGAGGGGGGCAACCGGCTGGTCCGGTTCCACTACGAGGGAATCTTCCTGGAGGTGCTGGAGCGGCTGGGGAGGATGCCCCTGCCGCCCTATATCAAGGCGGAATTGCAGGACCGGGAGCGGTATCAGACGGTCTATGCCAAGGTGTCCGGCTCTGCCGCCGCACCGACGGCGGGGCTGCACTTCACCCGGGAGCTGCTGGAGGAAATTCGGGCAATGGGGGTGAACATCGGGTATGTGACCCTCCACGTGGGGCTGGGCACCTTCCGTCCGGTGAAGGAGGAGGAGATCGAGGGCCACGACATGCACAGCGAATACTGCGTCATTCCCCAGGAGACGGCGGACCTCATCAACCGCACCAAGGCGGCGGGAGGACGGGTCATCTGCGTGGGCACCACCTCCTGTCGGACCATCGAGAGCTGGGCGGCGGAGGACGGGCATATGGAGGCGAAGGCGGGGTGGACGAATATCTTTATCTACCCGGGATACCGGTTTAAGGTGATGGACGCGCTGATCACCAACTTCCATCTGCCGGAGAGTACGCTCATTATGCTGGTGTCCGCGCTGGCAGGCCGGGAGCATGTGCTGGCGGCCTACGAGGAGGCCGTGGGGGAGAGGTATCGGTTTTTCTCATTTGGGGATGCGATGTTCATAAGCTGACGGAGGAATACGCCGATGGAATACAGGACCGACGACCGGGAGCTCCAAGCCGCTGCGTTTATAGAATTTGTCAACCAGGTGTGGCCGGGGAATTACGATATGGAAAAGACGCAGGCCGCTTTATGGAAGACTATCAACGTCACCGCCTATGACGGCGGGCGGCTGGTGGGCTGTCTGCGGATTCTGTCCGACGGGTATTACTTCGGCACGATCACGGAGCTGCTGGTCCTCCCGGCGTACCAGAGGCGGGGGATCGGCAGCAGGCTTCTCCGGTTGGCTAGGGAGACCGCGCCGGCGACGCTGTATTTTGGCGCACAGCCAGGAGCGGAGGCGTTCTATGAGAAAAACGGGTGTGAAAAGGGCCTGCAATCCTACGTGATAAAGAAGAAACGGCAGGAATCATAACGGCAAACCGGCGCGGCGGGCTTGACTGCCGCGCCGTTCTCCTGTAAAATAGGGGCAAAGGAGGGCGAAACCTATGCTTTCACTGTTGAGGAACCACGTCAGCGACGCGGCCGCGCCGTTTATTTTTGTGGTATTGTTTCTGGTCATTGTAGGCGCGGCGCTGTGGCTGACGCCCCGGCTGGCAAAGTGGATGGATGAAAAAGACGCCGGGCATAAGGGCTACTACGACGGGATGCTCACGGAGGACCCCAACGCACCAAAGGAAGAGGAGGACACAGATGACGGAAAAGCTGACTGACCTGCCCAATATCGGCCCCAAGCTGGCGGATAATCTGGAAAAAGCGGGCCTTGAGACCCCGGAGCAGCTGCGGGCGCTGGGGGCGGAGGAGGCGTTTCTCCGTATCCGGACCCAAGTGGATGCCACCGCCTGTCTCCATCAGCTGGAGGCCCTGGCGGGCGCGGCGGAGGGCGTGCGGAAAAGCCTGCTGCCCCCGGAGCGGAAGGCAGAGCTGAAGGTCTGGTTCCGAAGTCTGTAGACCGTGTTATGAGGAGGGGATTTCCATGAGCTCGCTGCTGCCATCGACGAGGAACGCCCGCGCACTGCCGACGGGTACTCTGCGGTATATCAGGAGCGACGTCCCGGAGAGACTGACCGAGGCAGAAATCCGGTGGCTGCTGGACAACCATGTCACGACCGCCGTGGACCTGCGCTCGGAGGAGGAAATTGCGCAAAGACCCTGCTGTCTGGCGGGGCAGTCCGGGTTCCGGTATGTTCACCTTCCGGTCACAGGGGGCGGAGATACGCCCAGGTCGTTAAAATATCTATATGCGGTATACCGGCAGATGGCGGATGAACAGATGGAGAAAATCGTGGATACCATCATGAACGCCAGTTCCAATGTACTGTATTTCTGCACGGCAGGGAAGGACCGCACTGGCGTCGTGTCTGCAATCATCTTAAAGCGGCTGGGGTACAGCGACGGCGTGATTATCGACGATTACATGGCGTCGAAGGACAATCTGCTGGAGATGTTGACAGCGTATACCAGCGCACATCCCGAGGTGGACTTAGCAATCATCACGCCCCACCGGGAAAACATGGAGCAGTTTCTGAAATATTTACAAGCCGAATTGTAAGCAAAATAAGGAGTTACCGTATGTTCCAAGTCATCAAGCAGCAGGGCCGCGCACGGCGGGGCCGATTTTCCTGTGCCCACGGCGGCGTGGTCCAGACCCCGGTGTTCATGAACGTGGGCACCCAGGGGGCCATCAAGGGGGCGGTCAGCGCCCATGACCTCAAGGACCTCAAGTGCCAGATCGAGCTGTCCAACACCTATCACCTCCACCTCCGTCCCGGGGACGACGTGGTGAAGGCCCTGGGGGGCCTCCACAAGATGATGGACTGGGACGGGCCTATCCTGACGGACTCCGGGGGCTTCCAGGTGTTCTCTCTGGCGGGACTTCGGAAGATCGCCGAGGAGGGAGTCACCTTCGCTTCCCACATTGACGGGCGGCGGATCTTCATGGGGCCGGAGGAATCTATGCAGATCCAGTCCCACCTCGGCAGCGACATTGCCATGGCCTTCGACGAGTGCGTGGAGAACCCGGCCCCCTACGACTACGTGAAGCGGTCCTGTGAGCGGACCGTGCGCTGGCTCCGGCGGTGCAAGGAGGAACACGACCGGCTCAACGCCCTGCCGGACTGCGTGAACCCGGGACAGATGCTCTTTGGCATCAACCAGGGGGGCACATACGATGATCTGCGGATCTGGAGTATGCAGGAGAGCGCCAAGGTGGACTGCGAGGGCTACGGCATCGGCGGACTGGCGGTGGGGGAGGCCACGGAGGTCATGTACCACATCCTGGACGTGACGCTCCCCTATGCGCCGGAGGACAAGCCGCGGTATCTCATGGGCGTGGGCACACCCTCCAATATCGTGGAGGCGGTCTGGCGTGGGATTGACTTCTTCGACTGCGTCATGCCCGCCCGGAACGCCCGCCACGGCAAACTGTTTACCTGGAGCGGCAGCCTGAACATCAAGAACGAGAAGTACAAGCTGGATGAGCGCCCCATCGAGCCGGGGTGCGGGTGCCCGGTATGCCGGAGCTTTTCCCGGGCCTATCTGCGTCACCTGTTCAAGGCGGAGGAGATGCTGGCCATGCGCCTGGCGGTGATGCACAACCTTTGGTTCTACAACACCCTCATGGAGCGCATCCGGGACGCGCTGGACGCGGGGGAGTATGACGCCTTCCGGGCGGAGTACAGCCGGAAGCTGGGGGAGCGGGTCTGAACTGTCAGGGTAACGGGAATGTCCTTTTACCTTTCGTGCCGTTGACCCAGATTCAAGAGATTGGCAGGAGGCGCAAGATGAAAAACTGACGAACGGGAATTTAGGACTTGCCAAAACCTGGAGAAGCGTATATAATGACAAAAGCGTTTTCTTTTACCAGGCAAAAAAATTTACACAAGGAGAAAAAGGACTATGCCACTGTTCTATACCGATGCCGCCACTGGAGCCGTAGGGATGGGCTCTATGCTGATCCCTCTGGTCATCATGATTGCGGTGATGTACTTTTTGATGATCCGCCCGGAGAACAAGCGGAAAAAGCAGGCGGAGGAGATGCGCAACAGTCTGAAGAAGGGCGACCAGATCACCACCATCGGTGGCATCGTGGGCAAGATCGTCCAGGTCACGGATGAAAACATCATCATCGAAACCAGCGACGACCGCGTCCGCATGGAGTTGGCGAAGTGGGCCGTCTCCACCAACAACAGCAATCCCCCGGAGGACAAGAAGGGAAAGAAGAAGGAGCCCGCCCAGATCGAGGAGGGGTCCGCCAAGGGCGTCGAGGAAGGTTCCCCGAAAGAGTAAAAATCAGCCTTGTCCCATCGAATAATGAGACTTCCCGGTCAATATACTGGTCTATCCAGTAATTTGCCGGGAGGTTTTGTTATGTCGAAGGTAGTCATGTCCCTGCCGGAGGGGATGGTGAAAAACTGTTTGGTTGGCGGGGGAATCTCGCTGCTCTCCTATGTATTGCTCCAGATGCTGTGCGCGCTGCTGGTGGACCGAGGGCTGCTGGGGCTGGAGCAGATCTATCCCCTGGTGTGCGTCACGGCGGCGCTGTCGTCCTTCCTTGGGTGCGGGTACAGCGTGCTGAAAGGGAAGGGGACCTCCATGCTGTCCGTGCCGGTGGTGGTCGTGGTGTTCCTGTCGCTGACCCTGGCGGCTGCGCTGCTGACGGCGGAGGCCGTCAATGTGGAGAACGGGCTGACGGGCCTGGGGCTGTCCATGGCGGCGGGCGGTCTTCTGGCGGCGCTGGTGGGATACAACCTCCCCCGTGGGAGGCGGGGCAAAACCGGTGCCCGCCGCAGGAGCCGGAGATGAAGAAAATCTGTCAAGAAGTAAAAATAACCAAAATTCAAAAATTTTTACCAAACCGGGCCAAACCGTCCGCGGGGAGCTGATTACGGAAAGTAATCAGCTCCCCGCCCCACATATTGGGTAATGCGGTACAACCACCCCACCAAATATTCCGAACCGGCGTGGCTGCGGCACTCCGAAGGCGGCGGCAGGAAGAAGTTTACATAATATTGTTTACATAAGAAACTGTCATAACTGACAAAAAAGGGTAGAATTTATCATTTCCTCTTGCGAAACCGGGGAAATTGCACTATATTTATAAACAGGCATTTTTATGGGGCGCCCTGCGGTTCCTGTCCTCGCTCCCTTTTTTCTCATGATTTCCGGGAACGGCTCTGGCTTCTAAAACTTGTCCACAGCGCATAAGCTGTGGGGAGGTGATGGAAGATGCGAGGGCGAATGGTGCTGCGAACGATCCGGCTGGGCGACTGGGACCCCGCACTGCCCCAGGCGATCGTCCTGGCGCTGGTGTTTCTGGGCGGAGCGCTGGGGGGACACCTGTATGCCGCCGGGTGCGGCGAGGAAACCTGGGCGGCGCTGGGGCAGTATCTGAAGGACTACTGTCGGCTGTATGATACGGGTGGCCTTGAGGCGTCCATGGCCAGCTGCGTGGTGATGTACTTCGGGTATGCCTCGCTGGCGTTTCTGCTGGGATTTTCAGCGGCAGGGGTCGCCCTGATTCCTGTGCTTTCCGGTGCGTTCGGTTTTTTCACCATGTATACGGTCTCCTGCTTTGTGCGCTGCTTTGGCCGCGCGGGGGCCGTGTTAGCCCTGGGTGCGCTGATTGTGCGGCTGGTTTTTACGCTGCCCTGCTTCCTGGTGCTGGCGGGGGCGGCGTGGCCTCTCTCCATGGAGCTATTTTCCCTGTCCTTCGGAGGGGGCAAGCGCTCATCGCCGGTGCTCTATGGGAGCCGCTATTTTTTACTGTTTGTGCTGTGTGCTGCGATTTTAGTCCTGGGCGTGTTTTGTGAGCGGCTGCTGACGCCGCTTCTATTTCGCGCCGCTCTTGGAATGCTCGACTAGGGGGGGAGGATGCTGTGACGGACTACATAAAAGAATTTGCCGGTTACCTGGAACTGGAGCGAAATGCGTCCGGCAACACGATCTCCTCCTACGTGCGGGACGTGACGCAGTTCTCCCACTATCTGCTGGAGCAGGAGAGTGTCGAGCTGCCCCAGGCCGGGACGGAACACATTGAGCGCTATATGACCTATATGGAGGGCAAGGGAAAATCGACCTCCAGCGTGGCCCGCAGCTTCGCCTCCCTGAAATCCTACTACGGCTATCTCCTTAACCGAGGCGTGATCCGGAGGAATCCGGCCAAGGACGCGGTGGCGGTCAAGGCGGAGCGGAAGCTCCCCCAGATCCTGACCGGCAAGGAGGTAGAGCTGTTTCTGGAGCAGCCCCAGTGCGTGGACCCCAAGGGGTATCGGGATCACGCCATGCTGGAGCTGCTGTACGCCACGGGAATCCGCGTCAGCGAGCTGATCGGCCTGAACGTGGAGGACGTGAGCCTGCCGGGGGCCTTTATCCGCTGCACCAGCCGCGGGAAGGAGCGGATCATCCCGCTGTACGCCACGGCGGTCCGGGCGTTGAGCGACTACATAAAGAACATCCGGCCCCATCTGGTGCTCAGTCCCCGGGAACCGGCCCTATTCGTGAACATGAGCGGGGAGCGCATGAGCCGACAGGGCTTTTGGAAGATCATCAAGTATTATCAGGAGAAGGCGCAGATCAACAAGGACATCACGCCCCACACGCTGCGCCACTCCTTCGCCGCACACCTCCTGGAGAACGGGGCAGACCTGCGCTCCATCCAGGAGATGCTGGGCCACGCGGATATTTCCTCTACGCAGATCTACTCCCACATGGTCAAGCAGAAGCTCCAGGACATCTACCATAAGGCCCACCCAAGGGCGTGATACTTTTTCTTGAAAGAAAAAGTATTCAAAAAGAACTTTAACCCGCTCTCCAGACCGTTGCCGTTCCGGGATTTCCGCACGGTAACGATGGCAGGTTCTTTTGGGAAGATTTATGTAGGAACGTGCCGGGAGGCACGTTTTTACTTTCGGGATACAACGGAAAAGGAAGGGACAATCATGTTTGAGATACAAAAGCCGCTGCTCTTTGACGGCGCCATGGGCACGATGCTCCAGAAGGCGGGACTCCCGGCGGGCACGCCGCCGGAGAAGATGAACCTGACCGCGCCGGAGGCGGTGGAGCGCATCCACGCCGCCTATGCGGAGGCGGGAGCGGACATCCTCACCGCCAACACCTTCGGTGCCAGCCGGAGGAAGCTGGGGGAGGACCCCGCCCCCTGTATCGCCGCCGGAATCGCGGCCGCCCGCCGTGCGGCGGGGGAGGGCAGGCGTGTTGCGCTGGATGTGGGCCCCCTGGGCGCACTGCTGGAGCCCTTCGGTGAGATGACCTTTGAGGACGCCTATGCGCAGTTCACGGAGATCATGGAGGCGGGGGAGAGGGCCGGGGCAGACCTGGTGCTCATCGAGACCATGAGCGACCTGCTGGAGGCCAAGGCGGCCCTGCTGGCCGCAAAGGAGCGGACAAGCCTGCCGGTGTTCGTCACCATGACCTTTGGCGAGGACGGGCGGACCTTCCTGGGGGTGGACCCGGCCGCTGCCGCCGTGGCGCTGACCAGTCTGGGGGCCGATGCCGTCGGACTGAACTGCTCCATGGGACCGCGGGAGCTGCGGCCTGCGCTGGGAAAGATTTTGGAGAATACACATCTGCCGGTGATGATTCAGCCCAATGCGGGACTCCCCCGGCTGGTGGACGGCGAGACCGTGTACGACGTGACCCCGGAGGAGTTCGCGCAGTGGGGCAGGATATTTCTGGAGGATGGCGCGGCCATCCTGGGGGGCTGCTGCGGCACATCGCCGGAGCACATCCGGGCCCTGCGGCGCGTTGTGGACGGGAGCGCGCCGGTGCTGCGGCGGGAGAAGGACGGGCTGTGCCGCCTCTGCGGTTGGCAGGAGTGCGCGACGCTGTCGGGCAGCTCCATAGCCGTAGTGGGGGAGCGGCTCAATCCCACGGGCCGTCCGAGGATGAAGGAGGCCCTGTACGCCAAGGACTGGGACGCCGCCGCCGAAGCCGCCGTGGCGCAGCGGGAGGAGGGAGCGGACCTGCTGGTGGTGAACGCCGGACTGCCGGACATCGACCAGGGGGAGGCTCTGCCCAACTTGGTGCTGGCTATCCAGAAAATTTCACCCCTGCCGCTGGTGATCGACTGCTCGGATGCCGCCGCCATGGAGAAGGCTCTGCGGGTCTGCCGGGGGCGGCCCATTCTCAACTCCGTCAACGGCAGGGCGGACAGCCTTGCGGCCATGCTTCCCCTGGCGGTGAAGTACGGTACAGGGCTGATCGTGCTGGCACTGGACGAGCAGGGGATCCGTGGGGAACCGGAGGTCCGCCGGGATGTGGCCCTGCGGGCCGCTGCGGCGGCGGAGAAGGCGGGGGTGCGCCGGGAGGACATCTTTATCGACACCCTGGCCCTGGCGGCCTCTGTGAGCCAGAGAGAGGCCCTGGCGGCCGTGGAGGCCATCCGGCTGGTCCGGGCGGCGGGGTACAAGACCCTGCTGGGGGTGTCCAACGTGAGCTACGGCCTGCCGGGGCGGGACGAGCTGAACTGTGCGTTCCTGTCCGCCTGCCTGGCGGCGGGGCTGAACGTGCCCATCGTGAACACGGAATCCAGCCGTATCCGGGATACTTTGGCGGCAATGCGGGCGCTCACCGGCGAGGACCCGGGCTGCGGGGCGTATATCACGCGCTTCCAGATTGTCGGCAGGGCGGACCATTCCGCCATTGGGGCGTTTCCCCTGGAGACGCTGATTGAAACCGGCCAGAAATCCGGCGTCCCGGCGGCGGTGGAGGCGCTGCTGGAGAGGGAGGAGCCCCTGGACATCATCAACGGCCACATCATCCCGGCTCTGGATGCGGTGGGGGAGCGGTATGAGCGGGGAACCTTGTTCCTGCCCCAACTGATGGCCTCCGCCGGAGCGGTGAAGGCCGCCTTCGACGTGGTGCGTGCCCACCTGCCCCGTGGAGCGGGGCGGAAGGGGACGATCCTGCTGGCTACCGTAAAGGACGACGTACACGACATCGGAAAGAATATCGTGAAAATGCTGTTGGAAAATTACGGCTACGAGGTCGTCGACCTGGGGCGGGACGTGCCGCCGGAGGCCATCGTAAAAGCCGCCCTGGAGACCAGAGCGGCTTTGGTGGGGCTGTCTTCTCTTATGACGACCACGGCCCGGAACATCGCCGTAACCATCCGGGCCCTGCGGGAGGCGGGAGCCCCCTGCAAGATCATGGTAGGCGGCGCGGTGGTGACGCAATCCTTCGCCGACCAGATCGGCGCGGACTTCTACACGAAGGACGCCGCCCAGTCGGCCCGGGTGGCCGCCCAGGTGTTCGGGGAGCAGGAGCTATGAAAGCAGGAGGGTGTCATCGGCCTCGTCGCTGCCGCTGACCTTGCTGAACAGTTCCAGGAGCTGGTGGACGGTGAGCTTTCTCTTCTCCTCGCCGGAGACGTCGATGACGATGCGCCCGTCGTACATCATGATGAGCCGGTCTCCGTGGGCGATGGCGTCCTTCATATTGTGGGTGATCATCAGCGTGGTGAGATGGTCCTTGTTCACAATGCGCTCCGTAGCGTCCAATACCTTCGCCGCCGTCTTGGGGTCCAGGGCGGCGGTGTGCTCGTCCAGAAGCAGCAGCCGGGGCTTTTGCAGGGTAGCCATCAGCAGGGTCAGGGCCTGCCGCTGTCCGCCGGAGAGAAGGCCCACCTTGCTGGTCAGCCGGTCCTCCAGGCCCAGGTCCAGGATCTTCAGCATCTCCTGGTACTCCGCCCGCTCGGACCGGGTGATGCCCCGGCGGAGGGTGCGGTGCTGGCCCCGGCGCATGGCGAGGGCCATATTCTCGTCGATCTGCATGGTGGCGGCGGTGCCCATCATGGGGTCCTGGAACACCCGGCCCACGTATTTGGCCCGCTTGTACTCCGGCAGATGGGTCACGTTCACACCGCCGATGGAGATGGTCCCCTGGTCCACCGCCCACACACCGGCCACGGCGTTGAGCAGGGTGGACTTGCCCGCACCATTGCCGCCGATGACGGTGACGAACTGGCCCTCCTCCATGTGGAGGTCCACGCCCCGCAGGGCGGTCTTTTCATTGACGGTGCCGGGGTTGAAGGTTTTTTTGATATTCTTCACATCAAGCATCGATGTTGCCTCTTTTCCGGATGAATTTGGTGAGGAGGGCGTTAAAGCGGCCCTTCCAGTAGGGGATGGCCAGGAAGATCGCCACGATGGCGGCGGTGATGAGCTTGAGGTAGTTGGTGTCGATGCCGCTGAGGCTGACCACCGCCTGGATGATGATATAGTAGATAATGGCGCCGATGGACACGGCCAGCAGCTTCAGGGCAAAGTTGATGAAGAACCGGGAGAACAGGACCTCCCCGATGATGACGGCAGCCAGACCGATGACGATGGCTCCCTTCCCCATGCTGGCGTCTGCGAACGCCTGGTACTGGCTCAGCAGCGCACCGGAGAGGGCCACCAGGCCGTTGGAGATCATCAGGCCCAGCACCTTGCCCACGTTGGTGTTGATGCCCTGGGCCCGGGCCATATTGGGGTTGGCCCCCGTGGCGCGCAGGGACGCGCCCAGCTCGGTGCCGAAGAACCAGTACAGCACGGCAATGACCGCCAGTGTGAACAGACCCACAACAAGAATGGGGTGGCGGTAGAAGGGGTAGTTCCCGTCGGCCACGCCCCGGACAAAGCGGAGGGACACCAGCAGCTTATTGAGATTGTTCTGGTCGATGATGTTGATGGCTACGTTGGCCTTCATGCCCATGATGGCCAGGTTGACGGACCACAGGCCCAGCTGGGTCAGGATTCCCGCCAGGATGGCGGGAATGCCGCAGAGGGTGTGGAGCAGGCCAGTGACCAGACCCGCCAGCATCCCCACCAGCACCGCCGCCAACAGAGCCAGCCAGATGTTGACCCCATTGCCGAAGAGAACCACAAAGACCGCGCCGCCAGTACAAAAGGACCCGTCCACTGTCAGGTCGGCGATGTCTAAAATTTTGTAGGTAATATAGACCCCGATGGCCATGATGCCCCAGATCAGGCCCTGGGAGATGGCCCCCGGCAGTGCGCCGATGAATGCTATCATACAGTTGCCTCCTAAAAGCGAAAAATTGTCATAGACTTCAATACTTTATCATAAAGAGGAGGAAAAGGGAAGTCCCTTTTCCTCCTTTATTGCAATTTTTTTCTTTTCCCGCTTATTCCTCAATGGCCACGTAGCCGTCGGGGGCCGTGAGACCCAGGGCCTCGCACATGGAAGGATTGTACTTCTGGACAAACTCGGGGGCGTACTCGATGGGCATGGTGGAGATGTCCGCCTGGCCGGTCAGGACCTGGGCGGCCATTTCACCGGTCTTGTAGCCGATGTCGTAATAACTGATGGACAGGGTGGCTACGCCGCAGCCCTTGCAGATGCCCTCCTCACCGCAGAACACGGGGATGTTGCCCCGGCAGATGTTGTCGATGACGGGGGTGTTGGAGGCGGCGGAGTTGTCGGTGGGGACATAGAGGACGTCACTGTTGTCCGCAGCAGTCTGGCAGACGGCCGCAATGTCGTTGGAGTCAGAGAAGGAATACTGGGTGCAGGTGTAGCCCATGCCCTCCAGATAGCTCTGAACGGTGTCCACCTGGTATTGACTGTTGTCCTCCTTGGAGCAGTAGAGCAGGCCCACGGTCTTGGCGTCGGGATACCAGGCTTTGATCATCTCCGCCTGCTGGTCCAGAGGAGCCAGGTCAGAGGTGCCGGAGACGTTGCCGCCCACAGTACCGGAGAAGTCCTTGATGCCGAAGGCCACGCCGTACTCGGTGACGGAGGTGCCCAGAATGGGGATGTCTCCAGTGGCGGCGGCGGCAGCTTGGAGGGCCGGGGTGGCGTTGGCCATAATCAGGTCTACGCCCTGGGACACGAAGGAGGTGGCGATGGTAGCGCAGGTAGGGATGTCCTCGGCGGCGTTCTGGAAATCGTACTCCCAGCCGTCCTCGCCCAGTTTATCGTTCATGGCGGCGATAAAGCCCTCGGTGGCGGCGTCCAGCGCGGGGTGGGTGACATACTGGGAGATGCCCACCTTATACTTCTTTCCGTCCCCAGCGGGCTGGGCGGTACTGCCGGAGGGATCTGCCGCCGCCGGGGTATTGGCGTCAGGGGCGTCGTTCCCTCCGCCGCAGGCGGCCAGGGCCAGGACCATGGCACAGGCCATGAGCAGTGCAAGCAGTTTCTTTTTCATCTTCATCATACAATCTCCTTGTTCAAGTCTCATTCGCCATATGACGAATTTGCTTTATTACTATATAGCGTTAAAGCAATGAAGTCAATGGTCAATTTCTACAAAAAAAGGACCTCACCGCCCCTAGAGCGGTGAGATCCTGTACTTTTTGCCGGAGCAGGGGGGAGGTTGGGCTCACTTCAGGACGATCAGATCCCGGGGAGCCTTCATGATGTCGATACATCCGTCCTCCTGGAGGACAATCACGTCCTCGATGCGAACGCCAAACTTGCCGGGGATATAGATCCCGGGCTCGGCGGAAATCACCGCACCGGCAGGGAGGGGCTTGTCGTTGGTGGGGGAGGCGCCGGCGCCCTCGTGGATCTCCACCCCCACGCCGTGACCAAAGCCGTGACCGAAATATTCCCCGTATCCAGCGTCGGCAATCACCTTGGCGGCGGTCTCGTGGATGGATTTTCCGGTGACACCAGCCCTGGCCGCAGCGATTCCGGCCTTCTGGGCGGCAAGGACGGTGCCGTAGACCTTCTCCATCTCCTCGGTGGCGTAGCCTACGGCCACCGTGCGCGTCATATCGGAGCAGTAGCCGCCGTAAACGCACCCGAAATCCATCGTGACAAAGTCCCCGGCCTCCACCTTCTTATCGGATGGAACGCCGTGGGGCATACTGCTGTTTACGCCGCTGACCACGATGGGCTCGAAGCTCATCTTCTCCGCGCCGTGGCAGAGCATCCGGTACTGCAAATAGGCGGAGATCTCCTTCTCCGTCACGCCGGGCTTGATGAAATCCAGGGCATCCTTCAGCGCCTTCTCAGCGATGCGCTGGGCAGCCACCATGCAGTCGATCTCCCCCGGCTCCTTCGCGCCTCGCAGCTCCATAATCAATTTTGTCGCGGGGACCAGCTCCCTGCACGTCAGCTTGTCCTTCCAGCCGTTGTACTCGGCCACCGTGGCGTATTGCTCCTCGAAGCCCAGCTTTTCCACATCGTGGGCCTTGAGAATCTCGTTGACAATGGTTTCTGCGGGGACCTGTGTGGTACTCTGACGGATTTCTGCGCCGGTGACGTGCTTCCCGGCCGCCTCGATATAGCGGCAGTCGGTGATAAAGTAGCTCTTCTCCCTGGTAATGACCGCTGTACCGGCGGTGGAGTGGAACTGCGCGGCGTAAAGTCGATTGGGCTCGCTGGTCACCATCATTGCATCCAGGCCAAAGGCGTCCAGTTTTTCGGCGATTTTGTGGAATCTGCTCATGATTGTCTCCTTCCGGCGATCCATTTGGAGGGACGCTGTAGGGCGTGGAGCACGTGATTCCAAGCCCCTACGGGCCCGCCCAGCGGCTCCACCATCAGCGCCAGAACACCGGAGCGCTTGGCCCCCAGCACGTCGGTGAGCAGCTTGTCGCCCACCATGGCGGTATGTTCCGGCGGCTGTCCCGCCTGTTCCATGGCCTGACGGTAGCCCCTGACGCCAGGTTTCCCGGCGTGGCCCACATACCGGATGCCCAATTCGCCACAAAAAGCCTCCACCCGGCGGGTGGAGCGGTTGTTGGAGAGGATCATCACCGTCACGCCCGCCTCCCGGCAGGCGTTCAGCCAGGAGTAGAGCGTCTCATCCGGTTTTTCCACGGAGCGGGGGGCCAGGGTGTAGTCCAGGTCGCATAGCAGCAGCCGGACGTCCAGCTCCCGCAGCAGAGCGGGGGTCAAGTCGGTATAGCGGTCATAGAGCCGGTCGGGGATCAGGGAAAATGGCATAGCGCCCTCCTTGGTCGCATAGTATAGATAATATAGGAAAAGTATACCACGACTTTTGAATTTCCACAAGGGGGAAGTGTCTGTGCAACTCTATTTGGCCGTTACGCCCGACAAGCAGCAGGAGGCCGCCCGCTATACGGACCGTCTGGCTCACGTGGCCTATCGGGTGGGCCGGGACGGCCGTCTGACCCGCCGTGACCTGCTGGCCCGGACCAGGGGAGGGCTCATGGTTCTGGGGGATCAGGACTGCGGGCCCATCCGCGACCCCGCCGCACTGTGTCGGGATGTGTGGCGGGAATGCGGCAACCGTGGCTACGGCGGTGTGCTGGCGGATTTTGAGCAGCCGCCCTCGCCGGACCGGACCGCCTTTCTGGAGGCTCTGGGGCGGGTGCTGGGGCGGAACAGGAAGGGTCTGTTCATTCCGGAGGACTACGGCGGACAGGTGGGGCAGGCCACCGTGCTGATCTGCACCGCGCTGTCCGGAGGGAACCTCCGGCAGCGGCTGGAGGAGTGTGCCCAGCGTTTTGGGCGGGGGAGACTGGCGCTGGACCTTCAACGGCTTCGGATGAGCTTTCCTCTGCCCTGTCCGACCGGGGAAGGGCAGCCCCTTGACAGCGCAGCTCTGGCCGGAATGCTGGAAAAGAAACGGCAGTCGGTGTTTTACTCCCACGACTTGTGTGCAAAGTATTTTACCATTACAGATACTGGAGAGAGCCGGTTTGTCCTCTTCGATGATGCCGATACCCTGCGGAGTAAAATCAACATGGGGAATGAGCTGGGGATCGGCGCAGGGTTTTTGATGTACCCGGAGGCAGTGGATCTGCTGCAAGAGCTGATGGGCCGCGGGCGGCAGATGTAGGACGATGAAGGGACTCCGACAGCAGATGGAGCGGGCAATCGCGCATGATCCCCGGCGGGCAAACCCGCCGGGGATCATGTCACTTTTTCGACCAGGGAAACTTGATGCCTCTCTTGGCAGACAGCCGCTTGACCGCCTCCTCGGCCTTTTTGCTGCCGCGGCTGGCGGACTCCCGGTAGAGCTCCAGCGCCCGCTTGCGGTCGGCTTTCACGCCCAGACCCTGCTCATAGCAGGCGGCCAATGCGAAGCTGCCGTCTGCCCGACCGGCCTCATGGGCCTTGGTGTAGTATGCAACAGCCTTGGCTAAATCTCTGGGAACGCCATAGCCGTTTTCATAGCACTCTCCAAGGAAGAACTCCGCCCGGTGGTGTCCCTGCTTCGCAGACCTCTGGAACCAGGTGGCGGCAAGATCGTTGTTTTCCTGCACAGAGATGCCGTGATAGTAGAAAAATCCCAGGTTGCACTGTGCGCGGGCATCCCCCGCTTCGGCGGCCTTTTGATAGAGGTCGGAGGCAATGGCCTTGTCCTCCTCTACGCCGGTCCCCAGCTCATAGCACAGCCCCAAGGAGCACGTGCCGGGAGCATAGCCCTGCTCATGGGACTGCTTGTAGAGCTGGAAAGCCCTCTGGGGGTCCCGGCTTACACCGAAGCCGTTTTCATAGCATTCCCCCAACAGCTGCTGTGCCCGGGCGCTTCCGCCGTGAGCGGATTTCTCCAGCCACTTGAACGCCTCATCGTTGTCCTCCTCCACGCCGATGCCCCGGTAGCAGCAGTATCCATAGTTGCACTGGGCCCGGACATTTCCGGCCTTGGCAGCCTGGAGGTAGAGGGCGGCGGCCCTGGCCTTGTCCATTTCCAGTCCTTCCCCGAACTCATAGAGGACCCCCAGGGCGCAGGTGGAGGGGGAGTACCCCTGTTCGTGGGCTCTCTGATAGAGCTGCGCCGCGTGCGCCAAGTCTTTTTCCGCACCAAATCCGTTCTCGTAGCACTCCCCGAGGAGGTGGATGGCCCGGGGATACCCGCTTTCGGCGGCGCGGGTGAACCACTGAAATGCCGCGTTGTTATCCTCCGCCGTCCCGATGCCCCGGTAGTAGCAGAACCCAAGGTTGCACTGTGCCCGGGCGTAGCCCCGCTCCGCGGCCTGCCGATAGAGCTCCACCGCCTTCCGGGGGTCGGCCTCCACGCCGGTGCCAACCTCATAGCACAGCGCCAGCGCACAGGTGCCGGGCACATGGCCGTTCTCATGGGACTGCTGGTAGAAATGGAACGCCTTCTCCGCGTCCTCCTCGACGCCGAAGCCATTTTCGTAGCACTCTCCCAACAGATGCTGTGCCCTGGCGAAGCCCTGATCGGCGGCCTTGGCAAACCACTTGGCCGCCTCGGCGTCGTCCGCCTCCGTCCCGATGCCGTGATAGTAGCAGAAGCCCAGGTTGCACTGGGCGCGGACGTCCCCCTTCTCGGCGCCCAGCCGGTAGAAGGAAACCGCCTCGGCCTTGTCCGTCTCCACGCCCTTTCCCTGTTCATAGCACAGTCCGATGGAGGCGGCGGCGGGAGCGTGTCCGCCCTCCCAAGCCTTGTGGTAGAGGGCCAGGGCGGCGTCAATATCCTGCTTTGTGCCGTACCCAAATTCCATGCACTGGCCCAGCAGGAACTGTGCCCGGGGATAGGACCGCTGGGCGGCGGCCTCAAACCACTTGACGGCCTCGGCGTCGTCCATTTTTGTGCCGATCCCCTGGTAGTAGCAGTACCCCAAGTTGCACTGGCCCCGGACGTCGCCGCCCTCGGCGGCCTTGCGGTAGAGCTCGACCGCTTTTTCCAGGTCCATCTCCACGCCCCGCCCCAGCTCATAGCAGAGCCCCAGGGCGGTAAAGGCGGGAACGTGGCCCTGCTTGCAGGCGGCGGCATAGAGCTGTGCGGCCTTGCTCTCGTCCTTCTCCACGCCGTAGCCGAAGTCATAGCATTCCCCCAGCAGGTTCAGCGCCCGGGGGTGATTCTGCTCCGCAGCCAGATGGAACCACCGTGCGGCTTCCTCGTTGTTCTCCTGCACACCGATTCCCTGGTAATAGCAGAACCCAAGGTTGCACTGGGAGGTAGGATGGCCCGCATCGGCGGCCTGCCGGTAGAGCTCCACCGCCCTGGCCGCGTCGGCCTCCACCCCTGTGCCCAGCTCGTAGCACAGGCCCAGGGCGCAGGTTCCCGGAATGAACCCATTTTCGTGGGACTTTTGATAATATGTAAAGGCCCGCGCCTCGTCCTGTTCCACGCCGTGGCCGTACTCGCAGCACTGCCCCAACATGTACTGGGCGCGGGGATACCCCTTTTCGGCGGCTTCCGCGTACAGCTGTGCGGCCCGCTGCTGGTCCTCCTCCACACCGGTGCCGCGGTCATAGCAGACCCCCAGGGCGCAGGTGGCGGGCTCATACCCCTGCTCGTGGGACGCCTTATAGAGGGCAAAAGCCTTGTCCGGATCTCTCTCCACGCCGTAGCCGTTTTCAAAGCACTCTCCCATCAGCATCTGCGCCCGGGCAAAGCCCTGCTGCGCCGCCTTGGCAAACCACTTGGCCGCCTCCTGGTCGTCCTCCTCCATACCGATGCCCCGGTAGTAGAAAAAGCCCAGGTTACACTCCGCCGGGGCGAAATCGTGCTCGGCCGCCTCCCGGTAGAGCTCGGCTGCCCTGTGCTTGTCCATCTCCACGCCCATGCCGAGCTCATAGCAGAGCCCCAGCTCACAGATCGCGGGGGGATAGCCCGTCTCCGCCGCACCTGCCAGCAGCGACGCGCCCTTCTCCTGGTTCGTCTCCGTCCCGACCCCGCGGAGCCAGCACATGGCCAGGCTGTATTGTGCGGCGATATGGTCCCCGTCGGCCGCTTTCTGGAACCAATAGAACCCCTTTGCTTCATCCTTTTGTGCACCGCCGCTGCCGTGGCAATAGCGCTGCCCCAGCTGATAGGCGGCATCCAGGTCGCCGTCCTCGGCGGCGAGCTGCATCTCCCGCAAGTTTTGCTGCTTCTCCGCGGACAGATCCGCCATGCTCTGAAGCAGCTCGGGGTTAAAAAAGACCATGACGGTGTCCTGACCGTCCGGCTGGTTGTGGATTTTCTCTTCTGACATGCGTCTCGCTCCTTCGATCGTCAAATGCGGTAAGGGGGGATCGCCGGACTTTTCCGCCGGGGGACAGCGGCCAAAATCCGAGCGTACTTTACTATCATACCATAATCCGCGCCATAATGCGAGCCCTTTTCCGAAAAAAATGCGCCGTCCTGAAAAGGACGGCGCATCCGTTCTGCATGTCTATGTCAGACAGCACGGGTGACTTTGCCGGAACGCAGACACCGGGTACAAACATATACATGGCGGGGGGTACCATCGACGATTGCCTTCACGCGCTTGACATTGGGTTTCCACGCGCGGTTGGAGCGCCTGTGGGAGTGGGAAACCTTGATCCCAAAGGTAACACCCTTGTCACAGAATTGACACTTTGCCATCCGTTGCACCTCCTTGCTGTTTCAGAATCATAGCGGCACAAAAAGCACCTTAGGATATGATAGCAGAGTTTGACACAAAATGCAAGTATAATTTTCTCTTTTTCCAAAACTTTTTCTCGCTCTTGTCAAGCCGCTCCATTTATACTATAATATTCCTGTTATTAAAGACTGCGGACCCGGCTTCCGCCGGTCTGCGTAAAAACGGAGGCGAAGCGCATGATCCAACAGGATGAAATGAAAGGCGGCGTCAAAATCGGGGAGCTGGCGGAGTATCTGGGATTGGCCATCGTCAATAAGGGCGCCGATTTTGAAACGGCCCTGGTCGGCATCCGGGATGTGAACCGGCCCGGTCTGCAACTGGTGGGATTTTTCGATTACTTCGATCCCCGGCGGCTCCAGGTGATCGGCATGGCGGAAACCAAGATGCTGGAGGGCATGGACCCACAGCAGCGCACGAGGAGCTTTTCCCGTCTGTTTGAATACGCCATCCCGGCCCTGGTGGTGTCCCGGGACCTGGACATCTACCCGGAATGTCTGGCCATGGCCCGCAAGCACCAGCGTACCCTGCTGCACACCACAGATACCACGGTGGTTTTCACCACCAAGGTCATTGAGTACCTGACCCAGGCGCTGGCTCCCACCATCACCCGCCACGGTGGGCTGCTGGACATCTACGGCGAGGGCGTGCTGATCACTGGCGACAGCGGCGTGGGCAAGAGCGAGACTGCCATAGAGCTCATCAAGCGGGGCCACCGGCTGGTGGCGGACGACGCAGTGGACATCCGCCGGGTGGCCGACCAGCTCCTGGGCCGTGCGCCGGAGCTGATCCGGCACTACATCGAGCTAAGGGGCATCGGCGTGGTGGACGTGCAGCAGCTGTTGGGCATGAGCGCGGTGAAGCCCGAGGCCCAGGTGGACCTGGTGGTGCACCTGGAGCGCTGGCGGGAGGACAAATTCTACGACCGATTCGGTCTGGACGAGGAGAAGGTCAACATCCTGGGCATTGAGGTCCCGATCATTACCATCCCGGTCCAGCCGGGGCGGAACCTGGCCACCATCGTGGAGGTGGCGGTCATGAACAACCGGCACAAGAAGTACGGCTTCAACGCCGCCCAGCAGCTGGCGGACGAGCTGGAGCGCCACACGCAGGGCGGATGACCGATGGCCTTTGACAAACACGGAAGAACATAGATTAACCGAAGGAGGAAACGGCATGTACTATATCGGCATTGACATCGGCGGAACCAATCTGAAGGCGGGCCTGGTGGACGAGAGCTATCAGATCACCGCCACCAAAAAGCAGCCCCTGCAATTCACCTCCATGGAGCAGATGGGGGAGACCCTGGCGCAGATGGCCATCGGCCTGGTGGAGGAGAACGGGATCTCCCGGGACCAGGTTGCCTCCGTGGGCATGGGATTCCCCGGACCGGTGGACGACAGGAAGGGCGTCGTCATCAAGACGGTAAACATCCCCATCCGGTTCATGCCGGTGGCAGAGATGTTTCACCGCCAGTGGAAGGACGTGCCCGTCCATCTGGGCAACGACGCGGATTGCGCTGCCCTGGGGGAGTTCTACCACTACGAGGATAAGAACATCGAGAGCCTGATTCTGGTCACCCTGGGTACGGGCATCGGCACGGGCATCATTCTCAATGGGCACATCCACACTGGCATCAACGGCTGTGCCGGGGAGGGGGGCCACATCGTCCTGGTTCACGGCGGGGAGCAGTGCACCTGCGGCCGCAAGGGCTGCTGGGAGCGCTACGCCTCCGCCAACGCCCTGATCCGCCAGACCATGGCGGCCATGGACCAGAACAAGGATTCCATCATGTGGGGCATAACGGGCGGCGACCTCAGCCGGGTGGATGGCCGCACCGCCTTCGAGGCCATGCACCAGGGCGACGCCACGGCCCGGGCGGTAATCGATCAATACCTGCGCTACCTGGGGGACGGGCTGTCCAACTTTATCAATATCTTCCAGCCGGAGGTCATCGCACTGGGCGGCGGCGTCAGCCAGGCCCGGGATGAGGATCTGCTGCTGCCCCTCCAGAGCACGGTGTTGGAGGACTGCTTTGGCAGGGAGGCGGACCGTCACACCCGGCTGGTGAAGGCCAAGCTGGGCAACGACGCCGGGATCATCGGCGCGGCGCTGCTGGGTCTCCAGACATGAGGCGCTGAAAGAAGATCAGTGAACACCCGCGCAGCGGGAGAATAGGAGATGACGATCATGGAATACGGAAAAATGACCCCCGCGCAGCTGGAGGCGGAATACGCCGCCGTATCCGGCCGTTTTGAGGAGCTCAAGGGCAAGGGGCTGAAGCTGGACATGTCCCGGGGCAAGCCGGGGAAGGAGCAGCTGGATTTGGTCAGCGATATGCTGACGGTGCTCAGCAAACCGGAGGACTGTGTGGAGGCGGGGTTCGACGTGCGCAACTACGGGGAGCTCACCGGTCTGCCCTGCGCGAAGCGGTATTTCGCGGAGATCCTGGGCTGTAAGCCGGAGGAGTGCTTTATCGGCGGCAACGCCAGCCTGACCCTCATGTACGACACCATCGCAAAGGCGTACACCCACGGTCTGCTCCACAGCGAGAAGCCCTGGAGCAAGCTGGACACGGTGAAGTTTCTGTGCCCCTCCCCGGGCTATGACCGGCACTTCAACGTGACCAAGTCCTTTGGCATGGAGCTCATTACCATCCCCATGACCGAGACCGGCCCCGATATGGACGCCGTGGAGGAGGCCGTCAAAGACCCCGCCGTCAAGGGCATCTGGTGCGTCCCCAAGTATTCCAACCCCGAGGGCGTCATCTACAGCCCGGAGACCATCGACCGCATCGCCCATCTGAAGCCCGCCGCCCCGGATTTCGTGGTCATGTGGGACAACGCCTACTGCATCCACGAGTTTGAGGGGGACTACGTGCCTTTCCCGGACATCCTCGCCCTCTGTCGGGAGGCGGGAAACCCGGACATGGTGTTCGAGTACGCTTCCACCTCCAAGGTGACCTTCCCCGGGGCGGGCATCTCCGTCATGGCCTCCAGCGAGGACAACATCAAGTACATGGTGGGCCTCATGACCTATCAGACCATCAGCTACGACAAGGTCAACCAGCTCCGCCACGTCCGCTACCTCAAGGACAAGGCCCACACCCTGGAGCTGATGAAGCGCCACGCCGCCATCCTGGGACCCAAGTTCCGGGCTGTGCTGGACGCTCTGGACCGGGAGATCGCCCCTCTGGGGATCGCCTCCTGGAAGAGGCCCACCGGCGGATACTTTGTCAGCCTGGACACCGCCGACGGCCTGGCCAAGCGCACCCTGGCCCTCTGCAAGGAGGCGGGTGTGGTCATGACCAGCGCCGGGGCCACCTTCCCCAATGGGAATGACCCCCGGGACCGGAATATCCGCATTGCGCCCAGCCTGCCGCCGGTGGCGGAGCTGGAAGCGGCGATTGATGTGTTCTGCGTCTGCCTCCGTCTTGCGGCGCTGGAGAAACTGCTGGGGAAATAGTCGAAGTCTTCCCCATATCCCGACACGCTAAAATCCCTCCGCAGGTTTCTGCGGGGGGATTTTCCCATCGGTTTTCCAACTGTTTACAAATTCTTCCTTGACGAAACCGCTCGCAAGGGGTAGGATAAAGTAATTATGTCAAGCGCCGCCCCCGGCGGCAGGGAGGACGACTATGGAACTGAACCGGGCGACCATGAGGAAGATCATGCTGCTGATTACCTTTACCGTGCTGCTTCTGGTGGGCGTGCAGCGGCTGGATGCGGTGGCGGGAGCGCTGCTGTTTTTGTGGGGCATTGTCTCCCCACTGTTTGTGGGCGCGGCAATAGCCTTCATTCTGAATGTCCCCATGAGCTTCCTGGAGAGGAAGCTCTTCCAGCGCCCCGGCGGGAAAAAGAAGAAGGGGCTCCCGCCTGCGCTGACCAGGGTGCTCAGTCTGCTGCTGACCCTCGTACTGCTGGCAGCGGTGATCCTGCTGCTGGTGCTGGTGGTGGTTCCCCAGCTGGCCGTGAGCATCGGCAGCCTGGGGGGCTATGCTGCGGCGGCGATCAACCGCCTGGGCGCCTGGGCGGAGGAGCAGTTTGCCGCCTACCCCCAGATTACGGATTGGCTGGAAAACCTGTCGGTGGACTGGGCCGGACTGGCAAAAAATTTGTGGGACTTCCTGACCACCGGTGTGGGCAGTGTGGTTTCCACCACGATCTCCGCCACCATGCAGGTGTTCAGCGCGGTCAGCGCGGGGTTCATCTCCCTGATCTTCGCCATCTACCTGCTCCTGCAAAAGGAAAAGCTGGGCCTCCAGTGCCGCAAGGCCCTCTATGCGCTGGCACCAAAGGGCGGGGCGGATCAGGTGGTTCGGGTATGCTCTCTCAGCCACAAGGTATTCTCCAGCTTTATCACTGGGCAGTGTGTGGAGGCCGTCATCCTAGGGACAATGTTCATCGCGTCCATGACGCTGCTGCGGATGCCCTATGCGCTGCTGGTGGGCTGCCTGATTTCCGTGACGGCGCTCATCCCCATTGTGGGTGCGTTTATCGGGTGCATCGTGGGTGCATTTCTGCTGCTGATGGTCTCGCCCATGCAGGCGCTGATTTTCGTGATCCTGTTCCTGACGCTCCAGCAGATCGAGGGCAATCTGATCTATCCCCATGTGGTGGGGTCCTCCGTGGGCCTTCCCTCGATCTGGGTACTGGCGGCGGTGAGCATTGGCGGAAGCCTGATGGGTGTGATGGGAATGCTGGTGTCCATCCCCCTGGCCTCGGTGGCCTATACGCTCTTCCGCGAATTTGTCTACACGCGCCTGAAGGAGAAGGGGCTGCACATCAAATAAGCGTTCCGGGGCGGATTACTCCGCCCCGGATTTTTTGCGGGACCACTTGACAAATCGATCGGCAAGTGATATATTGAATATATCGAAGAGCGATATATTTTTTACCGGAGGAGGAGCGGAGTATGAACGAGAGAAAACGCAAGTACGCCATGCTGGGTGGTCTGCTGGGGGCATCCTACCTGGTGGTCAACAACCTGCTGCCGGGGGTGCCGGATTTTCTGATGGGGGTCGTACTGGGTCTGGCGGTCGTGTTCTTCGTCCTGGCGCTGCTGCCGGAGAAGTCCGCACGGAAGGTTCGGAAGTGGAAGCGCAGTGGAAAGTAGAAGCCAACAGCCCCTTACGGAGGCTCTGTTCTACATCCTCCTGGCGGCCCGGGAGCCCATCCATGGCTACGGTATCATCCAGGAGGTGGCGGAAATGACCGGAGGCCGGGTGAACCTGGGGCCGGGGACTCTGTATGGGGCCATTAACTCCATGCTGGAGAAGGGGTGGATCGTCCTCCACAGTGCGGATCCGGGCTCCCGGAAGAAAAAGGAATACGTCATCACCGGGTTAGGCCGGGAGGTCTTCGCCGCCGAGCTGCGGCGGCTGCGGGAGCTGGTGCTGAACGGCGAGAAAATGGAGGGCGGGACATGATCCGTTGGAAGTACACCTTTGACAAGGACGAAGAGCAGGAGTGGCTCAACGAATATGCCCAACAGGGGTGGGCCATGGTCAGCTTTTTTATCGGGATGGTGACCTTTGCCCCCTGCCAGCCGGGGGAGTACATCTACCAGATCGACCTCCTGCCGGGGAAGGGTCTCATGGCCGACAACTACGAAGATTATGTGATCTTCATGAACGAGATGGGCGTGGAAATTGTCCAGCGGTGGGCGAGATGGGTATACCTCCGCAAGCGGGCGGAGGACGGACCGTTTGAGGTCTATACCGACACGGAATCCAAATTGGACCTGTACCGCCGGATCCGGGCCCTGTTTCTGTGGGGACTGGTGATAGAGGCCTGCTGCTCCGTCACTGGGATCAGCACATTGATCCGGTTTCCGGAGGACATGTTCGCCCGGTGCCTCGCGGGACTTTATATCGTCATTGTCGCCTTATTTTTGCGGGCCGTTCTACAGTGCACCCGAAAGATACGGGAGTTAGAACGGGAGGGCCAATAGGGAGGAGGAGGCATGGTGAGGAAAAGAAATCTGTGGATTGCGTCCGGCTGCCTGCTGCTGGCTGCCGCCATTCTGTTGGGAGAGGCGGGATGGATTCCGCATGAGCTGAAGCTGCTGATGCTGGTCCTGGCCTGCGCCCTGGAGCTGTGGGGCGTTGTCGGAGAGGGACGGAAGAGACGAGAGGAGGAGTAGGGGTATGAAACGCATCCGGACGGTGAGCCGGGCCGTGCTGGGCGCGGCGGTCGTGCTGCAAGGGCTATTCTGGCTGTTGTGGGACGGCGTGCCGGACGCGGTGGTGAGGACGCTGGGCATTGTGGTCCTGGTCGCGCTGCCGGTGTATGCCTTCGCCGTCGTGCGGTTGAGCCAAGAGAAACAATAGGGCCTGGATTCCCAGCCGCGTCAAAAAAGAGGATACCCCGCCATTCCCGGCTGGGAATGGCGGGGTGATTTTCTGTTACAACGAGCTCTTCTCTACGCGGATCTGCTCCATCAGCTCCAGCGTGTATTCCTCCGTGCCCAGCCAGTCGCTGAAGGCCGTGGCACATCCGGCGGCTACGCCCATCTGTAGGGCGCTGCCGAAGTCGCCCGTCCGCCGCAGTCCCGTGAGGAATCCGGCGATCAGGGAATCCCCCGCGCCGACAGTGTTATTGGTCCTTCCGGCACAGGCGCTGGCGAAGTACAGCTCCCGGCTCTCTGTCAGCAGGAACGCCCCGCTGCCCCCCATGGAGACCAGTACGTTCCGCGCACCTTCCAACTGAAGCTGATGCGCCAGCTCCACGCCCTCGGCGTACTCCAGATCCTCCACGCCGAACAGAGCGCCCAGCTCCACCAGGTTGGGCTTGACCAGGAAGGGGTGACAGTCCAGACACTGCCAGAGCGCCTCACCGCCACAATCGAGGACCGTCATGCAGCCGGTTTCCTCCAGCTGCCGGAGAATCGAGACGTAGATGGCGATATTCTGGGCCCAGCCGGAGAGGACCACCGTGTCCTCCCGCCTGACGTCTTGCAGCAGCTCCAACAGATGCACCAGATCACCGGCCCCCAGGTCCGGTCCCCGGCCGTTGACGGCAGTCTCCACAGGGCCGCGGATCTTCACGTTGATACGGCTCTGTCCGCTGCCAAGCTCCAGCAGGGTATGGGGGCACCCCAGGTCGTCCAGCAGGTCGCGGATCGTTTGTCCAATGCGGCCCGCCGCGAAGCCCAGCGCGCGGGTCTCCTCCCCGAGCCGCTGGAGGGAGAGGGAGACGTTGATCCCCTTGCCGCCGGGATAGATGATTTCACTGTTGGCACGGTTGATCTGCCCAAGGATCACATCCGCGTCCACCGTATAGTCCAGGGAAGGGTTGGTGGTAATGGTGTAGATCATATCACGCACACCTGCTCTCTTTTATCAGTTATGGTCAGGATACCATGAATTTCCAGTTTTTTCAAGACTTTTTTCCTGGAAATGCGTGGAAAGATTTGTCCATCCTTTTCCTGCGGCAGCGTCCGGTGCCAGGGGGGAGAGGGGGGAGGGATTACCAGAATTTACAGCTTGCCTCCGGGGACCGTCTTCCGCTATACTGTCCGAAGGGACAAAAAAGTTCTGTTTTCATCGGAAAGGAGCATGTGCTTATATGAATGGAAAAAGGATCCTGAGTTTTCTTTTGACCGCTTTCCTGCTGACGGGCGCCGCTCGGGCGGGGGAGAATGTGACGGTCACGGCGGGCGGCCGGACGGTTCCCGCCTTTGTGGAGGATGGGGTGACCTATGTCCAGCTGACCTCGCTGATGGATGCCCTGGGCGGCTGGGAAACCCAGTGGGACCATCAGGCCCGCCTCGCCACGGCAGAGACGGATCTCTTCACGCTGGGCGTCCCCATCCAGCGCGGCTATGTGCTGGCCGACGGCTACACCTGCTGGACCGGGCAGGCGGCGCTGCTGCGGGAGGGGCGTACATATGTGCCGCTGCGGAGCGTGTCCAATCTGCTGGGCGCAGAGGTGGACTTTGTGGACTGGGATACCCCTGTGGCAGTGCGGGAGCTGTCTGGCACGCCCTACACGGAGGAGGATTTCTACTGGCTCAGTCGAATCATCAGTGCAGAGAGCAAGGGGGAGGCCCTCATGGGACAGGTGGCCGTGGGGAACGTGATTCTCAATCGCGTGACCTCCGACCAGTTCCCGGATACCGTGAAGGGCGTGGTCTTCGACCAGAAAAACGGCGTGCAGTTCGAGCCTGTGTCCAACGGGGCCGTTTACGATGAGCCGACGGAACAGAGCGTGCTGGCGGCCCGCCTGGCGCTGGCCGGTGTGGACGCAGTGGGGGAGAGCCTGTACTTCTTCAATCCTGCGCTGTCCAAGGGCCTCTGGGTGCGGCAGAACCGGACCTACTGCGCCACGATCGGCTGCCATATGTTCTATTTATAAATTTGATCCATCGCAAGTCCTCCGGACGATCGTGTTCGGAGGGCTTTTTTATTGACTTTTTCCCTCGGGCGGGATACAATAGAAAAAATGAGTGTTCAGGAGGAAGAACGCCATGCTGTATTCTGACAATCCCCGCGTCCATTACGACAAGTCCCAACTGGCGGAGGTGATCTGCCAGCTGCGCTTCCCGGCCATCCTGTCCATCGGGGCTCGGGAGCCCGTAGATTTCCAGGAGGCTGTCCGGGGCATGTTTCCCCGCTACGCCGCCAAGGAGGAGCAGCCTGCCGCCAAGATTACCGGCTTGGGCACCCCCGGCGCAAAGGTGGAGACGCCCAAACCGGTGGTCAACCACAACTTTATCTCTGCCGACGGGCACTGGAAGCTGAATCTCACCAACAGTTTTATCTCTCTGTCTACCGTGACCTACCCCGGCTGGGAGAGCTTCGGGAAGCACTTCGATATGCCCCTGGCGCAATTTATCCGTATCTACCAGCCCGCCTTCTTTGAGCGCATCGGGCTGAGGTATGTCAACATCTTCTCCCGCAGGTCCCTGGAGCTGGAGGGGGAGAGCTGGCGGGACCTCATCGCCGCCGCCTATCTGGGCGTGCTGGCCGAGGAGGACGTGGAGGAGTCCGCTACGCGTAAGTGCTCTGTGGACGTGGAGCTGAATCTGGACAGCTCCTGCCGGGCCAAGATCCACGCGGGACCCGGCATGGTCAAGCAGAATATCCCTAACGCCCCACAGGACCCGGAGGTCAAGTTCATTCTGGACATGGACCTCTTTATGGGGGGACAGATCGATCCCCGTATGGCCGCCGCCGGTCTGGAGACCCTCCATGGGCACTCCACGCCCCTGTTCCAGGGGGCCATTACAGACAGGCTCCACGCTGCGCTGGAGCCGCAGTAAAGTTTTTGGGAGGAAGGTGCAGTATGAACAGTCACAATGAATTTATGACCCCGGAGGGACACAGAGGATTTTCCGCCAAAAAGTTGTTTGACCAAATGGGGGAAATTCAGTGGGGCGCGATCGCTTACATTGAAAAGGGAGGCGGCGGTCCGGAGAATAACCATACTCACAGTGACAACCACATTTTTATCGTCGTGGACGGCGAGGTCCGGGTAGTTCTGGGAGATGAGGAGACGGTCGTGGGGAAAAACGAATCCCTCTTTGTAGACGGCATGATCCCCCATTCCATCTGGAACAACGGAGAGAAAACAGCCGTGGTCATCAAAATTTGCACAGCGCGAAAAAATAGGAGTTAAATGTATATGCCAAACGTAGCGATTGTAACCGACAGCAACAGCGGCATCACCCAGGCCGCAGGGAAGGAGTTGGGGATCCGAGTGCTGCCCATGCCCTTCTACATCAATGAGGAACTGTTCTTTGAGGACATCACCCTCACCCAGGAGGAGTTCTACCGCCGCCTGGCGGAGGACGCGGACATCTCCACCTCCCAGCCCGCCCCAGGCGACGTCACCGACCTGTGGGATCAGGTGCTGGAGAGCTATGACCAGGTGGTATATATCCCCATGTCCAGCGGCCTGTCCGCCTCCTGCGAGACGGCGCTGATGCTGGCCTCTGAGTATAAGGACAGGGTCTTCGTGGTGGACAACCAGCGCATCTCCATCACCCAGCGGCAGTCCGCCTTGGATGCCCTGGAGATGGCGAAGGCGGGCATGGACGGAAAGGCCATCCACGATGTGCTCATGCGGGAACGGCTGGAGGCCAGCATCTATATTACAGTGGATACGCTGAAATACCTGAAAAAGGGCGGTCGGGTCACCGCCGCCGGTGCCGCCATCGGAACGGTGCTGAACATCAAGCCTGTGCTCCAGATCCAGGGGGCGAAGCTGGACGCCTTTGCCAAGGCCAGAGGCTGGAAGTCCGCCAAGAAAATCATGCTGGACGCCATGGAGAAGGACGTCCATGAGCGCTTCGCTGGTACGCCGGTCCACATCTGCGCCGCCTATACCTGCTCGGAGGAGACCGCCGAGGAGTGGCGAGGGGAGATCCGGGAGCGGTTCCCGGGCTATGAGATCCACATGGATAAGCTGTCTCTGAGCGTGGCCTGCCACATCGGGGCGGGGTCCATGGCGGTGGCGTGCTGCAAGAAACTGGATCCTTTTTCTTGAGAGAGGATTCCAAAAGAACGATAGGGCACTCGGTAGCTGCCGTTAAATCCGCACGGCAACGATATTGTACCGCTGATGGAGGAATCAAAAACCCGGTTTGGATTGAAGAAAAATGAGGGGAAGGAAACATGATCGACGTATTTGACATTATGGGTCCCATCATGGTGGGGCCGTCCAGCTCCCACACGGCGGGGGCCGTGCGCATTGGCCGCATGGCCCGCACACTGTTGGGGGAGAAGCCGGTGAAGGCGGAGCTTTACCTCCACGGGTCCTTTGCCGAGACCGGCGTTGGCCACGGCACGGACAAGGCGCTGATCGCGGGGCTGCTGGGCATGGCCACCGACGATCTGGACATTCCAAACAGCTTTGAGATTGCCGCAAAGAACAAGCTGAAGTTCAGCTTTGAGGAGATCGACCTGCGGGACGCCCATCCCAACAGCGTAAAACTGGTGGTAACCGGGGAATCCGGCCGGAGGATGAAGATGCAGGCCAGCTCCATCGGCGGCGGACGTATCATGGTGGACAAACTCGACGGCGTGGGAGTCAGCTTTTCAGGGGACTATCACACCCTGATCATCCAGAATCTGGACAACCAGAGCAACCTCTCCGACGTGTCCACGGCCCTTTCCCTGGCCCGGGTGAACGTAGCCAACATGAGTATGCACCGCAGCGCCAAGGGCGGAAACGTCCTGATGATCATTGAGACGGACGACCCGGTGCCGGGCTACATTGTGGAGCTCATCGAGAAGCAGCCCGGCATCCTCCAGGTGATCCACTATGTAAAGGAGGCGGATTGACCATGAATCTTGACTCTATGCAGGAGATCGTCACCGCTGCGCGGCGGGAAGGCAAGCGGTTCTGGGAGATCATTCTGGAGACGGACATGGAGAACCGGGGAGTATCCCAGATGGAGTCCATGGAGAAGATGGCCCATAACTGGCACACCATGAAGGAGGCCAGCGAGGTCTACACCGGAGATCGCCGGAGCCTCAGCGGCATGGCTGGGGGACAGGGGAAGCTGATGCACGAGTATGCCGGGAAAAACCCCATCGGCGGGGAGTTCATGGCCCAGGTCATCGCCGAGGCCCTGGCCATGGGGGAGAGCAACGCCTGTATGCGCCGGGTGGTGGCCGCGCCCACGGCGGGGGCCTGCGGCGTGTTGCCGGCGGTGTTGATCCCTCTCTACTGGCGGGAGAACCTGCCGGAGGAGAAGATGCTCCAGGCCATGTTTACTGCCAGTGGCGTGGGGGCGGTTATCGCCTACCGGGCCTGCATCTCCGGCGCGGCGGGAGGCTGTCAGGCAGAGATCGGCAGCGCCTCGGCGATGGCCGCGGGGGCCCTGGTGTGCCTCCGGGGCGGCACGCCGGAGCAGCTGTGCCACGCGGTGGCTATGGCGTTGAAGAACCTTCTGGGCCTGGCTTGCGACCCGGTGGCGGGACTGGTGGAGGTGCCCTGCATCAAGCGCAATGTCATCGGCGCAGTAAACGCCGTGGCTGCCGCGGATATGGCTCTGGCGGGGATCGAGAGCCGCATCCCTGTGGACGAGGTCATTGACGCCATGGGGGAGGTGGGACGCCGCCTGCCCATGGAACTGCGGGAAACGGCCCTGGGTGGTCTGGCGGCCACGCCCACCGGCCGGGCTATCAAGGAGCGCATGGCCAGCGGCAAGAAAAAGCTGCGGACGCTCACCATCAAGGACGCCCGTTGGAAGCTGGAGAAGAGGGAAAAGAAGGACGGTCCGACTACATAAAGAGAAAGGCGCACCAGTTTCCCGGTGCGCCTTTCTCTTCATGTTTTTCCGCATGGAGGGGGAGCGCCCTCTCCCTCCATGTAGTTCCGTCCCCACTGGCACATGGCCTCCAGCACCGGCACGATGCTCTCTCCGAAGGGAGTTAAGGAGTAGATGGTCTTGGGGGGCCGCTCCGGGATGACCTCGCGGCGAACCATACCGCAGGTTTCCAGGGCTCGCAGCTGCTGGGTCAGCATCTTGGGCGTCGCTCCAGGGAGCAGTCGCTGGAGGGCCATGTATCGCCGGGGACCATCCTTCAAGTGCCAGAGAATAAGGGGCTTGTACTTCCCGCCGATGAGAGACAGCGTTGCCTCCACGGGACACATAAACTGCATGGCGTTATCCCCCCTTTGTGGATCTATCATATCAGATATGGCCGCAATTGAGAAGCACTATCTTTTCGGGTAGTACCTTCCCGCAAAGTGCCCTCTTGCGGATCTGGCGGAATATGGTACAATGTTCTCAGCCGGTAAACAAAAAACAGGGAGGTATGTACGCAATGAATGATTTTTTGACTCTGGCAAAGAAACGCTGTTCCACCCGCGCCTATACGATGCAGAAAGTGGAACCGGAGAAGCTGGAAAAGCTCCTGGAGGCCGCCCATGTCGCGCCCACCGCCGCAAACCGTCAGCCATGTAAAATCCTGGTGGTGCAGACAGAGAACGGCTTGAGCAAGGTGGGCAAGGCGGCCAATATCTACGGCGCGCCTCTGGCGCTCATCGTCTGCGCGGACCATGAGAAGGCGTGGGTCCGCCCCTTCGACCGGAAGCAGTCCTGTGACATCGACGCCTCCATTCTCACGGACCACATGATGCTCCAGGCCGCAGACCTGGGCCTGGGCAGCGTGTGGATCTGCTACTTCAAGCCGGATGTTCTCCGAACGGAGTTCGCGCTCCCGGACAACCTGGAGCCCATCAACATCCTGGCCGTGGGCTACGCTGCGGAGCCCTTCTCCAGTCCCGACCGGCACAGCGAAACCCGCATTCCCATCCAGGAGCTCGTCACCCATCTGTGAGCCCTCCAGAATAACAGAGCGCACCTCCAGCCGATCTTCATCGGGGAGGTGCGCTCTGTTCTGAACATGCGCAGGGTCAGTCGACGATGTCAACGGTGACCTTCTGACCCGTCCGCTGGGCGCAGGAGCGAACCAACGTCCGGATCTCTTTGGCAATGCGGCCCTGTCGGCCGATGACCTTGCCCATATCGTCGGGATCAACATGCAGCTCCAGCGTCAGCTCCTGATCTCCCTCCACCTCCGTGACGGTCACGGCATCAGGGTTTTCCACCAGGTTCCTGGCAATATAGAGCAGCAGTTCCTTCATACTGTGCTCCTCGCCCATCAGAGCACGTCAACTTTCTTGAGCAGAGCGCGGACCGTATCGGTGGGCTGTGCGCCGGTCTTGATCCACTCCTTGGCGCGGTCGGCGTCAATCTTGATCTCGGCAGGGGAGACGCAGGGATTATAGGTGCCGATCTCCTCGATGAAGCGGCCGTCGCGGGGATAGCGGCTGTCGGCGACGACGACGCGGTAGTAGGGTGCCTTCTTCGCGCCCATGCGGCGCAGTCTGATTTTAACCATGGTGTGTTTCCTCCAGTTAATAAATAAATTTGTTGTTTTATGATATAAATGCCGGGGCATTTATGACAAAAGGGTGGGGACTATTTCAGCCGCTTCTTCCGGCCGAAGCCGTGCATCTTGCTGGTCCCGGTGATCTTGCCCAGCTGGGGCATTTTTCCCAGTCCGAGAGGCATTTTGCCCTTGGAGAGGGATTTCGTCAGCTGAAGCATCATCTCATACTGCTTGAGCAGCCGGTTGACGTCGGATACCTCCTGACCGCAGCCCGCGGCGATACGGCGCTTCCGGCTGGCGTCCAGCAGGGAGGGGGTGTTGCGCTCCTTGGGCGTCATGGAGAGGATGATGGCCTCCTGGCGGTTGAGCATCTTGTCGTCAATCTGCGCCCCGGCCATCTGCTTGCCCAGCTGTCCGGGGAACATGGCGGCCATCTGGCCCAAATCGCCCATCTTGCGCAGCTGGCGCATCTGGTCCATGTAATCGGTGAGGGTGAAGCGGTTCTTCTTCAGCTTCTCCTCCAGCTCCGCGGCCTTCTTTTCGTCGAAGCTCTGCTCCGCCTTCTCGATGAGGGAGAGCATATCGCCCATGCCCAGGATACGGGAGGCCATGCGGTCCGGGTGGAAGAGCTCGATCATGTCCAGCTTCTCGCCGGTGCCCACAAACTTGATGGGCTTGCCGGTAGCCGCCCGGATGGAGAGCGCTGCGCCGCCCCGGGCGTCGCCGTCCAGCTTGGTCAGCAGTACGCCGTCGATGCCGAGGGCCTCGTCAAAGGCGGTTGCTGCGCTGACGGCGTCCTGGCCGGTCATGGCGTCCACCACCAACAGAATCTCGTTGGGGGTGACGGCGCCCTTGATCTTCTTCAGCTCCTCCATGAGCTGCTCGTCGATGTGCAGCCGTCCGGCGGTATCCAGCAGCACCGTATCAAACCCGTTGTCCCGGGCGTGGCGCACGGCGTGCTGCGCGATCTGCACCGGATTGACCTGGCCCAGTGCGAATACAGGGATGTCCAGCTGCTCGCCGACCACCTGCAACTGGGTAATGGCGGCGGGGCGGTACACGTCGCAGGCCACCAGCAGGGGGCGCTTGCCCATGTTCTGCTTCAGATAGCCCGCCAGCTTCGCGCCGTTGGTGGTTTTACCGGCGCCCTGGAGGCCCACCATCATGATGACCGTGGGCCCCTTGGAGGCGAAGCTGATTTTCTCGCTGCCGCCGCCCATGAGCTCGGTGAGCTCCTCATTGACGATCTTGATAATCTGCTGGGCGGGGGTCAGGCTCTCCAGTACGTCCGAGCCCACGGCCCGCTCTGTGACCTTGGCCACGAAATCCTTTACCACGCCGTAGCTGACGTCGGCGTCCAGCAGGGCCAGCCGGACTTCCTTCATGGCCTCCTTGACGTCGGCTTCCGTGATGCGTCCCTTGCCGCGGAGGCGGCGGAACGCGGCATTCAGTTTTTCGGAAAGACCTTCAAATGCCATTGGCTGTCACTCCTTACTCCTTCAAAGCCCGGGCAGCCCGGGTAATGACGTCCGAGAGCTGATCAATACGGGAGTCCTCATACTGCCGGTAGTTGATGGTTTTCAGCTGTCCGGCGGCATCCTCTATTGCGGTAATGTGCTCCTGCATCTGGAGGAAGCGGCGGAGCAGACCCGTTTTGTCCTCTATCGCCTGCATGGCGCTCTCCGCCCGGACGATCACATCCCGGACCCCCTGGCGGCTGATGCCACTGTTTTCTGCAATTTCAGAGAGGCTCAGGTCCTCATTGTAGTAGAGATCAAAAAATTCTCTCTGGCGTTCCGTCAGAAGTTCCCCGTAAAAATCGAACAGCATGGTCATGCGGTATGTCTGGTTTTTCACGGCAGGACCTCCTTTGTGTAAAGCACCCGGGCTTTACATACCCGCTTATCATACCCTACTTCGCCGAGAAAGTCAAGGGTGAAATGGGAAAATTTCCGGCTTTTTCTCGCCGCCGCTCTGTTCCGCCAAATAAAATGCAGGTTTCCCTTGTAAAATCGTCCAAATTATGTATACTTCTTTTGTTGACGGTTGCCAATCGCTGGTATATAATAGAGTGACTTTTTGTATCGCGGGAAGACCGGATGGGGAGGTATGGCGCCATGTGGACTGCGGATGGTTGGAAGGACTACGAGCTGCTGGACTGCGGCGGCGGGGAGAAGCTGGAGCGCTGGGGGGACAAGCTCCTGGTGCGCCCCGACCCCCAGGCCATCTGGAACACGCCGCGGACCCACGGCGGCTGGAAGCGTCCGGACGGGCGCTACCTCCGCTCCAGCACCGGCGGCGGCAGCTGGGAGAAGGGGAGGCTGCCGGGGCAGTGGCAGGTCCGCTACAGGAATCTGACCTTCCAGGTCAAGCCCATGAACTTCAAGCACACCGGCCTCTTCCCCGAGCAGGCGGTCAACTGGGATTTTGCCCAGGAGCAGATCAGGAGCGCCGGGCGGAAGGTGAACGTGCTGAATCTGTTTGCCTATACGGGAGCCGCCAGCGTGGCCTGTGCCGCCGCGGGAGCCAGCGTGTGCCACGTGGACGCCGCCAAGGGCATGGTCCAGTGGGCCCGGGAGAACGCGAAAGCCTCCGGTCTGGAGGACGCCCCCATCCGCTGGATCGTGGACGACTGCGCCAAGTTTGTGGAGCGGGAGATCCGCCGCGGGCGGCGGTACGACGCCGTTATCATGGACCCGCCCAGCTACGGGAGAGGGCCCACCGGTGAGGTCTGGAAGCTGGAGGACAACCTGTACCCCTTTGTGGAGCTGTGCGCCGGGGTGCTGTCGGATGAGCCTCTGTTTGTCGTCATCAACTCCTATACCACGGGCCTTGCGCCCAGTGTGCTGACATATATTCTGGAGACGGTGGTCTCCCGGAAGTTCGGGGGGCGGACCGTCAGCGATGAGATCGGCCTGCCGGTGACGGAATCCGGCCTGGTCCTGCCCTGCGGGGCCACGGGACGGTGGACGGGGGACCGGTAGCATGGCATCCAGGATTTGGGAAACTATTTTGACCATAAAGTGGTTTGTCTCCTGCATGGTGCCCGGATTTATTGGAGGAGGGATACTGTTCTTCCTTCTTCTGTGGTTCCGAAGGCGGCGGATGACGGATAGGAAGGTGTCCAGCGGCCTCTTTCGGGAGATTGGACTGCTCCTGTTTGCCGTCTATACCGGCGGAATGGCGTCCATTACCCTGGTCCCGGAAGTGGGATGGCTGCACACCGGGCTGACCCGGGGCAGGTGGTATCCCTATTGGGATTTTGACCCGAATCAACTTCCGAGCAGAATCAATCTGCTCCCGTTCTCTATGCCGGACAGCCCCTTCATGATTGTGGGGAACGTGGCAATGTTTGTCCCCTTTGGCTTCTTTGCTGCGCTGCTGTGGCGGAGGTACAACTGGAAGCGGGCACTGGGTACGGGTTTGAGCATTACTCTTTTTATTGAGTGCTGGCAAGTCCGTGTCGGTAGAATATTTGACATCGACGACATCATTCTGAACACCCTGGGCGTATTCTGCGGCTATCTGCTGTGGGGGCTGCTGAAAAGATTTGCGCCCGGATTTGTGAGGAGATTTCAAGTCGTGGACAGATAAAAAGGGAGGGAGAATCATGTTTGACAGTTTTTTGGTTGCCGTCCACGTAGTTGTGCCCATGGCCCTCCTGATGGGAACCGGCGTCCTTGCACGCCGGATGGGTATTGTTGACCGCTCTGGTATGCGGGCAGTGGACCGGATGACTTTCAGCCTCTTTATGCCGATTCTCCTGTTCAAAAATATCTATGATACATCCATGGGGGACGGGCCGGGGAGCAGTGTGATTGCTTTTGTTGCTGCCGGACTGTTGATCGTATTTTTCCTTGCTCTTCTGATTCCGCCGCGCCTGGTCGCAGATCACAATCAGGCTGCCTCGATTGGACAGATTATCATTCGCTCCAATTATATCCTCTTTGGAACTGCTGTAGCGGAATCCCTCTATGGTGCAGAAGGAGTCGGCCCGGTGGCACTGCTGGGAGCGATTATTGTTCCTGCTACCAATGCTTTGGCTGTCGTCATTCTGGAAATCAATCGTTCGGGAAAAGCCAATCCGATTCAGATCATCCGCTCTGTTATGAAAAATCCAATGGTGATTGCCGCTTTACTTGCCTTGGTGTGCAAGGCGGTAAGTCTTCGGATCCCCAACATTCTTTACGGCACGGTGGCTAGCGTAGCGGGAGTTACTACGACGATCAGTTTCATCTCTCTGGGTGTCAGCCTGGATTTGAGTGAATTGCGGGGCAATCGGTATCCTCTCACTGTTGGTGTCCTCCTTCGGATGATCGCTGTCCCCTTAGTATTTATGCCTGTTGCTGTAGCGTGCGGATTCCGGGGCCCGGTTCTATGCGCCCTGCTGATCCTTTTTGCCGCTCCCGCCGGAGTCGCCTGCTATCCTATGGCTGTTGCCATGAAGGCGGACGGACAGTTGGCCGGACAGCTGGTGTGCTGTACTACGGTGCTCTCTATCTTTACATTGTTCTGTTTTACATTTTTGTTTCAATCAATGCATCTGCTCTGATTGGAAGGACGGCGGCTGCTGAAAAGGCTTGCGCCTGAATTTATTAAGGAGGTTTCACGTTATGGACGTTTTGGAATTAGTCAGACCCACAATGGATTATAAGGATCAGGTCATGGCCTTCAAGGCTGAGATGATAGAGTACGGCAGCGACTTCGACGGCTGCCATGGACTGCGCAAGGTAGAGACTTACGAGGAATGGCTGGACTTCCGTGGCCGGGAGAAGGCGAAGGGCTTGGCCCCTTCCAACGTCTGGCTCACCGTGCGGAAGTCGGATGGCCGCGTGGTGGGCATGATCGACTGCCGGACCGTCCTCACGGACTTCCTCCGGCAGTATGGAGGCCACATTGGCTACTGCATCCGCCCCACAGAGCGCCGTAAGGGCTACGCCAAAGATCAGCTTCGTCTGGCGCTGGAAACCTATCGGGCGGCGGGGGAGGAGCGGGTCCTGATTACCTGCGACCCGGAGAACCCCGCCTCGGAGCGCACCATCCTCGCCAATGGCGGCGTGCTGGAAAACGAGATACCTGACGAGCCGGGGCTGGGCGGTTCCGGAATCGTCCGGCGGTACTGGATCACACTGTGAGCATCACGAGGAAATCGAATGAGTGACATCATTAAAACGGAAAATCTGTCTTTCTCCTATCCCCCCGACGAGGGGAAGGAGCCAGTTTTGGCACTGAATGACATTGACCTCTCCATCGGGCAGGGCAGCTTCATAGCCGTCCTGGGCCACAACGGGTCCGGAAAGTCCACTCTTGCCAAGCACATGAATGCAGTGCTGCTGCCGGGAGGCGGCAAGGTCTGGGTGGATGGGATGGACACGCTGGATGAGAGCCTCCTGCTGGAGATCCGCCGCCGTGTGGGCATGGTGTTCCAGAACCCGGACAACCAGATCGTCGCCAATGTGGTGGAGGAGGACGTGGCCTTCGGCCCGGAGAACATGGGGGTGCCGTCGGAGGAGATTCAGAGAAGGGTCACCGCCGCCCTGAAGGCAGTGGGCATGGAGGAGTTCATCCTCCACGCGCCCCATCACCTCTCCGGCGGGCAGAAGCAGCGTGTCGCCATCGCCGGGGTCATCGCCATGGAGCCCGCCTGCATCGTGCTGGACGAGTCCACGGCCATGCTGGACCCCCTGGGCCGCAGGGAGGTACTGGATACGGTAAAGCAGCTGAACCGGGAAAAGGGCATCACGGTCGTACTCATTACCCACCACATTGACGAGGCAATCTTGGCGGACCGGGTGGTGGTGATGGACAGCGGCATGGTTGTCATGGATGGCGCTCCCGGAGAGATCCTGGTCCAAGTGGAGGAATTGCGGAAGATCGGCCTGGCTGCGCCGCACACGGTGGAGTTGCTTTATGGCCTGCGGCAGGACGGATTTGACGTGCCGCTGGACGCACTGGGGATCCAGGAGTGCGCCGACGCCATTGTCGGAAGTTTGAAATCATAAAAGCGAGGATTCGGCATTGAAACCTATCATTCGCGTGGAGAATCTGACCCACACATACGGCGCCAATACGCCGTTCTGCCGTAATGCGGTGGAAAATGTCAATATGGAGATTCTGGAGGGGGAGTTCCTTGGAATTATCGGTCATACCGGTTCGGGGAAGTCCACACTGATCCAGCACCTTAACGGCCTGCTGAAACCCACGGGCGGGCGCATTCTGCTGGGGGAGCGGGACATCTGGGCGGATCCCAAGAAAATCCGGGACGTCCGCTTCCGCGTGGGACTGGTGTTCCAGTACCCGGAGTACCAGCTTTTTGAGGAGACCGTCTATAAGGATGTCGCCTTTGGTCCCCGGAACATGGGGCTGGATGAGACGGAGATCGACCGCCGGGTCCGGTCCGCCGTTACCTTTGCGGGGCTGGGGGAAGACCTGCTGGACAAATCGCCCTTTGACCTCTCCGGAGGACAGAAGCGGCGGGTGGCTATCGCAGGCGTCATCGCCATGGAACCGGAGGTGCTAATCCTGGACGAGCCCTCGGCCGGTCTGGACCCGGCGGGGCGGCGGAGTATGCTGGAGAATATCCGGAACTACCACCGGCAGAAGGGGACCACCGTGGTGATGGTCAGCCACAGCATGGACGAGGTGGCGGAAAATGTGGACCGCATTGTCGTCCTGGCCAACGCCGGTGTGGTCATGTCCGGCACGCCGCACGAGGTGTTCAGCCGTGCCCAGGAGCTTCTTTCCGTGGGCCTCAATGTTCCCCAGGTGACCCAGGTGGCCATGGAGCTGGTGAAAAGAGGGATCGAGATTGACCCCGCCGTCTATACTGTGGCAGATCTGCGCGCCGCTCTGTCGGCATGGAAGGGGGGAGGGAAATGATGCTCAAGGACATCACCCTGGGGCAATATTTTCCAGGGACCTCTCTGGCCCACAGGCTGGACCCCCGGACCAAGATTCTACTGACGGTCCTCTACATTGCGGCTCTTTTCTGTGCAAAATCCTTTGTATCCTACGGCGTGGTGGCGCTGCTGCTGTTTGCAGGAATCAAGGTTTCCGGCGTAGCGCCCAGAGCCCTGGTCCGTGGACTGAAGCCCATTTTGTTCATCATCTGCTTTACTGCGATTTTGAACCTGTTCTACACCCCGGGGGAAGCCCTGGTGACCTTCTGGATCTTCAGGATCACTAAAGAGGGGATTTTTACTGCGTTCTTTATGGTCTTGCGGATCACTATGCTGATTATGGGTACATTCCTGCTGACCTACACCACCAGCCCCATTGGGCTGACAGACGGATTGGAGTCCCTCCTGAACCCACTGAAGAAAATCAAAGTCCCCGTCCACGAGCTGGCGATGATTATGTCTATCGCGCTGCGGATGATTCCCACGCTGATTGAAGAGACCGACAAAATCATGTCAGCCCAGCAGGCCCGCGGTGCAGACTTCGAGAGCGGGAACCTGTTCCAGCGGGCCAAGGCGCTGGTGCCCATCCTGGTGCCCCTGTTTATCAGCGCATTTCGCCGGGCGGATGAGCTGGCGGTTGCTATGGAGTGCCGTTGCTACCACGGCGGGGAAGGCAGGACCAAGCTGCATGTTCTGCAATATAAGACAAGAGATTATATCGTTTTCCTGGCATATGTCCTTGTATTGGTCACAGTGCTGGTGCTGGCGCACTTCGGACTGTGATGCGGACGGTCCGCAATGCGCGAGAGGAGCTGCTGATGAGGAATATAGCCTTTCGTCTCATGTACAACGGAACAAATTACCACGGCTGGCAGGTGCAGAAGACGGAAATCACGGTGGCGGAGACCCTGGAAAAAGCCCTCTCCACGCTCTGCGGGGAGAGGATCAAGGTGACGGGCTGTGGACGTACCGATGCCGGTGTCCACGCCGAACGCTATATCGCCAATTTCCGCACCGGCTGTTCCATCCCCTGCGACCGGTTCCCCCTGGCGGTGAACAGTCGCCTCCCGGAGGACATTGTGGTCTGTGAGGCGTTCGAGGTGGCGGAGGATTTCAACGCCATTGGCTCCTGTCTGAAGAAGGAGTACACCTATCGGATTTTTAATTCCAGGATCAGAAACCCCTTTTATGTACACCGCGCCTACTTCTACCCGAAGCGTCTGGACGAGCAGGTGATGGACCGGGCCGCCCGGGCCTTTGAGGGAACGCACGACTTCCGCGCTGTACGCAGCGTGGGAACAGAGACGAAAACCACCGTGCGGACCGTCCACTACTGCCGCGTCAATCGAAACGGGGAACTTCTGGAATTGAAGGTATGCGCCGACGGGTTTTTGTATAATATGGTACGAGCCATTACCGGTACGGTGCTGTATGCCGCAGAGGGAAAGCTGACGCCGGAGGATATACCGGTGATTCTCTCCAGCGGCAACCGCACGCTGGCGGGACCCACTGTTCCGCCAGGGGGATTGTACCTGACAAGACTTTGGTATGAGGATGAACGGCTCAATGACCAAGAAGAATGAAACCCCTGCGAAAGAGGGCGGAAAAAAAAAGCGCGGGATGCTTAGGCGGACCCTGACCCTGCTGTTGGTCCTGGTCCTTGTCCTGGGGGCGGTCGTGCTGACCACCATGGAGGACGGGAGCCACTTCGCATCTCTGCGCCGGTGGCTGATGTACGGCGACAGCAGCGGCACAAGGGATATTTATGCCTATGCGGTGGATGCGTCGAACCGCTATGGCAAGCTGGACACCAGCTTGCTGGTGGTCAACGGAAATGCGGCGCAGCTGATCGCAGACGATGGGGCCGTGCTATATGATGTTCCGATCCACATGGCGGCGCCGAAGCTATCCGTGGGAAAGCGGCAGGCGGCGGTATGTGATGTCGGGGGAGATACCCTCTATGTCCTCGATCAGAATGGCATCCGGCGCACGCTGCACACGGACGATGGGCAGTGCTTTTTCTCTGCTCATTTCAACGGGGGAGATTACCTGGCTGTAACCGAGCAGAAAAGCGGCTACAAGGCGACCGTCTCCGTCTACGACCCGGAGGGGGAGCTGATCTTCAGCTTCGATTCCTACAACAACTACCTCAGCGATGCCAAGGTGACGGAGGACCGGCGCAGTGTGATCATTGTCAGCCTGGAGTCCCAGGGCGGTATCTTTGCCACCAGGCTCCTGGTCTACGATTTGGACAGCGCGGAGTTGAAAGACAGTGCTTCCATCTTGGACGGATTGGTCCTGGATTTCCACTGCAACGGCGGCAGAATACTGGCGCTATGTGACAAGCGTTTTACCATGACAGATCTTGCGGGCCAGATTGTTTTGGACCGCCCATACGGCAATCTGTACCTCCACGACTATGCGCTCACCGGCGATGATTTCTGCGCCCTGCTCCTGGGCCGGTATCAGGCGGGCAACATCTGCACACTGACGACCTACGACCTGGACGGGAAGGAAATCGCCTCGCTGGAGCTGACGGATGAGGTGTTGGATATGGCCGCATACGGGGACTACCTGGCGCTGCTCTACGGCGAGGGTCTGGTGATCTATCGACGCGACCTGACGGAGTACGCCCGACTGGACAACGCAGACTACGCCGGGCAGATTCTGATGGAGGAGGACGGCAGTGTCCTGCTGATCTCCGGGGCCTCCGCTTGGAGATTTCTCCCCTGACCGTATGCCATTTTTCCATAGAAAGGGGATGGCCTTTTCGGGCCGAATGTGATATGATCGACATCGTAGTTTTGGCGGTGGTGTTGCTATTTGCTGTACTGGGCTGGAAGCGGGGACTCGTGCGTACCCTGACGGAACTGCTCGCAGTGGTGTTGGCCCTGGTGTTTTCGGTGCAGTTAGCCCGGGCGGCGGCCCCCGTCGTGATCGATAAAGCTCTGCGTCCCGCCACCTACGGGGCGATTGCGCAGCGGGCGGAGGAGCTGACGGCCAAAAATATGCCGGAGCTCCAGCCGGTCGTGGAGCTGGAACAGGTGGTGGAGGCCATTCCCAACGGCTTCATCCGGGAACAGACCCAGGCGTTTTTGGCGGAGATCGAGTCCTCCGTACAGTCCGCCCTCGCCTCCACGCCGGAAGCGCTGGAGCAGGCCGGGAAGAACGTGGCCGACGCCGTTCTGGACGGCGTGGTGCTGGACCTGGTGCAGGCCCTTTTGTGTGCGGCGTTTTTTGTTGTGCTGACGGCTGTGCTGCGCCTGCTGGCGCGGGTGCTACGCGTGGTAGAAAAGCTCCCGGTGGTCCGGCAGCTCAACGGGCTCGGCGGCGCGCTCATTGGTCTGGGCAAGGGGCTGATTTTGGTTTGCCTCGCCCTGTGGGTCTTGCGGGAGGTTGGCGTCATCACGCCGGAGATGGCGGGAGAATCCGCAGTGCTGCGTCTCCTGTCCCGGGGGACTGTCAGCCTGCCGGGATGAGAAATCTTCCCTGCGCCTGAAAATTTTCAAATTGTTCATGCTAAAAATGAATGGATTTGATATAAAAGATACAATACAAAGCGTATGCCCTCCCTCGGGAGTGGTTATGGAGGTAGAAGTTATGCAACCGACCCTGTGTACGAGATGCAAGAAGCGGGTAGCCGTGGTGTTTATTTCAAAAATCGAAAACGGTGAACCTGTCAATGAAGGTCTGTGCCTGAAATGCGCCAAGGAGATCGGCCTGCCGCAGGTGGGCGAGATGATGCGCCGCATGGGCATTACCGACGAGGACCTGGACATGATCAACGATGAGATGATGAGCGCCTTTGGCGGCGCGGAATCCATGGAGGGCCTGATCCCCAAGGACGACGAGGAGGACGACAGCGAGGACGGCAAGACGGCCACCTTCCCCTTCCTCAACCGGCTGTTCAATGCGGGGAGCGGCGACCAGACACCGGCCTCCTCCAGCGGGGAGGGGCCCAGTCGGAGTCACGACGCCAAGGAGCGCAAGTCGGATAAGCCGCCCAAGAGGAAATATCTGGACAGCTACTGTATCAACCTCACCGAGCGTGCCCGCTCCGGCAAGCTCGACCACTTGGTGGGACGGGAGCAGGAGATTGAGCGCGTGATTCAGATCCTCAACCGTCGGCAGAAGAACAACCCCTGCCTGATCGGCGAGCCTGGCGTCGGTAAAACCGCCATCGCCGAGGGGTTGGCCCAGCGCATTGCCAACAGGGAGGTCCCCTTCAAGCTCCGGGAGAAGGAGGTCTATCTGATGGACCTCACCGCCCTGGTGGCGGGCACCCAGTTCCGCGGCCAGTTTGAGAGCCGGATGAAGGGCCTCATCGAGGAGATCCGCAAGTGCGGGAACATCATTTTGGTCATCGACGAGGTCCACAGCATCGTGGGCGCAGGGGACGCCGAGGGCAGCATGAACGCCGCCAACATCCTCAAGCCCGCTCTCAGCCGGGGGGAGATCCAGGTCATCGGCGCCACCACTTTCACCGAGTATCGCAAGCACATCGAGAAGGACACCGCCCTGGAGCGCCGCTTCCAGCCGGTAACGGTCAGCGAGCCCAACGTGGAGGACACCATGGAGATTCTCCGGGGGATCGCTCACTACTATGAGACCTTCCATGGGGTAAAAATTCCTGAGGGCATCCTGCGTCAGGCGGTGCTGCTGTCCGAGCGGTACATCACAGACCGGTTCCTGCCGGATAAGGCCATCGACCTCATTGACGAGGCGTGTTCCGACATGAACCTGAAGGATGCGGGCATCAACCGCCGCCAGGAAATCAGCCGGGAGATGGCCGACTACAGCAAGGAGCGGGAGCTGCTGGAGGCTGCCGAGGAGCCCAACTTTGAGCGCCTGGCGGAGATCAAGAGCAAGGAACTCCAGCTCCAGACGGAGTTGGACGGCCTGGCCGGTCAGCCGGAGTTGACGATGGACAATCTCGCCCGGGTCATCGAGCTGTGGACCAAGATCCCCGCCAGCAAGATCCGGGAGGAGGAGTTCAAGCGCCTCAGCGAGCTGGACCAGCGCCTGAAAAAGAAGGTGGTGGGCCAGGACCAGGCCATCGACGCCGTATCCGCCGCCATCCGCCGCAACCGGGTAGGCATCTCGCCCAAGCACAAGCCGGTGAGCTTCATCTTCGTGGGCAGTACCGGCGTGGGCAAGACGGAGCTGGTCAAGCAGCTGGCCGACGACCTGTTCAACGCCCCCGAGAGCCTGATCCGGCTGGATATGTCCGAGTTCATGGAGAAGCACTCCGTGTCCCGGATCATCGGCTCCCCTCCGGGCTACGTGGGCTATGACGAGGCGGGACAGCTGACGGAGAAAATCCGGCGCAAGCCCTATTCTGTGGTCCTCTTCGACGAGATCGAGAAGGCGCACCCCGACGTGCTCAATGTCCTGCTCCAGATCCTGGACGACGGGCAGATCACCGATGCCCACGGCCGGAAGGTGAATTTTGAGAACACCGTCATCGTCATGACCTCCAACGCCGGAAGCGACCGGAAGGAGGGGACGGTGGGCTTCAATAAGACGGCCAATGAGCTGGACAAGGACCGCGCCATGAAGGCGCTCCAGCAGTTCCTCCGCCCGGAGTTTATCAACCGTGTGGATGAGATCGTCTGCTTTAACAAGCTCGCAGAGGAGGACTTCCGTCCCATTGCCCGGCTGATGCTGGATGAGCTGCGGGAGAGCATGAAGGAGAAAGGCCTGACGTTCTCCTACGACGACGCCCTGGTCGCATATCTGGTAAAGAAATCCTACTCGGCGGCGTATGGCGCGAGAAATCTCCGCCGCACCATCCAGAAGGAGGTCGAGGATCAGCTGGCACTGACGATCATCAACAGTTATGACCACCCGGTGACGCAGCTGGCCGCCTCTGCGGAGGAGGAGAAGGTCGTCATCCAGGCCCTGTAGGCCCTTATGGAGGGAGGAGAAGCGATGAATCTGTTCCGGAAGGATATAGAGCCCCGCTGTGCCTACTGCGCCAAGGGGAGCCTCATCAACGGCAGGGAGGTTGTTTGCCCGCGAAAAGGCGTTGTCGCGATGGAGTACCACTGCCATCGGTTCCGGTACGATCCCTTCAAGCGCGTCCCGCCACGCCCGATGAAGCTGGAAACCTCCAAACTGACGGAGGAGGATTTTGCGATATAGTGAGACAGCCCGCGGCACCGCGGGCTGTTTTTCACAAAATTTTTCGTTTTCCTCTTGCGTTTTCCATTGGCGTTTTGTATAATGAAAATCGCCCATTTTTGGACAACTTATCCATTCTAATGACAGTAAGGAGCGTGACGGCATGGCCGAAGAAAGCAAGACCCCCATTACGGAGGAGAGCAAGAATTTTATCCATCAGTTCATCGACGAAGACATCGCGGAGGGTGGCCGGTTCCAGGGCATGACCGTCCACACCCGGTTCCCCCCGGAGCCCAACGGCTATCTGCACATCGGGCACTGCAAGGCCCTGTGCATCAATTTCAGCACCGCCGAGAAATACGGCGGACTGTGCAACCTGCGCTTTGACGACACCAACCCCTCCAAGGAGGACACGGAGTTCGTGGACGCCATCCAGGAGGACATCCACTGGCTGGGCTTTGACTGGGGGGACCGGCTCTTTTATGGCAGTGATTATTTTGAAAAGACCTACGAGCTGGCTGAGGAGCTGATCAAAAAGGGCCTGGCCTACGTCTGTGAGCTGACGCCGGAGGAGTTCCGGGAATATCGGGGCGATGTGAATACCCCCGCCCGCTCCCCCTGGCGGGACCGGCCTATTGAGGAGAGCCTGGACCTGTTTCGCCGGATGCGCTCCGGCGAGTTCCCCAACGGCGCCATGACCCTGCGGGCTAAGATCGACCTGACCAGCGGCAACTTCAATATGCGGGACCCGGTGCTCTATCGGATCAACCACACGCACCATCACCGCCAGGGAAACAAGTGGTGCATCTATCCCATGTACGACTTCGCCCACCCCATCCAGGATGCCTTGGAGGGGATCACCCACTCCCTCTGCTCCCTGGAATTTGAAGCCCACCGGCCGCTCTACGACTGGGTTATCGCCAACTGCGACCTGCCCTCTAAGCCCCGGCAGATCGAGTTTGCCCGCCTGGGCATTAACTACACCGTCATGAGCAAGCGGAAGCTCCGCGCTCTGGTAGAGGACGGGAAGGTCTCCGGCTGGGACGACCCGAGGATGCCCACCCTCTGCGGGCTGCGCCGGAGGGGCTATACCCCCGCCTCCATCCGCAATTTCTGCGAGCGCATCGGTGTAGCCAAGGCGAGCAGCACGGTGGAATTTTCTTTTCTGGAGCACTGCCTGCGGGAGGACCTCAACGAGACCGCCCGGCGGGTGATGGCGGTGATTCGCCCGGTGAAGCTGGTCATCACCAACTATCCGGAGGGGCAGAGCGAGACCTTCGAGGTGGAGAACAACCCCAACCGCCCGGAGGATGGGAACCGGACCATCACCTTTTCCCGGGAAATTTACGTGGAGGCGGAGGACTTCCTGGAAACCCCGGTGCCCAAGTATAAGCGGCTGTATCCCGACGGCCCGGAGTGCCGTCTGAAGGGCGCGTATCTCATCAAGTGCACCGGCTGCAAGAAGGATGAAAGCGGCAGCGTAGTGGAAATCTACGCCACCTACGACCCCGAGAGCCGCGGCGGCAACCCCGCCGACGGCCGGAAGGTGAAGGGCGCTACCATCCACTGGGTGGATGCCGCCACGGCGGTGGACGCGGAGTGCCGCCTGTACGACAACCTGTTCTCCGATCCCGCCCCTGACGCCGCCGACAAGAATTTTTTGGACTGCATGAATCCGGATTCCCTGGAGGTGGTCACGGGCTGCAAAGTGGAGGCCGGACTGGCGGACGCCGTTGTCCCGGCCAACTTCCAGTTCATGCGGGTGGGCTACTTCTGCCTGGACAGCAAGGACAGTAAGCCCGGACACCTGGTATTCAACCGCAGCGTAGGACTGAAGGACAGCTTCAAAATGTAATCCTTTTTCTTGAAAGAAAAAGGATTAAAAAGAACTTTAATACGCCCCTCAAACGGCTCTATTCCAACATTTCCGCACGGTAACGATTGACCGTTCTTAGCGGAAGAACAGTATAAAAGACCCCGGCGGAGCATTTCCACGCTTCGCCGGGGATTTTGTCACTCTGTGACGGTCGTGTATCCATAGTCGGAAAAGTCCGCCGGATCATTTGGGTTGAACTGAATGGCGGTCTGCACCAGGCTGAACGCTCCTGAGAGATTCCAGCTGCCCCGCATACGGTTCTCCATAGCGGTCTGCGCAGGGTATTGGAACCATCTGTTCTGGTGCGTGTAGTTGATCCAGCTGTCAATGATATACCCCTCCTCGTTCTCCAGGGTATCGTAGGCCACATATCCACGCTGGCGCTGCCCCTTGGAAGGGAAGGAGAACGCGGCAAAGAGGTCATGGTTCTGCTGGGTTCCCCAGAACATGCTGGTGGACTGATAGCTCTGCTCACCGAGATAGTGATAGGGCGCTGTGTAGGTCACGCCGTCCCGGTCATGCAACACACGGCCTGTGGCCTCGCTCCCTTTTGACCAGCCCTCGGCGAGATGGTAGGTGGGCCAGAACTGCATGGATTCCGTGCCGTGGAAGCCGGGATCGACGACCCACTCAAAATGATGGATGATACGCCACCGCTCCCGGTCTCCGGGAAGCTCTACCGCAACGCCTGTAATGCGTAATTCATTGACATCGTACTCACGGGTATGAACGCGGTAGCCGTTTTCCTCCCGAATGACGCTCCTGCCTTCATTGACGGCATAGTCGTCCTGTTCCACCACGATGCGGAGCGCGCCTTTGCAGGCGGTCAGGTCCTCCGGGGTGAGGTCATTGAGGACCGCCTCCGGAAAGCCCAGCTCCAGAAGCTCCTCCCGCAGTTCCTCCAAACCGGTCTGCTCTCCCTCCGGAACCGGGGCCCAGTCCATATCATATCCGCTGGCAAAGAGGCAGCAGCAGGCGATCCCTACGACCACCACGGCAGAAATCCACGCTCCCAGTCCAAAGTCTGAGATCCGCACAGGGGCCAACTCGATGGCGTAGCCCGCCTCCTCCAGTTGACGTGGTAGTTTCCAGAGGGTACGGAGGATAATGAAATAGGCAATGATAAGGATCCACCCCAAAATCCCGGTGTAGTTCACAAGGGCCGCGATGCACATAATCAGATACCATACCACCAGGGCGGTAGTGCCGGGGGCGGCGGGGTCCAGCCCCGCTTTTTGCCGCGCGGCGCGGAACCCGGTGCGCAGTCCCAGGACCTGCACAAAGGAAACAAGGGTCAGGACGTAGGGGAGCGGCTGCATCCAGGGTAGCCGATAGAGTTCCTCCTGCCAGACGGAGGCGTTGAGAATCAGGCAGGCGTAGCGGATCGTCGCTTGTACAAGGGCCAAGTACCAGCAGAGGGCAAAGCCCCTGTTCTCCCGACGCAGGGCGCGGAATCCTATGAGCAGCAGCAGTGTCCCGATGGCGGGGAAAAGGTAGTTTAATCCCCAGAAGTTCAGAGTCACCAGATTGAGCGCGATTCCCAGCAGCGCCCGCTTCATGGCCCGCCGCCAGGGGGTGATCTCCTCCACCAGATTGTCGTCCGGCGGCAGGGAGGAGGCCCCTGCCTGCATCAGGCTCTCCAGTTCCTGGTCGCTCAGATTCTGAAAATTCCAGTCATTCACCGTGCAGCACCTCCCAACTCTTTCCGCAGATGTTTTTTCAGCCGGTACAGCCGCCCCTCCACCGCCCGCGCAGTCATACCCATCTCGGCGGCAATCTGGGCGATGGGCTGCAGGTAGTAGTATTTTCGGTGAAAGAGGATCTGATCCTTCACCGGCAGGTTCTCCAGCGCTCGCCGCAGGTCCTCCAGCAGCTCCCGCCGCAGGACCTGCTCCTCTGGTCCGGGGGCAGGGGAGAGCTGGTCCGAAGAAATCGGCTCGGTCTCCTTCCGCTTCCGGACCCGGTTCAGAGCCGTGTTGCGCGTCAATACGGTGAGCCATGTCGTAAAAGCGCCCCGGTTCGGATCGTAGCGTTCGATCTGCTCCCAAACCAAGAGGGACACGTCCGCCAAGCACTCCTCCCGGTCCTGTTCATCCGGTAAAATAGGGGAAATGATATAGCGCATCAGCGGGGTAAACCGCCGGGAGAACTCCTCCAGCCCGGCCTGTTCCCGCTGTTGCAGCTGTTCGATCAATGCGTCGTTGTTTATGACCACCGCCTCCTCTCTGCCGTCTATCTCTACTATACACGAAAAAAAGGAAAAACCCACGAAAAAATTTCCCTCAGCCAGAAGGAAAAGGGTTATTCACAAATTGTTCAAATTTCGGCCATAGCCAGTTCTTTTTCGTTGGTTATATTGATAGTGGAAAAAGGAGGATGCCCCATGACAACGAATCAACCTCGACTGCGTAATCTGCACTATCAAATCACGCCGGAGGATTATCGTGCTCTGCGCGCCTGCCTCTCCACCCATGCGGAGGAGAGGGGAGCCAGGAGCGTCCACACTATGCTTTTTACCAGCTATCGGGATCGGGTCCCCATGAATCCTATGGGAGAACTTCTGACAAAGGAGCAGGGCTGCACCAAATTTTCTCTGCACTATTATGATGATGATCCCACCTACCTAATTTTGGAGCGGCGTCAGGATGGGCACCGCACAAGCGCCATGGTAGCGGAAGCGGAATGCCGTGCGCTGCTGGCAGGGGAGACGGACTGGCTTCTGGACCGTCCCAATCCCTTGCTCCAGGAATTTCATGAGAATCTAACCGAGCGGATGCTGCTGCCGCAGATGCTGCTGACCTATCAGAGGGAAATATATACCGCCGATGGACTGGATCTGTGCGTCGTGCTGGACACGGATCTCCGCGCATCAATGCAGCACATGGATTTTCTGGATCCCAAGCAGTTGGAGCGGAGTACCGTTGAACAAGAGGGGCGGATTTTGCTGGAGATTTCTTACAGCGACTATATTCCGGATGACGTGCTGTGCCTGTTAGAAGAAACAGCTCCACGCCGTCGGCTGCTCAGTGACGGTTTTTCGGAAAGCAGGTAATCTCAAAAAGGCAGCCAGGATCGGGCTGCCTTTTTGTTTTATTGGGGGACAAGCGGCGCTCCGCGCTTTAGCTGATGGACGCTTGACAGGCGTGGTATAATGCAAGTAAGATTTCCCGGAGGGCCGACCGGCTGACAGCTGTGCGCCGTCTGGTCCGGGAAGCGTATCCTGACAGAGAGGAGGGACGGGGTTGATCGGCATACGCAATTAAACAAAATAACCTAGGTTTTGTTGCGAAACAACCTTGATATAACCAGGCCGGAAGCTGTACCACTAGAAAGTGGAACCTAGCTTCCGGCCTGGAGCGTTTTGCAACAACAACCGATATTTTGTTTAATTGTATTACAAGCCTCTCGGGAGATCGTCCGCTGCGGAAGACGTTTTGTAATGCAACGGCAATCCTGCCTCTGAACAGGGAGGAGGCCCCGGTCTGTCCGGGGCCTCCTCTTATTATTGAATATTGATGATGCTTTTGCATTTTGGGTATTGAGAGCATCCATAAAATTTGCTGCCTTGATTTTTGCCTTTGGAAGCAGTTCGCAGAATCATAGGTGCGCCGCATTTCGGGCAGAGAATAGCTGTTGTTTTTGGCTCTGGTTCCTTTACCGCAGGAGGTGGCGGAGTTTTTTGCTGGCTCTTATGGGGAGATTTATGCTCTTGTATGTGTTGGATATGTTGGGCTTTCTCTGCGGCAGTAACTGTGGTCAGTCCAAGAAGATCCTCATACATCAGATCAATTTGTTTTTGAGTAAAGACAGTGGGGCATTTTGCAATTTCCTGACGAAGTGACTTCAGCATTTGAGGCCGCTGTACGATGATGGCGTTTTCAGATCGTTTGCAGACCTTTTTTAGTTCGCACCGCTGACTGAAAACGATGTATGAAATCATATTTTCTTCTGTTGGAAGTTCCAGGTATTGTCTTAGGGCTATAATGTGTGTTTTGTTTTGCAGAATAGGATTATAGAATCGGTTCTTTTCCTTTGGGGTCAAGCACTGTGTCCAATACTGGCTTTTTTCATCACCGAAAATCCAGCCGCTGTAGTTTTTGCTTTCAAAGACATAAATCCCGGTTTCATGAAGCATGACAACGTCAATTTCACTTGTTCTGTTTTTGTAGGGGAGGTAGATATTGCAGACTATAACCGGGATTTCTACTCCCAGAACCGGTCCACTACTTACGTGGACAGTGGGGCCTTTGGGAAAGCTGTGTCGTTGCCCAATGGCTCTGCCGCAGGCGTGACGATCCCGGGGCTGCCCGGCTATGACAGTCTGTCTTTTGATTTCCGGGTGTACTTTAATGATATTTCCAAGCTGGGGATTTATTTCGGGGATACGAATGTTTTTCAGGAGGTAGTGACTTCTAGAAGTTGGAAAGGAAAGGATATTTATTCTGATAATGGTTATCAGTCATCTGTTTGTTCTACAGCACCATCTTATACGTTTGTAAAGGATCAATATTATCAGCTAAATTATTTGAAGAGTTTGCCAGGTAATCTTTACGGTAATGGTCATTATTCTAAATTTTCTACCTTGCCTGATTTTTCTACGAGTTATAAATCTTGTATGAATCCTCCATCATCATATATGGAAGCTGGATTTGTTGGGGAAAGTACATATGTTAAGTCATATGGTTGGATGGTGTATGATAGCGTAATACCTCAATTTTATTTCTCCAATGTATATTCCGATTTGTGTTGTAATTATGCACTGAATAATTTTTCTCCTAATATTGGAGGAACGACGGTTGCAAATCAAGGGTCTGCAGCGAGATTTGTTTATCGTCATTATACAGAAAAGGAATACCGCTGGTCACCCTCCCAATACGTCCTGGCTGATTTCTTCTACGACAGCTACAAAAACCAATGGGTCTCCATGCGAATCACTCTAGCCAACGGCAATCTTTACTATTTTGTCAACGGCGATCTGGTCGGTTCCGGCCCCTTCACCAAGCCCACCGCTGACAAGTTCTACATAAAGTCTACCGGCACCGTCTACCTGGACGAGCTCCGGGTCACCACCGGCAGCCTGTCCTCTACCAGCGCCTACACCCCGCCCAACGCTCCTTACGATACCAATAAGGTCCTGGCCCACCCGGACAGTCTGGTCGACAATACCATCTATGTCCAGCACAATACTAAGGTCACCAACTGCCGGATTGGTGGCGTCCGCCCCTCCAACCCCACCATTGGTTTTCTGTATATCCCGCTGCATGATGACCGTACCGCCGCCCAGCCCCAACTCTACGATGGCAGTAATTGGGTAGATGTCACCGCCATGGTCCATAACGGTGATACCACCGTTAATGTCCTAGGCTACAAATTCTCTCCGGTCGGTGATTCCCCGGACGTGGATGTAGATGCCAAGCCAGAGCGGCCCAGCAAGCCGTTGGAGGACCCGTCCACCTGCACCCACGAGTGGAAGGAGGGGAACCGGACGGAGGCGACCTGCATCCTGGCCGGTTCTGTGGAGTATTCCTGCGCCAAGTGCGGCAGCACCAAAAAGGAGACGCTGCCCAAACTGGGCCATACCTGGGAGGTCAAGCAGTCCGTCCAGACCACCTATGATGAAGAAGGCAACGTCCTTACCCAGGGCTTCACGATTTACCGCTGCTCCGTCTGCGGGGAGGAGTACAAGGATGCAAACGGCTCCGGCCCGCCCGGTTCCGGTGGGGGAGGGGGGAGCAGCGGCGATGGTGACAAGTCGATCTGGGACCGGATCGACGATCTGATAGGCTCCGTCGTTGGCGGCCTTCTGGATGGGCTGGTCTCCCTGGCTAATATGTTGCTGGGGAAGCTGGCGGACGTAGTGGCCGCTATTATGTCCTTTTTCACCGAGATTCCCAAGCTCTTTGAGGGATTTCTTGGTTTTTTGACGGCAATTTTCCCATTTTTGCCGCCAGAGGTTATGCTGCTTCTTACTTTCGGGATCGCTGCCGTTGTCTTTGTCGGCATTATCAAGGCATTAAGGAGGTGAGGGGATGATCTCTGATTTAAGTGCGCTGCTTTCCTGGATCGTGGACCTCTTCTCTGTGGAATTTACAATCTACGGCTTTACGTTTTCCATGTGGCAGGTGTTTTTATTCGATATTGTGGCAGCTATTGTAGCCTGGTTTATAGGGAAGGTGTTGTTGGATGACTGAAGATTATTTAGAGGGTTACGGGATAGCCCCGCCGGATGGCGCTGCATACAGCAGCAACGAGGAGTACCAGGCGGCCTTTGACGCATGGTTTGCCGGTTTTGAGGCTTACATATTCCAGCTGGGAGCGGAGGAAGAAGCCGCCCGGCTTGCTGCCGAGGAGGAGGCCCGGCAGGCCGAGGAGGCCCGGACCGAGCGGGAGCAGATTCCGGATCCGTCAGACCGCTATTCTGTCGGCACCTATGTGGGAGAGTTTCCGCAAGAGGGCGTGGTCTATGATCCCCGCTCTGTTGGCAGCTATGTGGATGAAGACGGGAACCTGCGCACTGCGGACGGCGAGCTTTTTTCTCCTGGTACTACTCCGGCCATGGAACCGGTGGCGGCAGCTGAACCGGTGACCGGTGAACCTGTTATAGATACCGCACTCCTTCTGGTCGATCTGCTGGATGCGCTCACCGGCGAGGAGGGCATGACGGATGACGTGGACGGTATCCAGCAGACCGTAGATGAAATCCGGCAGGCGCTGGACCGTCCGCTCATGACGACCTCATTCCAGGATTACACCGTTACCGAGGGGTTGCTGCTGCTCCTGCTTCTCAGTGCGTTTGTGGCAGCCTGTGCCAGGATGTTAAAGGAGGGATTTTCATGGCTGAAGTAGTTTCCGAGTTCTTTACTGTGGTCTGGATGGACATGATTCCGCCGGACAACCTTGCGGAGCTGATACCGTATCTGCTGTCCGTGTTTGTCAGTGTCGCCCTGGTCTCCGGCGTGTTCCGGGTAATAGGCCGTCTGGCGGAAGTCATCATGGATTTTAGGAGGTTCTGATGGGCGCTATTATCCTGATTGCCCTGGCCTTTGGTCTGGCGATGTTTCCAACCCTGCGCTGCGCCCTGTTTCATCCTGTGTCGCTGATCCGCTTCGGTGTGCTGGATTTGCGGGACCATTTCCGCCACCATGAATATGACCGCTGCGGGTCCGGGGAGCTGGTGGCCTATACCGGCCTCTTCGGCAAGGGCAAGACTCTTTCCGCAGTCCATAAGGTGGTCAGCAGCTACCAGCAGTTCAATGGAAAACTGGTCTGGTGTCCGCGGCGCAAGAGGCTGGTTACCCAGCGGATCAAGGTGATCTCCAACGTGGCCTTGTCCATTCCCTATGAGGATTTTGTCAGCCTGGAGCAGATCGTCCTTGCTGCGGAACGGAACAAGGAGTATGACGATGAGCACGGAACCCTGACTGTGACGCTGGTACTGGGGGACGAGTTCAGCGTCCAGATGAACAGCCGGAACTTCAAGACCAATATTGACCCCTTGTTCCTCAATACCATCCTGACTTGCCGCCACTACTACATATCCCTGTACTACACCGCCCAGCGGTTCGGCCACGTGGATGCGCTGCTCCGGCAGGTGACGAGCTATGTGGTGGAGTGTGACAAGCTCTGGCGGTTCCAGCGGCTGTATATGTATGATGCCTGGGACCTTGAAAACGCTGCCAACAGTCAGCTGATTACTCCCCGAGGGCGCAGCTGCTGGTTTGTCCGGGACAAGGATTATGCCGCCTATAATACGTTGGCCTGTGTTGGCAATCTGAAGAAGGCCATGAAGGAGGGCGACATGATGTCAGAGGAGGAGATTCTGAAGCTCCAGCAGAACACCCAGCAGAGCAACATGGATGGTGTGGCCAAGCCCTCCAAACGCTGGCTGAAGCTCAGACGGCAGCGACATCAGTAGCAGGGGCTCAAGCGTGGAAATGCGTAGCATGTCTGCTCCCCCGATAGCCGGTAGGGGGTAGGTAAACCGAAATCTTGGTGTATGTGGCACCTGTCTTTGTCACCGCCACCACACCACTTTGACTGCCTTGCGCCCCTGCGCCAAGCCTCCGATTTGCTCTGTATTACAAGTGAGATCTTCCTGGCTTCCTCCAGGAGATCTCCATGTAATACACTTTTCTCCGGAGATATTTGTATTACAAATTGGTTGTCCTGGTTTCCCACCTGGAGATCTTCGTGTAATACAAGGGCACGGCAGCAGGGGGGACCCCGCCGCCAAGGCTTCAGCCGCGGCGGGGCCCCTCTGATGCCGGGATGCAATTTGTTGATTTGTGAAAAGGAGATATTCAAAAATGTATGACAATCTTGCGTGGGATGATGTGTTCCAGGTCTGGTATGATCCTACAAAATCTGTGGCCGAAATCACTATGAGCGATGAAGAGCTTGCCGATATAGCCGAGCGTGGTTTTGACAACTGGCTCTATAGTTTAGCCGGTATCTTGTAATACAACCTGCCAGCGCAGCGGCGTTGATCTGCGCCTGCTGCTGCGGGTGTTGTAATACACGGGGAAAGTTGCGGCTTTCCCCAACCCCCCCGGGCTAACAGGGGGGTACTACCTACATGACAGGGGTAGAAAAGTTATGAAAAGCTCTATTTCCGAAAATGTGATCCTGTTCGATTGGCTGACCGTATCCTGCAAAGAGGAGGACCCCTGGTACTGGGTAACGCTCCTTCATATGGAAGAGGTTACATGGTCTCCTATGGAGAAGGGGAGACATGGCTACCGAAATGGCATTTACTTTGGGAATATTTCTATCTTATATGACGGCAATCCTGGTATGGGTATTTGCCTGGATATGTCCGGCCAAGGCTGCCGTTCCTTTGAAGAGTATGGCAGCGGTGATTTTGTCGGCCTTTTTCAGTTGTTCTCCCAGGATGACCGTTTCCATATTACTCGTCTGGATGTGGCTTTTGATGACCATACCGGGATACTGAATATCCGGCAGATATTTCGTGATTCTGATGAGCAAAAGCAAGATGAAATTGAGCAAAAGCAAGACGAAATACAGCACTTTGTCAGTAAGTTTCGCGTATGGGATATTCACAAGAGATTCAAAAACGGGCGGCCAGGTGCTTCGATAGTACACGGGAGTGATAAAAGTGATGTTTTAATTCGGATTTATGACAAGGCGGCAGAGCGCGGCCTGCCGGAAACGCAGCACTGGGTCCGTGTAGAGCTCCAGCTTCGGAAGGAGCGAGCTTCCCAGTTCGCCTTTGCTGCCGTTTCAGAGTCTATTGGGACCCTGTTTCGCGGGGTCCTGGTCAACTATGTCCGCTATGTAGATGACCCCGGCACTGATAGCAACCGTTGGCGCTGGCCCATGAAGTCATATTGGGCGGAGTTAATTGACTGCGTGGAAAGAATATCTCTTTTTGTCAAGCCAGGAGTGGAGTATAATATCCGCAAGTTGGATCACTTTGTCTTTGATATGGCGGTAAATCCTATTGGTGCAGCTATTGATATTTATGGTGCACCGTTCTTCATGGAGCAGATACAGAAGCGGCGGTCTAGCAATTCAAAATACAGAAAGTTGGTGGAACAATATGGCAAAAACAAACCAGAAATGCGTGAGGCTTTCCGACAAGGTAGCGAGGTACATAGAGGGATACCGGGGGGAAAACTTCTCCCAGAAGCTGGAGAACTACGTCCTGGACACGGAGGAGCGCCGGGAGCAGATGGTGTTGGACTGGGAGCGTCTGAATGCGGAAATCCTGGACAAGCGCCGGGAGCTGGAAAAGATTCGCACGAAGGTCCGGCGAGCCGGTGACGTGGATCTCCGGTTCTCCCAATTGGTGTCCTCGCTGCTGGAGCTTATGGACGCTTGACAGGTGTGGTATAATGCAAGTAAGATTTCCCGGAGAGCCGACCGGCTGACAGCTGTACGCGGTCCGGTCCGGGAAGCGCATCCTGACAGAGAGGAGGGACGGGGTTAATCGGCATACACAATTAAACAAAATAAAAATTTTGTTTAATTCAGGGGAGAGGCAACGCCCAATTTCTACACCGGAGCCGATATAACCTCAGCTGTCCTATGACTGACTACCGTGACGAAGCACCGCAAATCCTATGCGACTTCTTGTCCTATCACGAAAACATCAAAGCGCACTCACAAAAAACGGTCGACGAATATTTCCTTGACCTCAGAAATTTTTTCCGCTATATCAAACAGACACGGGACCGTTCTCTTCGAGGCGTGAATCTGGATGAGATTTCCATTATGGATGTCGATATTCAGTTGGTCCGCTCGATCACACTTACAGATGTCTACGGCTATCTGACTTATCTCAGCCGTGACCGGGCCCAGCAGCCCAACAGCGACAAAACGAAGTACGGCCTGAATCCCTCTACCCGTGCTCGGAAAATCGCTACTCTTCGTTCATTTTTTAACTATCTGACTCAGAAGGCACACTTACTGGAGGACAACCCCATCAAGGAGCTGGATTCTCCCAAGCTGAAAAAGTCTCTGCCAAAATATCTGACGCTGGATGAGAGCCTGGAGCTGCTGGAGAGTGTGGACGGCATCAACAGTGAGCGGGACTACTGTATCCTGACCATTTTTTTGAACTGCGGCCTGCGAATCTCTGAACTGATCGGACTGGACCTGACGGACATCCAGGGTGACGCCCTGCGAATCCTGGGTAAAGGCAACAAGGTACGGATCGTCTATCTCAACGATGCCTGCAAGACTGCGTTGGAGCGCTATCTGGCAGTTCGTCGGCCCATCGTCGGACGGGATCAGAACGCTCTGTTCCTCTCCTCACGAAACCAGAGGATCAGCCGCTCCACCGTTCACGCCCTGGTGAAAAAACACTTGTCCCAGGCTGGACTTGACAGTACCCAATACTCCTCCCACAAGCTCCGCCATACGGCCGCCACCCTGATGCTGCAAAACGGCGTGGATGTCAAGGCGGTCCAGGAGGTTCTGGGCCATGAGCACCTGAACACGACAGAGATTTACACCCACATCGACAACGAAGCCCTCCGTGTGGCCGCCAGAGCCAATCCATTGGGCCGGGTCAAGCCGCCGAAAAAGCAGAAAAATCCGCAGCAGTTGGATTGACGCACTGCTGCGGACCTTCTTCCCCGCCGATGCCGACTTGGCTCACTTTCTCACTCCAATAAAGTGCAGGAAACGGATACCGCGGTAATCATAGGTATTCAGCGGCCGGTTGTCGGAGTCATAGCTGTGGGCCGCAATCAGCACATCCTCCGGATTTTGCGCCGGTTGGCGCAGCAGACGCACGACCACCGGCGAGTGATTCCAATTCTCCCCGTCAAAGGACAGCTGGACTACATCCCCCGGCTCCAGCTGACTGATCGAGGCATCCTGGGCCACCGGGCCGACCGTCGGCTCCTTGCGGGTCATGAAGCGGTAAAAGTAGTCCACTCCCGTCCACGCGGGCGCCTTGTTGTTGGCGTTGATATAGTACCAGCCGAAGTCCCTGGTATAGTTCATGACTCCGCTTCCGGCGTAGACGCACTGAGAGGCGAAGTTGGTACAATCTCCGCCTATTTTCTCGTAATCGTAGAAAGCAGGATTTCTTCCGTATGCCCATTTATGTGCATACCGCACCGCCGCCGCCCGGTCATAGGGCATCAGCCGCAGGTTGTAGTCGTCCAAAAAGATCACCCCTTCCGCACAGTATATGCCGCAAGGGTGAAAAGTGCCATTCTCTTTTTGCGGAAGGTCAGCCGATAAACATCTGCGTCCAGTAATTTCCGTTGGCACAGTATCCCACACCAATCTGGGTATAGGAGGCATTGAGGATGTTGGCGCGGTGGCCGCTGGAGTTCATCCAGGCGTCTACCACAGCTGCCGGTGTTCTCTGTCCGTAGGCAATGTTTTCTCCGGCAGTCCTATAGGACAGTCCGAAGGACTGGATCATCTGAAAGGGTGTGCCATATGTGGGGCTGGTGTGGGAGAAGTATCGGGCGGAGGACATATCCTCCGACTTGTACCGTGCGACGCGGGACAGCTCCCAGTTGGCCGCCAGCGCCTTCAGGCCGTTTTTCACCCGGATCTCGTTGACCAGCCGGATTACCTCAGCCTCATATTGGAGCACCGCGTCCCCCACCTGCGGAATATTCAAAAGCTGCCCGGGATAAATCAAGTTGGGGTTGGCGACCTGCGGATTCGCCGCAATGATCTCACTGGTCCCCACCTGATATTTGACCGCCAGCTTCCACATGGTATCCCCTGGAACAACGGTGTGGCTCAGGTTCGCGGCGGCGGCGGACACGGTTAGTGTGGCGGCCAGTGCCGAGGCGGTGAGGATAGCGGTAAGTTTTTTCATGGTATGTACCTCCTTGTATGGCGCAGGTTTACAGGAACAAATAAATTGTAACTGTTTTGTTACTATTTTTCAAATGTAATTACTGGAAGGAGAGCACTATGGACCAGAGCACCTTGGTATCCATCGTTCGGGAGCAGACAAACCGCGCGTTGTGGGAGGTACGGAACGTGATCAACTGCATCCCCGACGCGATTTGGGAAAAGCCGTATTGCGAAGCCCCCTGCTGGCAGCATGTCTACCATATGCTCCACTCTCTGGACATGTGGTACATCAATCCCAGGGCCCAAGACTATCAGGAGCCCTCCATCCATACGGCCAATCTGAACAACTTGGATATTTCCCCGGAAAAGACTCTTACCAGAACGGAGCTCGACCACTATTTCGCCGACATTTCCCAAAAACTGTCGGCCTATCTCGACAATCTGACGGATGAGGCGCTGCTGACATTCCCGCCGGACTGCGAATATACGCGGTTTACCCTGATTTTGGCGCAATTCCGCCACCTGCACAGCCATATGGGGATGCTGATGGGGTTCATTATTGCTGAAACGGGGCTCTGGCCTCGGGTTCTGGGACTGGAGGGCCCCTTCCCTGCGGGAAAGTATGACAAATACCTATGAAAATACGGGGGAGCCTCCCATGTGCTCCTCCGTATTTCTGCGACTGCGGAATTGGAGCCCCGCCGTTCCTCTTCAAAAAGTAACACCGCGCCGCTCAGTGATTTGAGCGGCGCGGTGTGTTGCTGCTTTTCGGCGGAGATCTTACGCCTTTCCGTCGCAGCCCAGGACGTCGATCAGCTTGTGCTTGACCAGTTCCTTGATGGCGGCGCGGGCGGGCTTGAGGTACTCACGGGGATCGAACTTGTCGGGATGCTCGGTGAAGAACTGACGGATCGTGCCAGTCATGGCCAGACGCAGGTCGGAGTCGATGTTGATCTTGCACACGGCGCTCCGGGCAGCCTGACGGAGCTGCTCCTCGGGGATCCCCACGGCATCGGGCATCTTGCCGCCGTTGGCGTTGACCATCTTCACGAACTCCTGGGGCACAGAGGAGGAACCGTGGAGCACGATGGGGAAACCGGGCAGACGCTTGACGACCTCATCGAGGATGTCGAAGCGCAGGGGCGGGGGAACCAGCTCGCCTTTCTCGTTGCGGGTGCACTGGGCAGCCGTGAACTTGTAAGCGCCGTGGCTGGTGCCGATGGCGATGGCCAGGGAGTCACAGCCGGTCTTGTTGACGAACTCCTCGACCTCCTCGGGGCGGGTGTAGGAGGAATCCTCGGCGGAGACCTGGACCTCGTCCTCTACACCGGCCAGGCTTCCCAGCTCGGCCTCGACCACAACGCCGTGGTCATGGGCGTACTCGACCACCTTCTTGGTAATCTCGATGTTCTCAGCAAAGGGCTTGCTGGAGGCGTCGATCATGACGGAGGTAAAGCCGCCGTCGATGCAGCTCTTGCAGGTCTCGAAGCTGTCGCCGTGGTCCAGATGCAGGCAGATGGGCAGGCCGGTCTCAATGATGGCGGCTTCCACCAGCTTGACCAGATAGGTGTGGTTGGCGTAGGCCCGGGCGCCCTTGGAGACCTGGAGGATCAGAGGGGCGTTGACTTCCTTGGCAGCCTCAGTGATCCCCTGGACAATCTCCATGTTGTTGACATTGAAAGCACCGATGGCATAACCGCCATTGTAGGCCTTCTTGAACATTTCGGTAGTGGTTACGAGGGGCATGGGTAGTATCCTCCTTATAGTGAAGTTAGGTATATTTTACCACAGTTTCATCAGATTGCAACAGGGAAATCAAAAAAATGTGGGCGCTTTACGGAGAAAGGTTTGTATAATCTGCCGCCGTTTTTGCAGGAAAAATCTGTTTACAATTCTGGGAAATCTTGCTATACTATAAAGAAAGCGCAAACTTAGATATACTGTTTCAAGAAAAAGCTTTATGCAAGAACTAGGAGGAAATCAAATTATGTTAAAAGGTGCATGTATCATCGGCCAGTCCGGCGGTCCCACTTCCGTCATCAACGCCAGCGCTTACGGCGTAATCCGCACCGCTCTGGACAGCGAGGCCATCACCAAGGTCTATGGTGCAGAGCATGGCATCAAGGGCGTGCTCAGTGACCGCCTCATTGATATGTCCCAGGAGGATGCAAGCGAGCTGGAGCTGCTGCTCTACACCCCCTCCTCCGCCCTGGGCTCCTGCCGGTACAAGATTGCGGACCCTGACGCGGACGATACCGACTATAAGCGCATCCTGGAGATTTTCAAGAAGTACGATGTGCGCTACTTCTTCTACAACGGCGGCAACGACTCCATGGACACCTGCAACAAGATCAGCAAATATATGCAGAAGGTGGGCTATGAGTGCCGCGTGATGGGCGTGCCCAAGACCATCGACAACGACCTGTTCGGCACAGACCACTGCCCCGGGTTCTCCTCCGCCGCCAAGTATATTGCCACCTCCTGCATGGAGGTCTACCACGATGCCCGGGTCTACGACACCGGCATGATCTGCATCATCGAAATCATGGGCCGCCACGCGGGCTGGCTCACCGCCGCCGCAGGGCTGGCCACCGCCATGGGCGCGGGCCCCGACCTCATTTACCTGCCCGAGACCGACTTCGACATGGACAAGTTCCTTGCGGAAGTGAAGAAGGTCTATGCAGAGAAGGGCAACTGCATGGTGGCCGTGTCCGAGGGCATCCACTACGCCGACGGCTCTTTCGTCTCCGAGGCCAAGACCAGCGCTACCGACGGCTTCGGCCACGCGCAGCTGGGCGGTCTGGCCGCCATGCTGGCGGACATTGTGAAGAAGGAGACCGGCGCCAAGGTCCGTGGGATCGAATTGAGCCTGCTCCAGCGCTGCGGCGCCCACTTGGCCAGCCAGACCGACATCGACGAATCCTTTATGGCCGGTAAGGCCGCAGTGGAGAACGCCGTGGCGGGCCTCACCGACAAGATGGTGGGATTTGAGCGCAGCTATGAGGACGGCAAGTACGTGTGCAGGACCAAGCTGTTCAACCTCACCGACGTGGCCAACACCGAAAAGAAGGTGCCCATTGAGTGGATCAATGCCGAGCACAACGGCGTTACCCAGGCGTTCATCGACTACGCCCTTCCCCTCATTCAGGGCGAGACCAAGCTGAAGAAGGAAAACGGCCTGCCCCGATTCGCCAGACTGAAGAAGGTTATTGCGAAGTAAAAATCAGAAACAGAAACCAGCCGGTCCCCTGCCCCGGGGATCGGCTGATTCTTTTTGGAGAGCAACATTGAACAAAACTTAACCTTTGTTCAATCTGATGTCGCCTCAATATTTCTGATATACTCGCCCAGCTCCGGCGCCACGTAGAATGCGGAGTACACTTCCGTATTTCCGGGCATTTCCAGAATCATAAGGACATTGTCACTCTCCTCTCTGCTGCGGAGGTCAAGACTGGACCCATCTTTCAGAGCGAGGTATAGCCCATAGGTGGATTCTTCCCCCATATGCCCCTCATAGGCGGCATCATAGGTATCCCAGGTATAGAACCGGCTCCCCCGCTCTGCCGACCGCAGATATTGCACAAGCTGCTCAAGCTCACCGTCCTCTATCGTCAATCCGGTAATGTCATCCGCAGTCAGATTCAGCAGCACGTCCGCCAGCGGAGACCAAGTGTCGTCCGGATGGTCCTGTGCATAGGTTCCGAAATTTTCCAGGTTTTCCAGAAGAGAAAGATTTTCATCCCTGTCATCATCCAGCCACCAGAGGCTATCGTACAGCCGTCCCTCCTTCTCAAAGGTCCCCAGCAGATTTTCATCGGTATTGATCAGCACTTCGCTTTTGGCCAGCAGAGCGTTGATCTCCTCCATGAACGTGTTGATGGCCTGCGGGTCAAACTGGTGCAGGAATACATAATCGGGACCAAAAATGAGGTCAAATTCCAGGGTATTTTCCTGTACCACCACTTCCTCGCCTCTGGCGGTCAGATAGAATAGTTTATAGCGATACTCACAGCTCCCGCCGCCCATCCATGGGGAATACTCTAAAAGGTAGTCCTCCCCATCCATCCGGCACAGATAGAAGGATGTCCAGCCCACATGGGGGGAAGCCGCCTCGCCGGTCCAAGTGGGAGACGACATATAGGAGGCCGTAAATTGCACCTGCCAAAGCACAAGTCCGGCATCCTCCATCTCCAGCAGCGTCAGCATATCGGGCAGGCCGTCGTGATCCAGGTCAGCCAGAACAAACCGCCGAAGACCTGCGGGGAAACTGGTGGACCAGGTATCGCCCCAGTCGGAGGAAATCATGGAAGACGTAGCCGGACCGCCCTCGTGCGCCCCAACATCCATATATACGACGTCTGCATCTGAAAAAATCCCGATGTCCAGCACCTGCGTATCCGGCAGTTCGATCTCCTCCCATGTCCCCCCACCATCCTTGGTAATGAAGCAGGGCGCGCCGTCAAAGAGCTTCTGGGCCACGATCAGCCGGTCCGGGCTCAGAAAGCCCACATCCGCGATATGCCAGTCCGTACCGGGCATAGAGACCTCGGTCCAGGTCATGCCGCCGTCCTCCGTCCTGTAGACGTAGGTATCCGCCGCCGCCACTCCCCTGCCATAGCAGGCCACCAGCCAGCCGTCCGTGGGAGAAACCAGCTTCGCCCAGACATCCGGAGCGTATTGCAGCGCCGTGGCCTCACTCCTACCGGCCAAGTCCTGGCCCGCCCACTCCCGGGGCGCAGGGATGGGCGCACCACTCAGAAACTCCATGGTATTGCCGTATTGGTAGTCGATATGCGGCACTCCGTCCTCATCCAGCGTAATCTCAGCGGTCCGCCAGGCGTTATCCGGTCTGTCCACGTGGGCTTCCGGGGCCTCCCGGTTCACATCATCCGGTGCATCCGCCTCCTTCGCCTGCCCGAAGGCCACCAGGAACGACAGGGAAAGTACCACGATTACAGCGACCATCGCGCTGACCAGCCGTTTCGGCTGGCTGGCAATACGCTGGATACGCTCCCGCAGACTCCGCTTCCCGCCGGTCATGGTGGTTGCAAAACGCAGCAAATCGGCAGGCCGGGACTTGGCGGTTACCAGAGCCAGCAGCGTCTCACCATAGGCGCTTCGCTCCTTGTCGCCAAGGCGTTTGAGCGCCCCCTCGTCACAGGCCAGTTCCCCGTCCCGGCGGCTGCACATAACGGCCAGCCACACCAGCGGATTCCACCAGTGGACCGCCAGCGCCGCGCCCCGCAGGACGCTCCACAGATGGTCCCGGTGGTTGTAGTGGGTCAGCTCGTGGGCCAGCACGTGCCGCAGCATGGCGGGGTCCCCTGCCGCTTCCTCCGTCACATAGACGGCGGGGCGGAGCATCCCCACCAAGCACGGTGACGGCAGCGAGGAAGCCACATATACCGGGACCGGCGCAGCAGTTCCCTCCAGGGGACGGCGCACCCGGCGCAGACGGAGAGTGAACCGCGCATTGGCGGTAATCAGAGCGGCGGCCATGACCACCGCCCCGGCTGTCCAGATCCAGCCCAGCAGCTCCAGAGGGCTGATTTTATCCGCGTATCGGGTGACCGTTCTGCCCTCATTCTCAAGGCGAGGGTAGCCGAAGGAACCGACATCGCCGAATCGTTCCACCTCTCCGTCCTCCGTGAACCTGACACCGGAGTCCTCACGCGGCCTGGAGTCCACGGGCAGAACGTAGATATTTTCCATACGCAACGCTTCCGGGGCTTTCACGGAGGGCAGGAACGGTATCGGAAGGCTGAAAAAGACCGCTGGCACCAGCAGCCTCACCAGCACCACCAACCACAGTCCATAGCGCAGCCCCGCGCTGATCCGCTTCCCCAGCAGTCCCCGCAGGAGCAGCACCACCAGAATCAAGGCGCTGGCGGAAATCAGCCATCCCCCAATCTGTACCGTCATTTCTCCGTCACCTCCTCCGCCTTCGCCAGGATTTCCCGCAGCTCGGCAATCTCCTCCCGGCTCAGTTCCTGGCGCTGGGCCATGGCGCTCACCATCAGCCCTACACTGCCCTGGTAGACGCGATCCAGGAAACTTCTTGTCTCTGAAACCTCCGCCTCCCCTTTTATGACAGCAGGTGTATAGGATTTTCCCTTGCCAGCTATCTCGCAGTGAACCAGCCCCTTTTCCTCCATTCTCCGCAGCGTTGTGATCGTCGTACTCTTTGCCCAGCCCACAGTTCTGCCCAGATTTGCCACCAGCTGCATCACCGTCTGAGGGTTCTCCCGCCAAAGGCTGTCCAGCACGCTCCACTCGCTGCCGGTCAGCTTGATCTGTCCCATCGCACAACCTCCTTTGGTTTACTTTGTAGACCTATCATACCACGGCTGGTCTACAATGTCAACCAATATTTTGCACTTCCACAAAAAAAGTTCCGTCCGGCGTATCCGGGCGGAACTCCATGCGCTTATGCCTTTTTCCAGCGGGCCAACTTAGGCATAAAGTCCTGTAAGTACGGGCGGACCTTCTCCGGGTCCGCGCCCTGCTCCTTGACCATGATGTCCACGCAAAAAGCAATCATCTCCTCCATGGTGCAATCCTGGAGATAGCCCCCGCCGTCGTAGCACCACTTGCAGTAGTCCTGGTTGATGCTCCCATCCGCGTCATGGCCCATGATGTCATCCGTCAGAGGCATCCCGCAGCTCTGGCAGATCAACTGCCGGGGGCTGCCAAGTATGGTGTTGATGGAGACCTGGAACACCTCCGAAAGTTTTTTCAGCAGGTCGGAGGACGGCAGCGTCTCCCCCCTCTCCCAGCGGGATACCGCCTGCCGTGTGACGAACATCCGGTCCGCCAGCTCCTGCTGGGACATGCCGCTTTTCTCCCGCAGACTGATCAGTACATCCTTGCATTCCATCGTGTTGTACGCTCCTTTGTTGAAGATGTTGTAAGCATATCACAAAACGGCGCCGCCGTAAAGCAACCTGCTGTTGCCCCCCTCTCCACAAAGTCCCCCGGAGTACAACTCCGGGGGACTTTGAAAACGTGTTTACTTACCGTAGTAGGCCCTCAGGTACATATCCTTGATTTCGCTCATCAGCGGATAGCGGGGGTTCGCGCCGGTGCACTGGTCGTCGAAGGCCTGCTCCACCATAGCGTCCAGATTATCCAGGAAATACTTCTCGTCCACGCCGTAGTCCTTGATGCAGGCCTTAACGCCTACGGCCTTCTTCAGCTCCTCGATCTTCTCGATGAGCTTCTTCACGGCCTCCTCGTCGCTCTTGGCGTTGATGCCGCAGAAGCGGGCGCACTCGGCGTACCGGGCCATGGTGTGGGGGTACTGGTACTGAGAGAAGGTGCCCATTTTCGGGGGAACCTCGGCGGAGTTGTACTCCACCACCAGGGAGATCATCAGGGCATTTGCAATGCCGTGGGGCAGGTGGTGGAACGCACCCAGCTTGTGGGCCATGGAGTGGCACACGCCCAGGAAGGCGTTGGCGAAGGCCATGCCCGCCATGCAGGAGGCGTCGGCCATCTTCTGCCGGGCCTCCAGGTCCGTGCCGTCGTTATAGGCCCGGGGCAGGTACTCGAAGACGTTCTTCATGGCCTTCAGCGCCAGGCCGTCGGTGTAGTCCGTTGCCATAATGGAGGCGTAGGCCTCCAGGGCGTGGGTCAGCACGTCCACGCCGCTGGCGGAGGTCAGTCCCTTGGGCTGGCTCATCATGTTATCCACATCCACAATGGCCATATTGGGCAGCAGCTCATAGTCCGCCAGGGGGTACTTCACGCCGCTCTCCTGGTCGGTGATGACGGCAAAGGGGGTCACCTCGCTGCCGGTGCCGGAGGAGGTGGGGATAGCAACAAAGTACGCCTTCTCCCCCATCTTCGGGAAGGTATAGACACGCTTGCGGATGTCTACGAAGCGCATGGCCAGATCCTGGAAGTCCACCTCGGGGTGCTCGTACATGACCCACATGATCTTGCCCGCGTCCATGGCGGAACCGCCGCCCAGGGCAATGATCGTATCCGGCTGGAAAGCCGCCATAGCCTTTGCACCCTCCTGGGCATTGGCCAGGGTGGGGTCGGGCTGGACATTGGAGAACACGGTGTAGGTGATGCCCAGTTCATCCAGCTTATCGGTAATGGGCTTAGTGTATCCGTTCTGATAGAGGAAGGAGTCCGTGACGATGAACGCCTTCTTCTTCCCCATCACATCCCGCAGCTCGTTGAGGGCCACGGGCATGGAGCCCTTTTTGAAGTAGACCTTCTGGGGGGTGCGGAACCAGAGCATATTCTCTCTCCTCTCGGCCACGGATTTGATGTTGATGAGGTGCATGGGACCCACGTTCTCGCTGACGGAGTTGCCACCCCAGGAGCCACAGCCCAGGGTCAGGGAGGGACGCAGCTTAAAGTTGTACAGGTCGCCGATTCCGCCGTGGCTGGAGGGAGTGTTGACCACCACGCGGCAGGCCTTCATGGCGTTCACGAACTGGTCGTAGCGGTCGGTCTGGTTGGTGTTGATGTACAGGGACGCCGTGTGGCCGATACCGCCGTCCTCCACCAGGCGCTCCGCATTGGCGACCGCCTGCTCGAAGGTCTTGGCGCGGTACATCGCCAGCACCGGGGACAGCTTCTCGTGGGCGAAGGGCTCGGAGATGTCCACGCTCTCCACCTCGCCGATGAGAATCTTCGTGGCAGCAGGGACCTCCACACCGGCCATCTCGGCGATCTTGGGCGCACTCTGACCCACAATCTTGGCATTCAGCGCACCGTTGATGAGAATCGTATTGCGAACCTTGTCCAGCTCCTCGCCCTTGAGGAAGTAGCAGCCCCGGGCGGCGAACTCCTTCTTGACCTCGCTGTAAATGGAGTCCATGACGGTGACGGACTGCTCGCTGGCGCAGATCATGCCGTTGTCGAAGGTCTTGGAGTGAATGATGGAGCTGACGGCCATCTTAATATCGGCGCTGTCGTCGATCACCACGGGCACATTGCCCGCGCCCACGCCCACGGCGGGCTTGCCGGAGGAGTAGGCCGCCTTCACCATGCCGGGACCGCCGGTGGCCAGGATCAGGTCCGCCTCCCGCATGACCTGGTTGGTCAGGTCCAGGCTGGGCACGTCGATCCACCCGATGATCTCCTCGGGAGCGCCCGCCTTGACAGCGGCGTCCAGGACGATCCGCGCGGCCTCAATGGTGCAGGCCTTGGCCCGGGGGTGGGGGGAGAAAATGATGGCATTGCGGGTCTTCAGGGCAAGCAGGGCCTTGAAGATGGCGGTAGAGGTGGGGTTGGTGGTGGGAATGACGGCGGCAATGAGGCCCACGGGCTCGGCAATCTTCTTAAATCCGAAAGCCTTGTCCTCCTCAATCACGCCGCAGGTCTTCAGATTCTTATAGGCGTTGTAGATGTACTCGGCGGCATAGTGGTTTTTGATGACCTTGTCCTCCACCACGCCCATGCCGGTCTCCTCCACGGCCATCTTGGCCAGGGGGATGCGGGCCATATTGGCGGCCTTGGCAGCCTCAAAGAAGATGTGGTCCACCTGCTCCTGGGAGTATGCAGCAAAGGTACGCTGGGCCTGACGCATCGCAGTGAGCTTGGCGGTCAGAGCCTCGGCCGTGTCGATAACGATAGGGGTATTCTTGTCAGCCATTTCAATTTCCTCCATATCAATGTGATACATGCGAACAAGCTGGTTGTTAATCATTTAACGATTTCACTGTGGACAGTATATCGCATTGTTAAAGTTTTGTCAATATCGCTTTATAGAAATCATCGACAAAAAGGACGCGGTATTCCCATGAGAATATGTGGGATACACCAAGGCTTGCTTCTGCAACTCGATGGGATAGACGCCACGGCGCTATTTCAAAGCTGTTACCGCACGGCTGCTATAAACCGCAGGAAGGCCTCCCTCCCCTGCTCGCTGCACTTGAAGACGCCTGCGTGCTCCAACACCTGGGCAAACACCTTGCCCACCTCGTCCCGGAGGATGCCCTCCACGTTGTCCGCCGTGAAGGTGTGGCGGGAGCGGAGCTCCTCCACCCAGGGGGCGTGCTTGGCGAGGACCTCGTCCTCCGCCGGGTCTCCGCCGGAAACCAGGACCTCACCCAGCCGGGAGAGCTCCCCCTTCAGCCGAGCGGGCAGAACGGCCAGGCCCATGACCTCAATGAGGCCGATGTTCTCCTTTTTGATGTGGTGCAGCTCGGCGTGGGGATGGTAGACGCCCATGGGGTGCTCGGCGGTGGTGATGTTGTTGCGGAGGACCAGGTCCAGCTCGTACCGGCCGTCCCGCATCCGGGCAATGGGGGTGATGGTGTTGTGGGGCTCGCCGTCCGTCTCGGCGTAGACGAAGGCGGCCTCGTCGGTATAGCCTCTCCAGGCGTTCAGGATCTTCTCCGCAAGGTCCACCAGGCGGCGATCATCTCCGCAGCGCAGACGCAGGACGGACATGGGCCAGTGGACGATCCCCGCCTCCACGTCCTCAAAGCCGGGGAAGCTCACCTGCCGTTCCACGGGAGCTTTTTCCATGGCAAAGGTGTACCGCCCGCCCTGGAAGTGGTCGTGGCTGAGGATGGAACCGCCCACGATGGGCAGGTCCGCATTGGAGCCCACGAAGTAGTGGGGGTACTGGATCACGAAGTCCAGCAGCTTGCGGAAGGCAGAGCGGTCGATCTTCATGGGGGTGTGCTCCCCGTTGAAGACGATGCAGTGCTCGTTGTAGTAGACGTATGGGGAGTATTGCAGGAACCAGTCCTTGCCGTCGATGGTAACCGGGATGATACGGTGGTTCCCCCGGGCGGGGTGATTGATCCGCCCGGCATAGCCCTCATTCTCCCGGCAGAGCTGACACTTGGGATAGCCACCTTGCGGGGCGGACTTGGCGGCAGCGATGGCCCGGGGGTCCTTCTCCGGCTTGGAGAGGTTGATCGTGATGTCCAGGTCTCCGTATTCCGTGGGGGCCACCCACTTCACATCCCTGGCGATGCGGTAGCGGCGGATATAGTCCGTATCCTGGCTGAAGGTATAATACCAATCGGTGGCCGCCTTTTTGTCCTGCGATTCCAGGTGACGAAACCGGTCAATGACCCAGCTTGGCCGAGGGGTCAGGATGCCCATCAGCTTCGTATCCAACAGGTCGCGGCTGCTCACACCGTCGTCAATCACGCCACGGGCCACCGCGTCATCCAAAATCCGGGACAGGATCTCCTCCAGCTCCATTGCGGGAACCTCCTGCGGTTCGTCGTAGGAGTCCAGCCCCAATGCACAGAGCAGCTGATTCACCGCCCAAGTTCGGTCCTCGGGTTGGATCAGCCCTCTGTCCAAGGCGTATTGTACCAGCGCGGCAATCTCACAAGCAATCATATCAGCCGTTCTCTCCTTCCCTTTTACACCAGCCGCACGCCGCCCACATTCCGGATGGTCAGCACATGGCACTTCCCTGTCCCCAGGACCCGCTCCATCTCCGCCTTGAAGCTGTCCAGCATATCCAGCGGTACGAAGGCTTGAATGGTTCCGGCGAAGCCGCCGCCATGGACCCGGCAGGCCCCCCGCCCGTTGAGAATCCGTTCAGCCGCCGCCAGCGCCACGGCCACCTCCTGATGCTCCTTATATCCGGCGGGGACCACGTTTTGCAGATACCGCCAGCTGGAGAGCCCGGAGGTGCGGACCTGTGTGAGAAACGCCTGGAAATCATTGCGGCGCAGCGCCTCCACCTGTCCTTCCACCCGGCGGTTATCGTCATAGACATGGATGGCCCGGAGAACGGCGCGATCCCCCGCCTCCCGCCGCAGCGCAGGCAGGGCGGCGTAGAAATCCTCTTCCGGCACCTCCCGCAGCACGCGCTTGCCGAAGTGGGCACAGATCTTTTTCAGCTCGCCGGGCACCGCCGCGTACTCGTCTGTCAGATCCGCGTGGTCTGCACCGCTGTCGATGATGCACAGAGCGTGCCCCGCGGAGGCAAAATCAAAATCAATCTTCTCCACCACCGGGTGGTCGTTGTCGGCAAAGTCAATGGTCACCATCCCGCCTACAGACGAACCCATCTGATCCAGCAGGCCGCTGGGCTTGCCGAAATAGACATTCTCCACATACTGCCCGATCTGGGCGATCTGTACCGGAGTACATTTGTCCTCGTTGAACAGTCCATTAAATATGTTGCCCAGCAGCACCTCCACGGCCGCGCTGGAGGACAGACCGCTCCCCTTGAAGACATTGGAGACCGCATAGGCGTTGAAGCCCTCCAAATGGCAGCCCTGCCGGGCAAACCAGGCCGCAACGCCCCGGAGAAGAGAAACAGCCTGATTGTACTCCTCTGGATGGACCTCCAGATCGTCCAGGTCCACCGTCATCATGGGGAATCCCTCGCTCTGGAGCCGGACGACACGCTCTCCGTTGGGGGTCACGGCGGCAATGATGTCCAGATTCACGCTGCCCGTCAGGACCTTTCCACACTGATGGTCGGTGTGATTGCCGCCGATCTCCGTCCGGCCAGGGGCGGAGAAAACTGCCGCCCGCTCCACGGGGCCGAAGGTTTCCTTCAGCCCTTGCAGGACCCCTTGATACCGCTCCAGCTGTGCCGGGGCCGCGCCTGACCCGTAGAGCGCAGCAACGGCGTTCTCCAGTTTTGCAAAATCAGTCACAGGGGAAAATTCATATTTCATAACTGTCCTCCTAAAAAATCTGTTTTTCAACCTCTTAATTGCCTATTATAAAATCCTTCCTTCCATTTGAACATGGACTTTTTGCGCATCTGCCACCATTTTTTGGTCAGAATATTTTTGGCAGCCCTCCCCCTCCCTCTTTTTGAAACAAATTCCTAGAAAAGTTGCTCAGACTTGTGCAACTTTTCCTCTTTTATGTAAAAATATAGAACCATCAAATTGAAGGGGGATTTTTTATGAGCACAAGAGATATTCAGGATTTTGTGACGCAGCTGGAGAGCGAGGGGCGCAGTGCGGGGACGGTGGAGAAGTATCGCAGGGACGTGCGAGCCTTCGCCGCGTGGCTGGACGACCTGGCGTTGGAGGAAGCATCCGCCTGGCGGGAGCACCTGCTGGAACAGGGGTATGCGCCGGTGACGGTGAACTCTATGCTCTCGGCGGTGAACCGCTTTCTCAAGTTCCTTGGCCGGGAGGACTGCAAGCTCAAATTCCTCCGCGTTCAGCGCAAAGCCTTCCGGGAGGAGAGCCGGGAGTTGACAAAAGCGGAGTACCAGCGCTTACTTGACGCCGCCCGGGAGACGGGCCAGGAGCGATTGGAACTTCTGATGGAGACCATCTGCGCCACGGGAATCCGGGTTTCGGAGGTTCGCTATATCACCATTGAAGCTGCAAACCGTGCGGAGACGGACATCAATCTCAAGGGGAAAATCCGCAGTATTCTCATTCCCAACAAGCTCCGCCGGAAGCTGCTCAAGTATGCCAAGAAAAACAAAATCGCCTCCGGAGAGATTTTTCTTACCGGAAGCGGAAAGCGTATGTCCCGTGGTCAGATTTGGCGGGAGATGAAAGCCATCTGCAAAAAAGCAGGCGTGGAGGAATCGAAAGTCTTCCCGCACAACCTGCGGCACTTGTTCGCAACAACCTTCTATAAAGCCTGCAAGGACATCGTGAAGCTGGCGGACGTGCTGGGGCACTCCTCTATCAACACTACCCGGATTTATTTGATGACCTCCGGGGCGGAACACGCGCGGCAGCTCGAAAAGTTGGGGCTGGTCACGTGATTTTCGTCATGTTGACAAAATGTTTATTTTGTCCGGTTGCCATACATAGTGGGCCTGAAATTATTATAGCACAACCTTCCCAAAAGGGAAGATAGTTTTTCAAAATCAG